>JAEPOK010000001.1:0-327983 GCA_017642935.1 Hyphomicrobiales bacterium
GCATGGAACGGATAACAGGCGCACCCAGAATCTGAGGCGGCAAATGGCCATGACGGGCCTGTCCGCTAATGAGATCAATGGTGCGTGCGTATTCCCATCAAGGCCACGATCCGCGTATCGATAAACAGGCCGGATACATATCAGCGACGTCCGCTATCGAGCCAAATTCTCTCTTGCGAAACGCAGTCGGTCCATACATTTGCCACCAGAAGCACACACCGCCGCAGTGTTTGACAAAGTTCGGCGTAGCGCCGAAAGCGCCATGTCGTACAACTGGATCAAAGGTCTCCGTTGGGCTCGAAGCGTGAGTTCGCGGCCAACAGCGCGAACTTCCGCGTTTGGAATCGCATGTGAGGTCACTGGGTTTCATTTGGGGGTAAAAACAGCTGCGCTTGAATAAGGTGCGCTGCAAATGTCGGAGTTGGCTTGGTGATCATTTTCCAAACGGGATCAACCGGTCCGTGGGTTAGCTTGAAGCACTTTGGGTTAGGGCGATCGGCATTTCAGCTTCAATCATAATCCGCGTTTCGCGGATCGCGCGTTACAATGCCGGGCGCCTGACCCACGACCGGGTAGCCAGGAGCAAGATATTCATTCTGTTCTGTTGGATGCTCGCTTTTTGGCGAGCGCCAGGTGCCGGGTGGGACTATCGACGCACAGCGGTTTCGACGATCAGTTGATCGCGTTTCTGAGATATTCTGCGCGTTCGATGTGGGTATTGGCGATGTCGAGCTTCTTCTCAAGCCGGGCCTTTTTGTCGGCCGAGTGGGCTGAGGCGATGTCGGCCTCCAAGTCGATGGCCTTCTTACGTAGCTTCTTAAGAACTTTTTCGACGTGGCTTGGCTTGATCTTTTCAGCCTTGCCGCGTTCGAAGCGCTCATTGTAGTCCACGACTTTCTCGGCGAGCTTCTTCAATCCCATGGCAGTGATCCCGACCTGTACGTAAGGTCCTGCACTCTAAGTCCTCCGTGCGACAGTTTTATTACCATGGTCCGCGGTCTCAGACTTAGGTGACGCATCGGTGACCAAGTGGTTCTCATCCAACTCTTCGTCCTCCAGTGATAGTAGCCGTTCAACTTCGGCCATCGCGCTGTCGCGCTCGATATAGTATTTACGCGCTGCTTCGATGAGGTTGCGCATGGCTGCGTAGGCATAGCCAGAATCGTTCAAGAATGAGGTTGCGGCGGCGGGTTGCAGCTTGCCTTGCCGGATCAAATCATCAACGCGTCGGGTGGTCGACAGCGCATCGTCTTCGATCTGGGCGCGTTCTTGGTCGAGCCAAAGCGCGCTGCGCTCCTCGGGATCGGTCGACTCCAGCTTGTGAATTTCGACGATGATCCTGGCGATCTCGGTGCGCAGGCCATCATAAAGGTTGGTCACCGCGCCCATGTCTCGACCAGTGAAGCGCAGGACGTTTTTGCGCAGGTGCTTGACGGATTTGACCGCCTTGACAATGTCGCCTGACACGTCCCGCAAGGCGTGCACGCGTTCGTTGATCTCGGGTTCGAGGCTGCGTTCGCCAACGCGCGTGGTGAACTCGACAATGGCGGAATAGAGCGTTTTGACGCGGCGCTCGTAGCCCTCGTCCATATCAAGGTCCATCGGGGCGCGGCTTTTTTGGACCGTCTCGGCGACCTTGTCGGTCGTGTAGATGTCTTGCCGGTGCAGGTTAAGCCCGTGCAGGATCAGTTCAATCGCATTTTCGTTGAGGTGCTGGACCTCCTTTCGAAGGGCCGTTTCCAGGGTTTGTGGGAAAGCATCGACGGCTTCGTTGAGATAGCGTGGACGGCTGACATCAGGCACAGGTTCAACAATGCGTTTTTCCAGAAACGCGATAAGCCGGGTCAGAAGCGGCAGCATCAGCGCCACGCCAAGCGTGTTGAACACCGTGTGAAAGACGGCCAGCTTCAAGGCGTAGTCCTGATCGCCGATGCCGACCAAAAGGCTGATTTGGTCAACAATATCACGCAGTGGGGCGATGCAAATCAATGCAACCGCTGCGGTTGTAACGTTGAAGATCAGGTGCGCTAGCGCCAGCCTCTTGCCCTGAAAGTTCGCGCTCAGTGATCCAAGGATCGCCGTGATCGTGGTGCCGACATTGGCGCCAATTGCGAGCGCCAGGGCGTTCTCATAGGTGATCTGACCGGCGGCAAGTGCGGTCAGGATCAGCACCATGGTCGCGTGGCTTGATTGCATGATGACGGTCGCTGATGTGCCCAGCAGCGTGTAGACCACCAGACCCACGAGGCCCGGCAGTGCGAAGCGCAGAAGGTCGATCTGATCCTTGAAGGCTTCAAAGCCTTCCTTCATGTGGTGGATACCCAGGAACAGAAACCCCAGGCCACCGAGGGCGTAGCCAAGGCCGCGAATAGGCTTGGGTTTCTGGAAAACCAGAACAATGCTGATCGCGATCATCGGCATCGCATAGCTCGCGATGTTGACCTTGAGACCCAGGCCGGCAACCAACCAGGCTCCTGTCGTTGTTCCGATGTTGGCGCCGAAGATGATCCCAACGCCGCCTATCAGCGATATCAACCCAGCGCTCAGGAAGGATATCGTGATCACCGAAACGAGCGAACTGGATTGTAGGATCGTGGTCGAAAGGATGCCGAAGGCAAGCGCGCGCGGCGTGGAGCCCGTGGTGCGTTCGAGCATGCGTTCCAGTGTGCCGCCGCTGAAGAGTTTAAAGCCGTCTTCCAGCATCATCATGCCGAAGAGAAAGATGGCGACCCCTGCAGCGATCTCCTGGGCATCGGCGCTGAACCAAAAGGCGGCCAGGATCAAAGCGATGGCAACGGGGAGGTAGTATTTCCTCATGTGCCGATTGCGCCGAGGCGCGCCGGTCGGGGTGCCTGGTCCGCTGGTCGACCGAAAGGCTCTTGGTGCTCTTGCGGGCACAATTTGAGATTTGCCAGGTGTAGCGGCCTCTGATCAGCGCCGCCGCTCTCTCCCAACTGTGGTCGCATGGCCATTCCCCCTTGATTCAGGCCAAGCCCGCACCGCGCCGCGCTACATAGCAGGCGCGGAACAGTTTGCGCCTGATGTCTATCAACGACAAGCCCGTGGATCCGTGAGCTTTGGTGGGTGTCGTTTCGGCACAAGGGGGGTGGGCTATGCTCAAAACAGAAAGAATCGAATCGGCCATTCAATTGAATCGTGATGAGCTTTTCCGCTTTGGAACCGCCCTCATGTTCATTGTTGGCATTATGCTTTTCACCATCGTGCGTACCGATGGTGGCATTGACGGCATTCTGCTCGTCGTTGCTGCCATGATCGGCGGCTACATGGCGATGAATATCGGGGCCAACGATGTGGCTAACAATGTTGGTCCTGCCGTCGGCTCGCAAGCGATCACGCTGACCGGTGCCATCTTGATCGCCGCGTTTTTTGAGGCGGGCGGCGCGTTGATCGCTGGTGGCGACGTTGTCGGCACCATCAAGAAGGGGATCATCGACCCTGATCTGGTGGCCAACCGCGATACGTTCATCTGGTTGATGATTGCGGCGCTCCTGGCGGCTGCTGTCTGGCTCAATTTTGCTACCGCTATTGGGGCGCCTGTTTCGACGACGCACTCGATTGTCGGTGGTGTTCTCGGGGCGGGTATCGCTGCGGCCGGTTGGGGCATTGCCGATTGGCACCAGGTCGCCATGATTGCTGCGAGTTGGGTGATTTCGCCGGTTTTAGGCGGGCTGATCGCTGCCGGATTTCTCTACATAATCAAGCGATCTATCACCTACCAGAGCGACGTCTTGGCGTCGGCCAATCGCATGGTGCCGATCCTTGTCGCAGCGATGGCCTGGGCGTTCGGCACATATCTGATGCTGAAGGGTGTTTCTAAACTGGTTACGGTCGGCTTTCCTGGCGCTGTGATGATCGGCTTTGTGGTTGCCGTCGGGGTTTACCTGCTGATGCGCCCCTACATCGCGAGACTGACGAACAGCCTTCACAATCACAAATCGAGCATCAATGATCTTTTCACGATACCACTGATCTTTGCGGCCGCTCTGCTGAGCTTTGCTCATGGCGCCAATGATGTTGCAAATGCAGTTGGTCCACTGGCGGGTATCAACGAAGCCATTCTGCAGGGCGGCGTGGCAACCCGAGCCTCGATCCCGCTTTGGGTGATGGCGGTCGGTGCTATTGGTATTGCGCTTGGTTTGGCGCTTTATGGTCCCAAGCTGATCCGCACGGTCGGCAGCGAAATCACCGAACTCGACAAGATGCGCGCCTATTGCATTGCCATGGCCGCGGCGATCACGGTGATCGTCGCATCACAGCTTGGCTTGCCCGTCAGTTCCACCCACATCGCGGTCGGAGGCGTGTTCGGGGTTGGATTCTTGCGCGAGTACATCAAGTCCAACTACGCGCGAATGCTTGACGATATTCGTGACCATCATCGCGACAACGACCCCAAGGAGGTCGAAGCGTTTCTTCAGCGCTTTGAAGCCGCGAACGTCACGGTTAAAGGCGAGATGCTACGTGCCATGAAGACACAGTCGGCGAGCGAGCGGCTCCTTAGGAAAAAGGAGCGCAAGGATCTTGGTCGAGTGCACCGTGTTGAGTTGGTGAAGCGCAATCTGTTGCTGCGCATTGCTGCGGCTTGGGTGATTACGGTTCCGTTAGCCGGATTGCTGGCCGCCATGTTCTATTTCATGCTGCGTGGGATGCTGTTGCCATGAGCTCGGTCGTCTTGCGTTCGGTTGCCATCTCTTGGTGAACGTGAAAGCCTGCCGGCATCGGGCGGGCGCCTTTCTTCAGAGCTGGGGCCAGGTCGACCGGGGTGCTTCGAACCGTGTTTTGGGCGTCAGACCGTTACAACGTGATGGTCGGCCGTCTTCCAGCACTCACGTCTGGCCCCACCGAGGTGTGCCATGAGCCACAAGCACGAGCCGCACAGCAATAAGCTATCCAACAAGGCCTACCTGGCGGAATTGGCGCGTCTGCAAACCGAGCTGGTGCGGATGCAGGAATGGGTGAAAGCCACCGGTCATAAGGTTGCGATCCTGTTTGAAGGACGCGATGCGGCGGGCAAGGGCGGCACAATCAAGCGCATTATTGAGGCGATGAACCCGCGCGGGTGCACCGTTGTTGCGCTGCCTGCACCTACGGAGCGCGAGAAGACGCAATGGTACTTCCAGCGCTATATTCCGCACCTTCCAGCCGCCGGTGAAATCGTGATTTTCGATCGCTCCTGGTACAATCGTGCCGGGGTGGAGCGCGTCATGGGGTTTTGCACCGAAGAGGAATATCTGGAGTTCCTGCGTAGCTGTCCGGAGTTTGAACGCATGCTTGTCCGCTCGGGTATCCAGCTCATCAAATACTGGTTCTCGGTGAGTGACGAGGAACAGGAGCGGCGCTTTCAAAACCGGATCAACGATCCGAACAAGCAATGGAAGCTCAGCCCGATGGACTTGGAGAGCCGCAAGCGCTGGGTCGATTATTCAGAGGCCAAGGATGTCATGTTCTCGCATACCGACATCAAGCAGTGCCCCTGGTATGTTGTAGAGTCCGACGTGAAGAAGCATGCCCGGATCAACTGTATCGCGCATCTATTATCGATGATCCCGTACGAGACGATCGAGCGCGATCCGATCGTTCTGGAAGATAGACCGCCACAACATGATTACGTCCGACCACCCAGGAGCGACCAGACTTTCGTGCCAGAGGTCCACTCGAAGCTGATCTAGTCCGGAAGGTCGAGCGGGCCTTTCGCCGATTTGTCAGTCGCTCTTAGACAGATAGGCGGTGGCCAAAGCAGGTGTTGCGATTTGAGGGTAGTCGCTCTCTGGTATGTCGATCCCGAAACGGGCATGAAGCGCGGTCACCAAATTGAGCACGTCCATGGAATCCAGTTCCAGATCGTCCTGAATATGGTCGTCGTCCGACACTGTGGCCGGATCGATATCAGGTGCAATCTTGGAAAGCTCGGCTAGGAAAGCGGTGCGGATCTCTTGCGGTGTCATAGCGTCTCCGGGGCTTGCATCAACGACTGGAATACCTCAAGGAACCGCGCCGCCTGTCGGCCATCGCCGACACGGTGATCGAGCGACAGAGTGACAGTGACGGTTTGGCGAGGCTCCACTTGGTCGCCCACCACCCAGGGCCGACGCTGCGGCGCGCCGACGCACAGCAGCGCCACCTGCGGTGGGAAAATAACGCCTGTCATCGCTTCAGCGCCGGTTTCGCCAAGCGCTGAGATGGTGATGGTACCCATCGTCATTTCCGACCCGCGCAATCGACCGGACCGTGCCCGTGTGACGAGGTCGCGCATACCACTCATCGTGGCATCCAGTGAGAGGTCCTGCGCATCCATCAACGCTGGCGCGACAAGCCCGCCGCCGCGCAAGGCGACCGCAACGCCGGCATGAACGCTTTTGGAGGGTTCAAAGGGATCGCCGGAAAACTGCCCATTGACCACGGGCACCTTCGTGGCGGCCAATGCGGTCGCGCGTACGAACAGCGCGCCCATCAGCAAGCGCGAGGCAGGGTCGCGTCCTTCATTTGTCTTGGCAAGCCATTGTGAGGCCGGCTCAAGATCGAGCGTTTGACCGACATAAAGATGCGGAATTTCTTGCTTCGAGCGCGACATCGCGGCGGCAATCGCCTTGCGCATCTCTGCCATCGGTGAAGTTGACTTTTGTTCGGACTTGGTTGCCACCGGTCGGGTTTCCGACGCACCGCCACGGTCATGTTCAACATCGGCGAGCTGGATCGCACCGCCAAGCCCGGTGCCGGTGACCTTGGTGAGATCAACACCCAATTCGGCGGCACGACGCCGGGCCGCCGGTGAGGCTATCAAACCCGCCGGTGGCGGCACTGCAGGCGCAAGCGCTGGTGGAGCTAGCTCGGGCCCGGTGACCGGCTCGGGCGGTGGCGGTGGCGGTAGCTGAAAAGCCGCAGGCTGCTCTGGTTCTGCGCGAACCTCTTTTGGAGCAGCTGCTGGCTCGGCGGGTGCTTGCTCACCATCGCCGAGGATCACTGCCAGCGGCGCGCCGACAGGCAGTTTCTGGCCCAGATCAGCCGCCAGATGGTGCACGGTGCCAGCCTGAAAGGTCTCAATTTCGATGGCGCCCTTCTGAGTCTCAACGACCGCCACGACATCGCCGCGCTTGACCGCATCGCCAGGCTTGATCATCCACTCGACCAGCGTGCCCGCTTCCATGTCGGCGCCCAGCGATGGCATCTCAAACACGCCCATCGCTAGCGCCCCATAACCGATTTTGCGGCCGCAACGATGCTCGGCGTTTGCGGGATCGCAGCGTCCTCCAGATGTTTGGGGTATGGGATCGGAACCTCGCTGGAACAGAGCCTGCCGACCGGCGCGTCCAGATGCCAAAAACCCTGCTCCATGATCCGCGCGGAGATCTCAGCCGCCAGCGATCCGGTACGCCAGCCTTCGTCGACAATCAGTGCTCGGCGCGTCCGCGCCAGCGACCCCAAAATGGTTGCATCATCCAACGGTCGCAGGGTGCGCAGATCGATCACCTCGGCCTCGATGCCATCGGCTGCCAACTGGTCTGCGGCGTCCATCACCTTGTGCAGCGATCCACCATAGGTGATCAGCGAGATGTCCTTGCCTGGACGTCGGATGGCGGCCTTGCTGATGTTCACTGCAGCCGCATTCGTGTCGAGCATTTCGGTGCGATTGTAGAGCATCACATTTTCAAAGATCAGCACCGGATCGGGGTCTTCCAGCGCGGTCCAGAGCATGCCGCGCGCATCTTCCACGGTCGCTGGAGCAAGAACCTTGAGGCCCGGAATGTGGGCGTACCAGCCTTCCAGCGAGTGCGAGTGTTGGGCGGCCAATTGCTTGCCTGCGCCGGTGGCCATGCGGATGACCAGCGGCACGCCGAACGCGCCGCCGGACATATGCCGCATGGTGGCGGCGGTGTTCAAAATCTGATCGAGCGCCAGAAGGCTGAAATTGACAGTCATCAGCTCGACAATGGGCCGCATTCCAGCGGCCGCCGCGCCAATGCCAGCGCCGGTGAACCCTGACTCCGACAGCGGGGTATCGCGAATGCGGTCTTCGCCCAATTGTTCCATGAGCCCCTTGGTGACCGCATAGCAACCGCCATAGGCGCCGACATCCTCGCCCATCAGGAAGACGCGATCATCGCGCGTGATCGCCTCTTCGATCGCTTGTTTGACCGCCTCACGGTAGGTCGTCTCAACTGTCTTGCCCGACGGCTGTGCAGGCGGAGGAGGTGCGGGTTGCTCGCCAAGCACATGCTTCTCCAGGTCCTCGACCGGCTCCCAAGTTCCAGCTTCTGCAAAGGCGACAGCTTCTGCGATTTCAGCATCGGCATCGGCTTCAATCTTGGTGATGTCGTCCTTGTGGATCAGCTTGTTTTCCAGCAGCCATCCCTGGAAGCGAACGATGGGGCCTTTGTCGCGCCATTGCTCCACTTCATCTTTGGGGCGGTAGAGCTGTGCATCGAACATGGAATGGGCACGGAACCGGTAGGTCCGGCATTCCAAGAACAAGGGCGCGCCGGTTTCCCTGATCCGCTGAACGGCCCGCCGCGCAGCTGCCTCGACAGCCACGACATCCATGCCATCGACCACTTCAGACTCGATGCCGTAGCTGGCGGCTTTCAGATGAATGTCGGTTTCGGCCTCTGTGCGCGCGATCGCCGAGCCCATCGCATAGCCATTGTTTTCGCAGACGAACAGAACCGGCAAATTCCAAAGGCTGGCGAGGTTGAGCGTTTCATGGAACTCACCTTCCGCCACGGCGCCTTCACCGAAGAAACAGGCAGTGACATTGCTTTGGCCTTGCATGGCGTCGGCCAGCGCCAACCCACCGGCGAGTGGCAAGCCGCCACCAACAATCGCATTGCCACCATAAAAGTTGGTCGCCTTGTCGAAAAGATGCATCGACCCGCCGCGGCCGCCCGAGCAGCCTTCGGCCTTGCCATACATCTCCGCCATCACGGTCGTCATGGGTATGCCTCGCACGAGCGCATGGCCATGCTCGCGGTATGTCGCGACAATGCGATCATCTGCGCTCAAAACCGGGATGATGCCTGAGGCAATCGCCTCCTCACCATCATAAAGGTGTAGGAACCCGCGGATCTTTTGCTGCGTGTAGAGCTCGGCGCATTTGTCTTCAAACCGGCGAATGCGAACCATGTGGGTGAGCAGGTCCAGCACATGGGCATGGTCCAGGCGCGGTCGATCGATCACACTCATGTTTCATCACTCTCCAGGGTTGAAATATCGCCTTCCGGCAAGCCCAATTCACGCGCCTTAAGCAAGCGGCGCATGATCTTGCCTGATCGCGTTTTGGGGAGGGTCTGGCGGAACACGATCTCACGCGGCGCCACCGCCGGGCCAAGCTTTTTGCGGGCGTGACCGCGAATGGCGCGTTCCAACTCGTCAGACTTTACGAAATCAGGATTGAGCACGACATAGGCTTTGACCACCTCGCCGGCCGTCTCATCCGGTACGCCGATCACGCCAGCCTCCGCGACGGCCTCATGCTCGATCAGGGCGCTTTCCACCTCGAACGGGCCGATCAAATGGCCGGAGGATTTGATCAGATCATCGGCGCGCCCCACGAACCAGAAATAGCCGTCGGCGTCGCGCATCGCCAGATCGCCGGAAAGGTACCAGCCATCGACAAAGCATTTGTCGTAACGCGCTTTCTCGTGAAGGTAGGTCCGCATCATTGAGGGCCAACCGGGCCGCAGAGCCAATTCTCCTATCTCGCCATCGGCAAGTTCTCGTAACGCACCGTTGTCGCGTTCGACGATCCCGGCCTCAATGCCGGGCAGCGGCTTGCCCATGGACCCCGGATGCACATCCATCGCCTTGGTGTTGGCGATCATGATTCCGCCGGTCTCGGTCTGCCACCAATTGTCGTGGAACGGGCGACCGAAAACCTTCTCGCTCCAAACCACGGCTTCGGGATTGAGCGGCTCGCCGACGCTGGCCAAAAAGCTGAGAGAGGAGAAGTCGTAAGGCGCTGCGGCTTCTTCGCCTGCCCGCATCATCATACGAATGGCCGTAGGTGCCGAATACCAGACCTGCACCTTCTCGCGCTCGATCGTTGTGTACCAGCGATCCAGGTCGAACTCGGCTTCATCGACAATCATCGTCACGCGGTTCACCAGCGGTGAGAGAATGCCATAGGACGTACCGGTCACCCAACCCGGGTCGGCGGTGCACCAATAGGTCGTGCCGGGCTTGAGTTCCAAAGCGTTGCGGCCGGAAAAAGCGTGGTAGATCACCGCGCCATGCACATGCACGGCGCCTTTGGGTTTGCCTGTGGTTCCGGAGGTGAAATGGATGAGTGCGGGGTCTTCCGGCTCGGTGCGCACAACCTCAAATCGTTCCGAGGCGGCTTCCAAGGCAGGGCCAAGGGCAACGCATCCTTCCGGTGCTTCATCGCCGGCGATGAGGACCAGTTTCAGGGAGGGTATGTCATCGCGCCACGCAGCGATCTTACGTTTGTAGATGGAGGCGGTGGTGAGCAGGACGTCGGCTTCTCCAATCTCCATGCGCGTGCGGATCGGCTCCGGCCCGAAAGCGGAGAACAGCGGTGTAAACACAAGGCCGGCTTTCAGCGTGCCAATGGCGGCCGCATAGAGTTCCGGTACGCGCCCCATCATGGCGAACAGCGAATGGCCTTTGTGCAGACCATGATCTTTCAAGACGTTGGCAAAGCGCGCGGACAGGCCTGCCATACCGGCATAGGTCAGGTTACGCGTGCTGCCATCCTTGCCGAACCAGCGTAGGGCAACTTGGTCGCCGTGACCGCCCACAACGTGGCGATCCACAGCCTCATAGCCGATGTTCAACCCCCCGCCCGGCAAGCCATCGAGCAGCGAAAGTGCATCATTCCATTCAAAGGATTGGCGGAGCTGTTCCGCGTCCGGCATGGAGGCCGATGCCCGCTCCTCGGCGCTCTTTTCGAAGACTGTATCCATGCAAACGTTCCCGCCCTTGCCAGGGTCAGGAGAATGCAAGCGGTCGCCAGCGAGCGGCTGATTTTTGTCAACCAAATTCGGCAAATGGCGCGCAGATGCGAATTGGTATATCAGCCCATCGCGCGCAGCTCCTAACCTACCGACAACCATCCGTCGGCATTCAGTGCCGTCATTCGATTGGTTGCGCCGTCAGCAAAAAACCCTCGAAATCGAATGTCGCCCCTGCTTGATCACTTTCTGCCTTTACTGTTGCCATTATCTGTATCCAGATAGATGAGCGGTGTTTGGCAGGAGAGTCGGGTGCTGCGTTTCTGTTCGGATTGCTCAATTGGCGTTTGGCGCTAGGTTACCGTCGTCGGCGGTAAAGCCTTGGCATTCGCCTGCGGTTTCCGACATTTGTTTCTACACCAGTTCAAAGTTCCTTCGATCATGCACCTGTACCGCGCTGCTGCGCTTGTCATCCCCGCTTTCCTTTTTGTGATTGTGTTTGTTCCACCAGGATTTGCCCAGGGTGGTCCTTCGCTGGTCGTGACAGAGCGGGTGGAAATGCGCACCTTGGCCGAGACGCGGCCGATCTTTGGTGAGGTTGTTGCCCAACGTGACAGTGCGATCGCTGCTCGGGTGGCGGGGATCGTCGATGAAGTTCGGATCCTTGTTGGAGATCAGATTGAGCCTGGCGATGTGCTGGCGGTGCTCGACCGTCAGTTGATCGAGATCGAACTCGCGCAGGCTGAGGCCAGTCTTGCTGAGGCGGAGGCGGGCATCGAAGTTGCTGAGGCGCGGGTCACACGTACGCAAGATGTGTTCAACCGAACCGATGCGTTGCGCGGCAGTTCAGCGTTTTCCGAAGGTCGGCTGGAAGATACGCGCGGAGCGTTTTCCGAAGCGCGTGGCCAGTTAGCCGAAGCTCAGGCACGGCTACTGAATGCTCAGGCTGCGCTCGAGCGCGCGCGCTACAACTTTGAACGCGCGGAGATTACGGCGCCGTTTCGCGGCATTGTTTTATCGGTCGAGACGGATCCCGGACAGTTCATCTCAGCCGGCGAGCCGGTTGCACGACTGCTCGATGTCACGACGCTTGAGATCGAGGCAAACGTGCCTGCGCTGTACATTGAGGGGTTGTCACCGGAACTGGTGCTGAGCGGCGAAACCGAAGAAGGAACGCCACTTGCTCTCACGGTTCGTGCTATCTTGCCGACGGAATTTGCCGCGACGCGCACGCGTCCGGTTCGGTTCACCACCGATCTCCAGGCGCTGACCCGGCGCGTTGCCGTTGGGCAGTCGATCACGGTTTCGGTGCCGACCGATGCACCGCGTGATGCGCTATCGGTGCCCAAGGACGCTTTGACGCAAAGCGCGTCTGGCTGGTCCGTATTCGTCGATGAAGACGGTGTGGCGACGCCCCGTACCGTGCAAATCGGCGTTGCAATGGGCGATCGCTTTGAGGTGCTGGGCGGTTTGAACGAGGGAGACTTCGTGGTCGTGCGCGGCAACGAGCGCCTGTTTCCAGGCCAGCCGATCCAGGCGACCAACTAAGGAACGGGAATCATGGATCTTATCCGCTTTGCGATTGATCGGCCGATCGCCGTCGTAGCCACGGTGATCATGGCAATCCTGTTCGGCGGGCTGGCCCTTTCGCGCATTCCAGTTCAATTGGCGCCGGATGTCAGTTCGCCTGTTGTCACGATCACCACCAATTGGCCTGGCGCCGCGCCGGTCGAAATTGAGCGCGAGATTGTCAACCCGCAGGAGGATGTGCTGCGCGGGTTAGAAGGCCTCGATATCATGACGTCGTCTTCCTCAACCGGCCAAGCTCAAATTACGCTCGAGTTCGCGATCGGCACCGACATGAGCCAGACCTTGTTGCTGGTTTCCAACCGCCTCGACCGGGTGAGCGACTACCCCGATGAGGCGTCCGAACCGGTGCTTAACACGTCCGGCGATGATGATAGCCCGATCGCCTGGGTGCTCGTGCTCGCTGGTGAAGGCAACAGCCGCTCCTTGCCGACCTATGGCGATTTTATTGAAGACGTCGTGCAGGACCGTCTTGAGCGCGTGGAGGGCGTGTCGGCCGTCAACGTGTTCGGCGGGGTGAGCCGTGAGCTTCAGATCATCATCGATCCGCAACGATTGGCGCGCTTTGGCTTGACGGTGCCGGAGGTCGTCAACCGGCTGCGGACCGAAAATGTCTCCCTTTCCGCTGGCGACGTCGAAGAAGGTAAGCGCCGCTATGTCGTGCGTGCCGAAGGCAATCTCAACACCATCACGGCGGTGGAGGACGTGGTTTTGCGCTCGCAAACCGATGGCGGTCCGCTGGGGCGGGTGCGGATTGCCGACGTCGCGACGGTTGCCTTTGCCTATGAGGAGCCGGCTGTCCGATTGCGATTTAATGGCGATCCGGGCTTGGCGTTCAACGTCGTGCGCGAGCGCGGCGCCAACGTGATCGAGACGATGGAGGAGGTGCACCAGACGCTCGACGAACTCGCCGCCGGGCCGGTCGCTGATCAGAACCTCGTCCTGCAGCAGGTCTATGACGAGACGGTCTATATTGAGGGCGCCATCGATCTAGTGACACAGAACATCTGGATCGGCGGCGGGCTCGCTGCGATGGTGCTTCTGCTCTTCTTGCGCAGTCCGCGCGCGACGCTGGTTGTGTCGCTCGCCATCCCGGTGTCGATTGTCGCGACGTTCGTTGTCATGGCCGCGACTGGGCGAACGCTGAACGTCATTTCGCTCGCTGGCATTGCGTTTGCCGTCGGTATGATTGTCGATGCGGCGATCGTTGTCTTGGAGAACATCTACCGTCTGCGCGAGACGGGCATGCCGCGCCGGGAGGCCGCTTATCGCGGCGCCAAACAGGTTTGGGGCGCTATATTGGTTTCCGCCTTGACCACCGTCCTGGTCTTCGTGCCGATACTGGTGATGCAATTGGAAGCGGGCCAGCTTTTCCGCGACATCGCCGTTGCGATTTCGGTGTCGGTCCTGTTGTCCTTGCTTGTCGCTGTAACCGTGATTCCGGCCTTGTCGAGCCGCCTTTTGGGGCGCGGCCAGCAGAAGATGTTGCCATTACCTGGCATCGACCATCTGGGGCGCGGTTTCAAAGCCTTGGTCATGATGTATGTGCGCGCGACAGTGCGTATGCGGGCGCTTGGCATCGTCATGGTGACGGTGATCGCAGGCACGGCCATCACGGCAAGCGTGACGTTTCTGCCGCAGCTTGAGTATCTGCCTGAAGGCAACCGCAACCTGGTCTTCGGCTTGATTATTCCGCCGCCCGGTTACAATCTCGATACGACTGAGACGATCGCCGAGCGGATCGAGCAGACGGCGCGTCCGATGTGGGAGGCCGCGCCGGCGCTTGAGCTGGAAGACGGCAGGCCGGCGATCGAGAATTTCTTCTTCGTGGCAACGCCCGGCAACAGTTTCGTCGGGGCAACGGCGATGGACGGAACCCGCGCTGGGGACCTTATTCCTGTGCTCTCCATGCCGATTTTTGCGGAGCCTGGAACGTTTGGCTTCATGACCCAACCCTCGCTCTTCGGGCAGGGCATTGGTGGCGGGCGAACCATTGAGCTCAATGTTTCAGGTCAGGATTTGGAAGCCATTCTCGCCGTTGCTGGGCAAGCAGCCGGGATGGTTTCGGGTATCCTGCCGCGGTCTGAAGGCCATCAGTTCCGTCCTATCCCTGGCCTGGAACTCGGTGCGCCAGAGGTTCGCCTGATCCCAGATCGCTTACGGCTTGCCGATGCCGGGTTGGATGCGCGCGCGCTCGCAGCCACGGTGGATGCCTACAATGACGGGCTGCGGGTCGCCGAAATCACTGAAGGAGCCGACCGTCTCAATCTTGTTCTGCTCGGTGACCGCTCTGCTCTGTCAGGCTTGCGCACCCAGGATGTTGGCGGGTTTCCCGTCGTCACGCCGTCAGGTCAGATCACGCCGGTGTCCGCTTTGGCTGATGTCATCGTCACCGCGGGTCCGACCGAGATTCGCCATCGCGATCGTCTGCGGACCGTGACGCTTGAGGTGCGACCATCGGATGCGTTGCCGCTTGAGAGCGCCGTTGCCCTGTTGGAAAGCGAAGTTGTCGCGCCGCTGGAAGCGCAAGGGTTGCCGCCAGGTATCCGGCTGAGCGTATCGGGCACTGCTGATCAGTTGAGCCAGACCTGGGATGCCATTCAGATCAATCTGATCGTCGCGCTGCTCATCGTGTTCCTGGTGATGGCGATCCTGTTTGAAAGTTTCATTCTGCCGCTTGTGATTTTGATCTCGGTGCCGGTGGCAGCTGCTGGTGGTGTTGGAGGGCTTGCGCTCCTCAACACATTTCAGGTGCAGCCGCTCGATATGCTGACGCTGCTTGGCTTCATCATTCTCATCGGTATCGTGGTCAACAACGCGATCCTCATCGTCCACCAGACGCTGATCAACCTACGCGAAGAGGGCATGGCGCCGGTTGAGGCCATTGAAGAAGCGACCAATCACCGTATCCGTCCGATCTTCATGTCCACGCTGACAAGCATCATGGGTATGCTGCCTCTGGTCCTCATTCCCGGTGAAGGCGCCGAACTTTACCGTGGTTTGGGCGCCGTGGTTGTCGGTGGTCTGTCGATGTCAGCGTTTCTCACGCTTCTGACGGTTCCGCCCTTGCTGCGCCTTTGCCTGCGTGCGCCTGCGAAGGATGACGCGGATGCGCCAGTTTCGACCGAGGCCGTACCTGTTCCAGCGGAGTAAAAAAACTAAGGTTCCCGTAGCGCAAGTTTCTGTCATCTGACTGTCTTGAAAAATTGGTGTTGTCGCGCCGCGAACGGGGGACCATTATGGCCCTCACGGCGTCCGCGGTTTCAGGTTGATTCCTGAGATCAAACTGAGGCGCCGATCCTCAAGGGAGACACCTGATGAAAAAGATGATCATTGGCTCGGTCGCAGCCGCAGCCACATTTCTCACACCCATTGCGGCTTATGCGCAAACCGAAATCGAGTTTTGGCACGCCTTTACCGGCCGTCTCGGCGAACTGGTTGCTGCGCAGGTTGAACAATTCAACGCCAGCCAAAGCGACTATGTCGTCGTGCAGTCGCACAAGGGCAACTACTCTGAAACGCTTAATGCTGGCATCGCCGCGTTCCGCGCCGGAGAGCAGCCACATATCCTCATGGTCTTTGAAGTTGGCACGGCCACCATGAT
This sequence comes from Hyphomicrobiales bacterium, assembly GCA_017642935.1. Taxonomy (NCBI): domain Bacteria; kingdom Pseudomonadati; phylum Pseudomonadota; class Alphaproteobacteria; order Hyphomicrobiales; species Hyphomicrobiales bacterium. Next base: position 16,114 of record JAEPOK010000001.1, read on the forward strand.
GGCGGCTGAAGGCGCCATTCGCCCGGTCTACGAAGTCATGACCGATGCAGGCGCTGAATTCGACCAGGATGCCTATATCGGGGCTGTGACCGGCTATTATACGACGTCCGATGGCGACATGCTCTCGCTGCCGTTCAACTCCTCAACGCCCGTACTTTGGGTCAACCGTAACCTGCTTGAAGAGGCAGGCGTCGACCCCGATGTCGATCTGTCCACCTGGGAGCAGGTTGGCGATGTCCTCGCCGAGGTGCGTGATGCTGGCATCGAATGTCCGATGACCACGGCCTGGCAGAGCTGGATCCATCTTGAGAACCTCTCAGCCTATCACGACACGCCGTTCGCCACGCAGGATAATGGCTTTGCCGGCCTCGACACCGAGCTTGCGTTCAACGGTCCAATCCAGGTTCAGCATGTGCAGACCCTGGGTGATTGGGCACAAGATGGTCGCTTCATCTACGCGGGCCGCCGCAACGAAGGCGGCGCCAACTTCCGTGCAGGCGAATGCGCTCTCTTTACCGAAAGCTCTGCTGGTTATGCCGGTATCAGCGCCGAGGCTGAGTTCGATTTCGAGGTTCGCCCGCTTCCCTATTGGGCCGGTGCTGTCGACGCTCCACAGAACACCATCATCGGTGGTGCTTCCCTTTGGGTCTTGGAAGGCCATGAATCCGAAGAATATGCAGGCGTTGCCGCCTTCATGAACTTCCTTTCCTCGACCAGCGTCCAGGCGCAGTGGCATCAGGACACCGGTTATCTGCCGATCACGCTGGCAGCCGGCGAAGCGACCCGCGAGCAGGGTTTTTATGACGAAAACCCAGGCACCGACATCTCGGTCACGCAGATGACGGCGAACGACCCGACGCCAAACTCCTCCGGTCTGCGTCTTGGTTCCTTCGACCAGATCCGTGGCATTATCGATGAAGAGTTGGAGGCCGTTTGGGCTGGTGACAAAACAGCAGACGAGGCGCTGACCTCCGCTGTTGAGCGCGGCAACGTTCTGCTGCGTCGCTTCGAGCAAGCCAACAACTAACGCTGAATTGATGGAGGCGGGCGCGACGGTGCCCGCCTCTTTTCTGCGGGGGCAGGGTTGATGGAAAAGCGTGTCACCTTCAAAGGCTGGCTTTTGCCTTTGGCGCTCATTGCGCCACAAGTCTTCATCTCAGCCGTCTTCTTTTTCTACCCGGCGGCGCAAGCCATTTGGCAATCGCTGTTCATCCCGGACCCGTTTGGTCTGTCGATGGAGTTTGTCGGGCTGGGGAACTTTGAGTTCCTGCTGTCCGATCCGTTCTATCGCGCGTCCTTCTGGACGACGGCGGTGTTTTCGACGCTGGTCACTGTGGTCTCGATGATCCCAGCGCTGTTTCTGGCGGTATTGGCCGACCGGCTGATCAAGGGCGCAGGCACCTATCGCACCTTGCTGATTTGGCCCTATGCGGTTGCCCCTGCCGTGGCCGGCGTTCTCTGGCTCTTCATGTTTAACACGCGCATTGGCGTGGTGTCGTTTTACCTCGGCCAGCTTGGCTATGATTGGAACCACGTGCTGAACGAGACCGAGGCCATGGGGCTGGTGGTCGTCGCCTCGGCTTGGGGCCGGATAAGCTACAACTTCCTGTTCTTCTTTGCGGCGCTTCAGGCGGTGCCTAAGTCGGTCATCGAAGCGGCCGCCATCGACGGCGCGCGGTTCTGGCGACGGTTTTTCACCATCGTGTTGCCGCTGCTCTCGCCCACAACGTTCTTCCTGCTGGTCGTGAACGTGGTTTATGCCTTCTTCGAGACGTTTGGTGTGATCCACACGATCACACTAGGTGGACCACAGCAGGCAACAACGATCCTCGTCTACAAGGTCTATTCAGATGGCTTTGTCGGGCAGGACCTTGGTTCATCGGCAGCCCAGTCGGTGATCCTGCTCTTCGTCGTCGGGCTGTTGACCGTGGTGCAGTTCAAATACATCGAAAAACGGGTGCATTACTGATGGCGGTCGCAGCGGAATCAACACCGGTGGCGGTGCGCGAACCGGCGCCCGGCATGGTGGAAAAGCGCGGCAGCAGCCTTTGGCTGACCCATGTGCTGATGATCTTCGGCGTGCTGGTCGTGTTCTTCCCAATCTGGCTTGCGTTTGTAGCCTCGACCATCACCCAGCAAGATATTGCGCAAGCGCCGATGCCGATATGGCCGGGCGAGCACTTCGTTGAGAACTACACGCGGGCCCTGTTCTCCGGCGTCAATGTTCCCGTGGCGACGATGCTGATGAACTCGCTGGTCATGGCACTGGGCATTGCCATTGGCAAAATCATCATCTCGTTGCTGTCGGCCTTCGCGATCGTCTATTTCCGCTTCCCAGGCCGGAACGTCTTTTTCTGGATGATCTTCATCACGCTTATGCTGCCGGTAGAGGTGCGCATCGTGCCGACCTTTGAAGTGGTGGCAGGTTTTGGGATGCTCAACAGCTATTCCGGGCTGATCTTTCCATTAATCGCCAGTGCGACCGCAACGTTCCTTTTCCGCCAGTTCTTCCTCACCGTGCCTGATGAATTGGCCGAGGCAGCGCGTGTGGATGGTGCCCGTCCCATGCGGTTCTTTGTCGATATCCTTCTGCCGATGAGCCGGACCAACATCGCGGCGCTGTTCGTCATTCTCTTTATCTATGGCTGGAACCAGTATCTCTGGCCGCTGCTCATCACCACCGACCCGGAGATGAACACCATCGTGATGGGCCTGAAGCAGATGTTCCCGTCTGGCGATGATCTGGCCGATTGGCCGGTGATCATGGCGACATCGATTTTGGCGATGATCCCGCCGGTGATTGTCGTCATCTCCATGCAAAAGCTCTTCATCCGCGGCCTCGTGGACAGCGAGAAATAGGACTTCACCATGGCAACCGTTGAGCTTGACGACGTCAAGAAGCGCTTTGGCACCACTCAAGTGCTGCACGGCATTTCCACTTCCATTGAGGATGGCGAATTTATCGTCATCGTCGGTCCGTCGGGCTGCGGCAAGTCGACCTTGCTGCGCATGGTGGCCGGGCTGGAAAGCGTCTCTTCTGGCGAAATCCGGATTGATGGCAAGCGGGTCAACGAGGTTGAGCCGATGGATCGGGACATCGCGATGGTGTTCCAGAATTATGCGCTCTATCCGCACATGAGCGTACGCCAAAACATGGGCTATGGGCTGAAGATCGCCGGGCTTTCCAAGGATGCTATCGAGAGCAAGGTTCAGGAGGCGGCCAAGCTGCTGCAGCTTGGCGAGTATTTGGACCGGCGACCCAAACAGCTCTCCGGTGGCCAGCGGCAACGCGTTGCCATGGGGCGCGCAATTGTGCGCGAACCATCGGTGTTCCTGTTCGACGAACCGCTCTCAAACCTCGATGCCAAACTGCGCGTGCAGATGCGTGTTGAGATCAAGGAGCTACAGTACAAGCTCGGCATTACCTCGCTTTATGTGACGCATGATCAAGTGGAGGCCATGACGATGGCCGACCGGATGATCGTGATGAACGCTGGCGTTGCTGAGCAGATCGGTTCGCCGCTCGATGTTTATGAGAAGCCAGACACATTGTTTGCCGCCCAATTCATCGGTAGCCCGTCGATGAACCTTTTGTCGGCCACAGTTGCCGGCAAGATGATTCGGGTCGGCGATACAGAGCTTGGCCAACGTGATCTGCCGGACAGTCCGGTACAACTCGGCATTCGCCCCGAACATGTTGCCATTTCTGATGACGGACCACTGACCTTGCGCGTGTCTCTTGCCGAGCCTCTGGGCGCCAACACGCTTTTGCACGGCAATCTTGTGGGCAACGGCGAGGCCTTCACCGCGGCGGTGTCAGGGGTGTATCGCGTGAGCGGACACAATGAAGAGGTGAAGCTGGCGCCTGATCCAGCCTATCTGCACCTCTTTGATCCGGAGTCCGGGAAACGCCTGGTTTAGAGCGTAACAGGCTGGCCGGTGCGGATGCTTTCGTCGGCGGCGAGGCAAATGCGCAGTGAGGCAACGGCGTCGCTCATATGCCGTGTCAGATCGTGGTCGTTGGCAATGGCGTTGACCACAAAACGCTGCTCGGCATCGCAGAGATCTTGGTGACCAGGTTCATCGGGTAGTTCGATCCACTGGTCACCTAAGGGTCGGTGCACCAAGAGGCCGCCCACTTTGGTGTGGCCATCGATGTTAGCCGACGCACCCTTTTCTTTGTCGGTGATCGAAACCGAGCCGTTGGGGCTGACAATGTCCTTCACGAAGAAAGCCGTCTCCGACATCATCGGTCCCCAGCCAGCTTCGTACCAACCGACCGAACCATCCTCGAACACCACCTGTAACTGGCCATAATTGTACATATCAGGCGCGATCTCATCGCTAAGCCGAAGGCCCATGCCTTGCACGCGCACGGGTTTAGCATCGGTCACCTGACACATGATGTCGACATAATGCACGCCACAATCGACCAGCGGTGAAGTTGTCTGCATGAGCGCGCGATGGATGTCCCATTGCTCGCCGGTGGATTGCTGATTGAGATTCATGCGGAACACATAAGGCCCGCCAAGACCGCGCGCTTCTTCGATCATGCGTGTCCAGGAGGGATGGTGGCGCAGGATATAGCCAACCACCAGCTTGCGACCGAGGCGTTGAGCGGCGTCCACCGCCTTTTGCGCATCAGCAACGGTTGTGGCCAGAGGCTTTTCCACGAACACATGGGCGCCGGCTTCCATGGCTTGGATCGCCAATGCGGCATGGCTATCGGAGTAAGTGGCAATGACCACCAGATTGGGTTTTTGGGCCAATCCCTCTTCGACGCTGCCGAAAAGGGGATAGCCCTGAAGCGCCTGTGGAAGGTCACGCGGCGAACGGTTCACCAGGCCGATGATCCGCGAGTTACCCATGCCATGATGGGCAAGCGCGTGGCTTTGGCCCATCTGGCCGAGACCGATGACAAGAACCTTGAGCATGCCCTCTCCGCGTTGGTCAGGATGGCAGCTTGCGCACGCTGCCAATCGTCACCTCTTTGCCTGTGACACGGCTTTCAACAGCGGCAAAGGCCATCGCGAGACTTTGCAGGTTTTCCGCTGCCCCGTTGCACGGTTCGCGATCGTCCTCGATGGCGCAAAGAAGCTCACCCATCGCGCCCTGAAATCCATCGTTGAACCATTGCCCGTCCAGTTTTGGGCGGGCGATGCCGTCCGGCGTGGTCATGGTCACAGTCTGCTGGCCAAGGTCCGGGCCGTCCGATTGCAGGCTTCCTAACGTGCCACCAACATAGCTGGTGTCGCGCGGTCCATGAGGAACGCCGCCATCAAAAACCAGGCTTGCCTGTCCACCGTCGAGCCGCACCAACGCTTGTGCCAGAAGTGGCACTTTGTTGGCTTGGCCTTTGGCGTGAGATGTCGTCGCGAAGACGCTTTGCGCGCGGTCGCCGACGAGCGAGGCGACGAAATCAAACCAGTGCACACCGAAATCGTAGAGGACCAGATCCTCTATGGCATCGAAGGACGTGCCTGCTGTCCAGCCATGGTCCCAATGGATGGCGATATGGGCCGACAGCACATCACCGATTAGCCCGGCGCGCACGGCTTCGCGCATAAACGCCTTGTGCGGCGCCCAGCGCCCATTCTGATTGACGGCCAGCTTCACGCCCTTGTCCCACGCCAACTTTACGAGGTCTTCGCCGAGCCCAAGATCGGTGACGAAAGGCTTTTGGCTGAGCACATGCTTTCCCGCCTCAAGGGCCGCCTTGATGACCGGGGCCCGGTGCTCGGGATGCAGGGTGATATCCACCACGTCTATGTCAGAATTGGCGAGGATCGCCTGCCAATCGCCCTCAATGCGCGCCTGCGGGCAATAAGTGGCCGCCTTATCGTCGGCTTTGGAGCGCGTGCGGTTCCAAAGCGCTGCGACCTCCCAACCGGCCGTACGATAGGCATCAAGATGGCTGGCCGAAATGCCGCCGGTGCCGATCATACCGATCTTGGGCCGATAGGTCTTTGGCATCGGTGGACGGTAGGGGATGTCCGGCGCTGCGATCTCCGGCAGCTCGGCCGATTTCAGGGCATAGGTGTCTGTGTCGGCCGCATCGTCGGTCACGCGACCAACTCCAGCGTGCGTTTTTCCGCCGCCGATTGGGCCGCGGTGTCCACAATGCGCTGGGCTGTCAGGCAAAGCTCCGGATCGAGCGGTCCGCCGACCTTTTCGCCCCGGTCGATGCAGCCAAGCACATACTCGATCGCGTTGCTTGCCCCTGCTGGCAATGGTTCGGCGGCAATCTCGTGGCGCTCTGGCCTTACACGGGTTTGAACGGTCACGTGGCTGGCGTAATCGGGGCTGGAGATCGTGCCATCCGTACCGACGAAAACAAAGCCACAGGTTGGCTGCGGCTGGATCATCCACGGATCAGTGAACGTGCCCCAGCGGGTTTCCATCTTGGAGAGGCCTTTGGCGTAGCGGCAGACCGTGATGGAGTGTTGGTCCACCTCGATGCCTGGTGTCTCATCCACCGTGCAGGTCACCTCAAGCGGAGCCTCGCCGTTCATGTACCAGGTGCCGAGCGTTGCCCCGTAGCCGAGGTAGTCGAGCAAGGAACCGCCGCCGGAGGCCTTTTTGTACCACCAGCTATCGGGCTTCTGGCGCTCGACCTCTTCGGGTGTGACTTCCACTTTGTCAGCCAGGTGATAGAGCGGGCCGCGATTGCCATCATAGAAATGGACCTCGCGCAGGTCCCCGATCATGCCTTCATCGATCAGCCGTTTGGCTGTCACATGGCTTTCCACCCAACGCAACGGCCAGTTGATGGCCATCTGTTTGCCAGTGCCTTGCATGGCTCTCATCATACGGCGGGCATCGGTGACGGAGGCTGCGAAAGGTTTCTCAACGAACACATGCACACCGTGGGGTGCGAGCCGCTCGGTGTAATCCGCGTGATCCGCCGTAGCAGCGCAGAGGATCGCCATGTCGTAGGGGCCAGACGCCATGCAGGCGTCAAAGTCGGTGAAGACACGGTCATCGGGGATGTTGAAGTTTGCGACCGCGCCTTCCATGGCCGCCCGATCTGGATCGAAGATGCCGGCAATCTCTGCGTCAGGATGCTCATGCACAAGACGCAGAAGGTCACCCATGTGCATATGATCGAAACTGATGCCAACGATGCGAAACTTGGCCATGAAAGCCTCCTTCTATCGGCTGTCGGTAAGCCTTACATAAAGGGCCGTGACACCGAGAATGATCAATCCAAACAGTGCGATGCGCGCACCTTCGGGCATTTGCAGCAGCGTGAGCAGCGTGCCGAGTACCGTCAGGATCAGTGCGCCGACTATCGCCCCGGCGTAGCTGCCACGCCCGCCGAAAATCGATGTGCCGCCGATCACAGCAGCAGCGGCCGAGGGCAGGAGAAGCGGGTTGGCCAGCGACAGCGATGGCGCGCGGATCATCCCGACATAGAGTAACCCCGTGATGCCTGCGATGAGGCCGACAAGCGCATAAAGCGCCATGAACACCTGCCAACTGCGCACACCCGATAGCTTGGTTGCATGCTCGTTGGAGCCGATAGCGTAAAGCAACCGTCCGAACCCAGTGTAACGCAGGCCAAGCAGGATGATCGTGGCGAACGGGATGAACAGGAATAGCCCGTTGGGAAGGCCGGCGGTGCGTCCCGTACCGAGCCACTCCAGGAAGGCTGGAATCTCAGATCCAGTGTTGATGACGAAGCGCTGGTAGACCTGCAGGCACCCGGTGGCGATGAGACCGGTGCCGAGGGTCATGATCAGGGGATGGACGCGGGCGACGCCAACGCCGAAGCCATTGACCAGACCTACCAGGACCGCTGCGCCCAGCGCGATCACCACACCAGCAAACGGGCCGTAAAGTGGCGTGATCGAGGCGACAACAAAGGCCGACACCGTGGCCACCACGGCGGCCGAGAGATCGATGCCAGCGGTCAGCATGGTGAGCATCTGACAGGCGGCGAGCATCGCCAATGGAATGGCGAATTTGATCGTGTTGCCGAACCAGAATGGTGAGATGATCCCCGGACGCATGATCTCCAAAACCCCGACCAGACAGCAGAGCAGGATGATCAGCGGGATGACAGGATTGTCGCCGAGGAAGCGCCCGATGCGCACCGGCGTCGAGACATGATCCTCTTGGGCGGGATGCACCTGATCGCTTACGCTCATGCCTTGTTTCTCCGCATCACGAGGAACGCGCCAAACATCACCACGGCGACCATAATGGTACCCTCCACGATGGTGGTCACATTGGGATCGACGGCGGCGAGGGTTAGAATGGTCCGGATTATCCGCAAAATGAAGACCGCGATGATCGGACCGAGTAGCCCGCCGACACCGCCACCGAGCACGACGCCGCCCAACACCACGGCGGCGACGGATGCGAGCAGATAAGGGCCGGGCACCGGTTCGCCGATGCCCGTCAGCATGATCAGGCTAAGGCCACCCATCGCGCAAAAAAGGCCGCAGACGCCGTAGGCGGCCACCTTGGTCCATCCCACATCCACGCCTGAGCGGAAGGCTGCCAGTTCGTCCGAACCGACCGCGTAAATGGAGAGGCCGAGCTTGGAGCGCTTCAGCGGTACCCAGACCAAGGCCACAGCGACGGCCATCACGATAAGCGCCTTGGGCACCCAAAAGAGAAGCGTACCGGCGATGCTGTCTTCCAGCCAATCATGCACCGTGCCACCTGGCGCATGGAGGATGAGCAGCGCGGTGCCCTCCCAGACGAAGAGCATGGCGAGCGTCACCACGATGTCGGGAACGCGGGTCAGCACAATCAGCCCGCCATTGATCATGCCCATGCCAAGGCCGATCAAAAGCGTGATCCCGACTGCGGGCACAGCGCCCATTGATTGCATGAGAACCGCTGCCGTGACCGCACAGACCGCCATGATGGACGCGACAGACAGATCAATGCCGCCGACAATCACCACCACGGCCATCGCTGCTGTGGCAAAGGCGAAGGGCAGGGCAGCACGGGCCAGGCTCTCAAGGCCAGAGACGCCAAAGCTCGGTTGGATCACCTTGGTGATGCCAAGCAGAACCAGCAGCAGGGCGAATAGGCCGATGGTCCAGGCGTGTTTTTGGGCAAAGCTCATAGGGCGTCCACCTTTGCCGAGCTCTCCTTCTCGGTCAGGCCATAAGCCGCGCGCATCAAGGTTTGTTCATCGGCGTTGGCGGCGTCGATGAGATCGACGACGCGCCCGTTGAAGATGACAAGCGCACGGTCGCAGGCCAGCGGCACCTCTTCGAGCTCTGAGGTGTAATAGAGGATGGCCGCCCCTTGCTCGGCCAGTTCGCGAACCAGTGGGTAGATCTGCCGTTTGGTGCGCACATCGATGCCGCGCGTTGGATCGAAGAGCAGCAGCGTTTCCACGCCTGTTGCAAGCCACCGTCCAATCGTCACCTTCTGCTGGTTGCCACCAGACAGACGCCGTACTTCGCCTTGCGCGCGGGTGTCGATTTGCAAACGGTCGATTGCGATGCCGACCCGTTCGCGTTCGCGTCGCAGCTTCAATGGCCCCCATGACGCTACCCGCGCCGCAAAGGGCAAAGCGATGTTCTCGCGCACTGAACGTTCGGACAGCAGCGCTTCAGCGCGATTGCCTGGCACAAAGGTCAGCCCGGCGGCGATGGCATCGGATGGGTGTGAGAAGGTTTTCGCGGCGCCGTTGACGGATAGAGTGCCACCGGTCGGTTTGGTGAACCCAGACAGCACGTTGAACAGCTCATCCTGGCCTTGGCCCTCCAGTGCGACGACGCCGAGCACCTCGCCTGGGTAGAGATCAAAGGAAACATCTTGAAGCTTGGGTGCAGCCGCAAGGTTGCGAGCTGACAGACGCGGCGAGCCGTCGTTAGCATGTCTGCTGGCGCTGGTCTCGCGGCTGCCAAGATCAAGCTTGGCGCCAAGCATCAACTCAACGACCTTTTCTTCCACACCTGGTTCGATCTTCAGATCGCCGACCGTGCGCCCGTCGCGCAGCACTGTGGCGCTGTCGCAAAGCTCGGAAATTTCGGTGAAGCGGTGAGAAATGTAGATCACGCCGCGGCCTTCATCGGCCTGCGCGCGAACAACACGTAGCACGCGCTCGACCAAATCGGTGGGCAAGGCCGCGGTCATTTCATCGAGCAGTAGAACGTCGGGCTTGCTGGCTAAGGCACGGGCCAGATCAAGAATGCGCAGTGTTGCCAACGGCAGGTCTTTGATCAATTCGGTGAGCCTGAGGCTTTCAATACCCAGTTCACCAACCCAGTGTTGAAAATCGTCGGCGGGCGTATCGCCCAGGCGCAGATTGTCGGCCACGTCCAAGTCGGGGATCAGGGATGGTTCTTGGTAGACTGGCACCAATCCGGATGCGCGCGCTTGGGCTGGCGATCCGACGCGTGCCGGCGTCCCTTGGATCAGCACGTGCCCTTTGTCGGGCTTCAGCGCGCCAGTCAGAATCTTGACGAATGTCGATTTGCCTGCGCCGTTCGCGCCCATCAGCGCTACCACCTGGCCGCGAGCGACATGCAGGCTGGCATCGGTGAGCGCTTTGACGGCGCCGAAGCTCTTGGCGACACCAGTCGCGTCCAACAGGGCTTCGCCTGAGGGGTCCAGCAGGGCCTGATCGGTCATGTGGGGTGTTTCAATCTCATCGGCGGAAAAAGGACCCCCGCCCAAGCGGGCGAGGGTCGGTCATGTTGGAGGGTTTGCGGGAGGCTTACTCGCCCGGGCCTTCGCAGGCGATGATCTGATCCATGGTATAGTCCGTCCAACCCGGGATCGTCACCGACACCGGCCATTCGGGATCGAGATTGGGGTTTTGGGCGGCCATGATGGTGGCGCGCCCATCATCGGTCGTGTTTTCCCAGAGCACCGGATCGACTAGCACCAAGTTGCTGTCCGGGGCTTCGCCGTTGAGAATGTCGACAGCCAGCGCAATACCTGCACCGCCCACGGAGCCTGGGTTGGTGACGGCTGCGCCATCAAGGCCGTCCACTTCGGATAGATACTGCACGAAGCCGGCATTGTCTGCGCCGACGATCGGGACCAACGGAGCGCCGGATTCGGTGAACGCATCAACGATCACATTGTCGATTCCCGAAGTCCAAACGCCATCGAAGGGAATGCCGGTGGCCAGGAAGTCAAACATTTGCTGCTTGCCCTGGTCCTGCTGCCAGCCGGTGTAGACCTCGTGGATGACGTTGATGTCGGGGAATTCAGCGAGCGCGCGCTGGAAGCCATTGTCGCGGTCGGTATCGGCTGACACGCCGGCAATGCCGCGCATATAAACGATATCGCCGGACCCGCCGACCTGCTCGAACAGCCATTTGGCACCCAGATAGGCGTACTCTTCCTGGTTGTTGGAGAGGATGTAGGCGCCCTCAGCGGTCACGCCTGCATCGACGGCTACAACCACAATGCCTTGCTCGATGGCTGCATCGATGGCCGAGTTCAGCGCTTCGGGGTTGGACGGGTTAAGAACGATGGCATCGACTCCCGCCTCGATCAGGTTGTTGAGGTCTTCCAGCTGTCCGGCGCTGTCGGTGTTGCGGTGGGCTACGATCAGGCCTGACACGTCCTCTTCGACAGCCGCTTGAGCGCGCATCGCGCAGATCATCTGCTCGCGCCATCCATTGCCCTGCACGGTGTTGGACACGCCGATGGTGTAGTCAGCGGCGAATGCTGCTGATCCTGTGCTCGCAACGATGGCGATCGCCGCTGCGCTTGAAAGAAGTTTCTTCATTGGTAGGTCTCCCAGTTTGGTCGTTTGGTTGGTTTTTGGTCTTTCTTGTCAGGCTGATGCCCAATTCACTTGATGTAGGGGGCGAGCACATCGCGCGCCAAAAGGAAGCCGCGTTTGATCTTGTCGTCGGTTCCTTCAAAGAGCCTGTCTTCATGCTCAATGATGACAGGGCCGTCATAGCCAGCCTGATAAAGGCCGGAGAAAAAGTCTGGCCAGTCAACGTCGCCTAGACCGCATAAGCGTGGGATTTGCCACCCCATGCCGACACTCATGACGCCGTTCTCATAAAGTCCGTCGCGGTCGATCATCACGTCCTTGGCATGGACGTGGGCCATGCGCGGGCCGAACTCTTTGATGAAGCGGGTCTGGTCGATCATCTGCCAGATGAGGTGGGACGGGTCGAAGTTCATGCCGACATCATCGCCCCATTGCTCGAAAATGCGCCGCCAGATTTTCGGGCTGTAGGCGATGTTGTGGCCGCCTGGCCATTCATCGTAGCTGAAGATCATCGGGCAGTTTTCAAACGCCAGGGTCACACCGCTGTCCTTGGCGTGCGCTACGACAGGGGTGAAAATCTCTACCGCACGCGTCCAATTCTCATCCACGTTCAGGGACCGGTCGCCGCCGATGAACGTGTTGACCACCTTGATACCCATCACACCTGCAGCCGTGATCACTTTCTTTAGGTGGCCGATCACCTCCTCGCGGTGGTCGGCATCGCTGTGTAGCGGGTTTGGGTAATAGCCAAGGCCTGAAATCTCGATGTTATGGCCTGCCAGCGCGCTGATGATCTCGCTGCCTTGGCTAGCTGACAGCCCATCGACATTGATGTGGGACGTGCCAGCGTAGCGGCGGCGTTCGCCCCCCGAGGCCGGCCAGCAAGCCACTTCAAAGGCGGAGAAGCCGTTGCTTCCCGCCCAGCTGGCGACTTGCATCAGATCGCTGTCTTCAAAAGGAGCTGTCAGAAGACCCAGTTTCATGTCTCGTCCCTCACATGTCGCTCAAGTTCACCCACCGGCTCTCGCGGGCCGAGCGGAGAACCGCATCGCAGATTTGCATTTCGTAATGGCCGTCCGCAAACGTTGCCCAGGTCGAACCTTTCTGGCGCCCTCCGGCCGCAACATCGCTGTAGACAGCACGGAAGAGCCCGAAAAAGCTGTCGGCAAAGCCTTCCACATGTCCCGGGGGGAGGGCGGCTGCGGCGGTGCCGGTGGTGTTCATTAGGCTGAAGTCGCGCATCAGCGTTTGGTTGGGTTCATCACGATGGCCGATGAACAGATGTTCCGGCGTTTCATTGTCCCACGCTGCGCTCGCCTTGGATCCGGCGATATCCCACTGAAGCGAATTTTTGCGACCCATGTTCACCTGGCTGGTGGACATCACGCCGCGCGCGCCGTTCGCATAGCGGATGATGATCATCGCCGCGTCGTCGGTGTCGACCTTAGCGGTTACGGTTTTCCCGACAGCACTGGAGAAGGTTTCGACCGGGCCGACGGGTTTCTGCCGCTCGGGGAAGAAGGTTGAAAGTTCAGCGAACACCGCTTCGGCCTTCAGACCGGTGATGAAGCTAGTTAGGTCGAGCCAATGGGTGCCGATATCGCCAACCGAGCGCAGCTCGCCGCCCATTTCCGATTCCAGCCGCCAGTTCCAATCGGTCTCTTTGGCGAGCCAATCCTGATGATAGTGGCCGGTTACGAACCGGATATCCCCCAGATCACCGGCCTGCACCATGCCTTGGGCCTGCTGGTTGAGGGCGTAGAAGCGCACGTTGTAGCAAACGGCGGCGACCTTGCCTGAGGCTTTGGCAAGTTCCACCATCTCGGCCGATTGCTCCGATGTCATCGCCAGTGGTTTCTCACACACCACGTGTTTTCCGGCCGCAAGGATCGCTTTCACCTGAGCGTAATGGGCGTGGTTGGGTGAGGTGACATGCACCACCTCGACGCTGTCATCGGCGAGCAGCTGATCCAGCGAGGTATAGGCATGCCGGACGCCAAGTTCCTTGGCGCGTTCGGTGCCGCGATCTAGCGACGAGCCAAGCACGCCTCTGACGTTCACGCCGAGACGCCGCAGCGTCTGTATGTGGACGCCACCGATGAAGCCGGTGCCGATGACGGCAGCGCCAATCTTGGTGAAGTCGGTCATGGCGCGCCTCGATCAGACAATGGAGTATCCTCCATCGACGGGCAGGCATGTGCCGGTCATGAAGGCCGATGCAGGCGAGGCGAGAAAGAGGGCAGCGCCGATGATGTCGTCTGCATTGCCCCAGCGACCGAGAGGCGTGCGCGCTTCAATGGATTTGACGAATATTTCGTCCTGTCGAGCGCGGGCAGATTGCTCGGTAACGATGAAGCCCGGCGCGATGGCGTTCACACGGATGCCATCTTCGGCCCACGCTATGGCCAGCGATTTGGTGAGCTGCTCAACACCTGCCTTGGAGGCGCCATAAGCGGGGTTCCGCGGGCTGCCGAAGCGGGCATACATAGAAGCGATGTTGATTACCTTGCCACTGGCAGCCTTGAGACCTGGATGCAGCGCCTTGGCGCACCGAAACGAGCCAGTGAGGTTCACATCCAGAACATGCGTGAAGAATTCCGGGGCCATTTCTTCGCCGCGTTTGGTGATGGCCGCACAGTTGATGAGCACATCGACATGGGCGTGTGACGCCGCGAAGGCTTCGACCGCGTCGGTGTCCGTTACATCGAGCTGGGTGAAGGCAAATCGGTCGGCGTCCGCCGGGTCTGGGGCAGGTTCAACACCGGTTATGGCGACCCCAGCACCTGCTGCCTGAAAGGCGCGGGCGATCGACGCACCGATCCCGCCTCGGCTGGCGCCGATGACCAGAACCTTTGCTCCGTCAAAGTCGAAGCCGCTTGCGTCAGACACGTGTGCCTCCGGCTTCAAAATCTATTGCCTTGGTAGTCAAGGCCGTCCTCCCATTTGCTCTTTCGAGCGAGCCCTTTTCGGGTCTTGTAATCGATTGCATTCTGCCTCAAGCGGCCATTTGCAACTTATGTAATCCTTTGCATATTCGTCGCAATGTGACATGGGTGTCAAGACGAGGTTCGACATTCCAGCGATTGCGAGCATGGTTCAGCGCTCTGCCACTATCCAAGATGTTGCCCGCGCGGCCCGCGTTTCGACGGCCACGGTTAGTCGTGCGCTGAGCAATCCGGATTTGGTGGCCGAGCAGACGCGCGAGGCCGTCTTTGAGGCCATTCGGCATACCGGCTATCGCGTCAATCAGGCCGCGCGCAACCTGCGTATGCGGCGTGCGGGCGCGGTGCTTGTTTTGGTGCCGGATCTTGGAAAACCGTTCTATTCGAAGATCCTGGCCGGCGTCAGCAAAGGGTTCGCGAGCACCGATTACGCGGTTCTGATTGCCGACACGGAGAGCCGTCCTTTGCAGGATGGTGAACTTGCCGGTTACTTCATCGATGGCCGCATCGATGGCGTGATTTCGCTCGATGGTGGCCTTTCGCGGCAGGCATTGGACGAGTGCGAACGCCAGGGTCTGGGCGAGCGGATCGTGTTTTTGTGCGAGTGGGTCGATGGCACGGATTTCCCGGCCATTCGCAGTGATAATGGTGCGGGCGCGCGTCTGGCCATTCGCCATTTGCATGGGCTTGGCCACCGCAGAATCGCCCATGCCACCGGACCAGAAGGCAATGTGCTGACCACAGCGCGCCGTGATGCGATGGTCAGCGAGCGCGCGGCACTCGATCTGCCGGCGCGTGAAGAATGGATCATTCGTGGCGATTTCTCGGTGGAGTCGGGCCACGCGGCGGCGCGCAAAATTTTGGCGATGTCCGAGCGCCCGACGGCGGTGTTTTGCTCGGCCGATACGGTCGCGTTTGGCATGATTTCGGGTCTGCAGGCCGGCGGCCTGTCGGTCCCGGACGATATCTCGGTCGTTGGGTTCGACGATATCGATATGTCGCAATATTATATCCCGGCGCTGACGACGATCCATCAAGACCGCCACCTGTTGGGGTTTCGCGCCGCTGAGCGTTTGCTCGAACGGCTTGGTCCATCGCCGAGCTCGGACGCCGATGCGGCGGATGATCTGATCGATGTGGCATTGGTGGTTCGCAGTAGCACTGCGCCGCCAAAGGTTTGAGCGCTGAGCGACAGCGCCTATCACTTCGGTGCCCCGACGACCGTTTGTTCCAGGTCGAGCGAGACGCCGGTCATGGGTATCGAGCCGTCGGAGAGCAGGTAAGTGGCCAGTCGCGCGGCTTCCTCTTCGTTGACGAAGCGTCCAAGCGGCTGCTTTGCGCCCTCTGCCGCCAGCCATCCCTCGCCCTTACCAAGCGTGACCTCGTGCAATTCTCGCTCGGTCTGGGTATCGACCCAGCCGAGATTGATGCCGTTCACTCGGATTTTATCCGCCAGATGGGCGTTGGCGGCATTCTTGGTGAGCGTTTGCAGGGCGCCTTTCGAAGCCGCATAAACGGCCAGGTCCGGCGCGCCGCAATGCGCGTTCATCGACTGGATGTTGACGATCGTGCCGGGTGCCTTGCGAGTCTTCATGTCGGCGATGGCGCCGGCCATCAGGAAGAACGCCGCGCGGACATTGATGACCATCACCTGATCCCAAAGATCTGGAGTGGCACTGAGAAAGTCGCCACGCGTTGTGACGCCCGCTGCATTCACCAGGCCGTCAATGCGGCCAAAATGATCAGTCGCTGCCTCGGTGATGAGTGTCGGAGCCTTTGGGTCCATCAGATCGGCCTGAACCACCTTAACGGCGGTCGGTAGCTCAAGATCGATTTGATCACGATCTGCCAGCACCAGACCTTCCGCACCACTGGCTGCAGCTTGCCTGGCAATGGCTGCGCCGATGCCGCGTGCTGCCCCGGTGACGATGATAATCTTGCCGGACAGGTCGACGTTCATCCGCCGATCCCGTCGAGGAATTTCTCGTATTCGCCGTCCTTCATGCTGACCAGGTGCTTGGTCTCTGGGAACGCACCGGATTCCACGTCGGCGGAAAACTCTTTGAAGGCTGCCACCCGCTCATTTTGCAGGCGCTCATATTCGGCCGCGAAATCCCGATAGATTTTTGCATGGCGCGGCACGCGGGTTTTGCCTTCGCCCAAAATGTCTTCGGCAAACAGATATTGTGCGTCGCAACCGCCGCCTGACCCCATGGACCAGAGCAGTATATCGAGGCGTTCGCTGATCGCGCGTGCGACCTCGTCCGGCACCACTTCGATTTCCACGGCAATAGCACCAGCCTGTTGATAGGCCTTACATTCTTCGTAGACACGGATGGCTGTGTCGGCATCGCGACCGACGGCGCGGAACCCACCGGTCCAGGTTGCGCGCGCCGGTACGATACCGACATGGCCGACGATCGGGATGAACTCGTTCGCCAGCCGCTCCACGGTTTGCATAGCGCCGGAACAATAAAGGGCGTCGGCGCCAGTCTCCATCATCTGCCCGCAAAAGCGCAGATAGTCGTCGGTGCTGCCATACTCCAGATGGGTTTTGCCGGTCATCGAGAACACGGTTGGTGCGACGTCGCGATAGCGTGGGTGGGCCACCAGCTCAGGCGGCACCGACGCAATGTCGATCCCAGCGGCCTCAGCTGCGGCCGCTTCGTCGAGCGAGAAATAGCGCAGCATCGCCATCTGCCGCTTGCCTTTGGCGGCACGCAGATCGGCGACGGTGGGGCGTTGGCGGGCCATATCACGCCACCGATATTTGCGGGATGCTGGCTTCGTCGTGCAGCTCCTCGCGGTAGGGTTTGGCAGTCGGGGGGAGTTCTTTGCGGATGAAATAGTCTGGCTCGGTGCGCTGGCGTTTCAGCGAGTCGATCATCTCGCGGTAGCCATCGACAATAGAGGGATTGGCGGGCGGTAGATCGTCTTTAATAAGGGCATGCAGTTTCGGCAGCGCATGATAGGGCACCATCGGAAACATGTGATGCTCCACGTGATAGTTCATGTTCCAGTAAAGCCAGCGGCTGATCGGGTTCATATGCACGGTGCGTGAGTTAAGCCGATGATCGAGCACGTCCTCAGCTAGGCCGCCATGCTGCAGCAAGCCGGTCATCACCATATGCCAGGTGCCATAAATGCGCGGGCCGCCAATGATCATCAGCGGAAGGAGTGACCAGGTAATCAGCGCGAGGGCGACTGCCGCCAAATGGATGCTGACAAAGATGCGCGCCCAGAACACAGCGCGTGGCAGTTGCTGTTCAGGTAGGTAGTCGCGTTCATCGGGGCTGAACTGGCCGAGCGCGTTACGCCAAAGGATCGCGAAATGCTGAAAGACGTCTGGTATGCCGATGAACATCAGCGCCTTGCGCAGCATGCTTGTTGGCCGCATGAACCCAATTTCCGGGTCGCGGCCGACAATTATGGTGTCGATATGGTGGCGCATATGGCTGAAGCGCCAGGACACTGGATTACGCATCACCATGAAACTCGCGATTATGTAGACCCAGCGGTTCATCCAAGGCGTTTTGAACGCGCTGTTGTGGCCACATTCATGCCAGCGAGAGTCGCAGGCCGAGCCATAAAGCACGCCATAGACGAGGAAGAAGGGCACGGCCCACCAAGTGCCCCAGGTGGCAATGCCACCAATGGCAGTCGCGACGATTAGGCCGATCCAGATGACGGTGTCGCGTGAGGCCGGTTGATCGCTGCGCACCATCAACGCTTTCATGACGTCGCGCGGGATGTCGCTGTGATACCACTCTGCCGAAACCAGCCCACGCGCAATCGCCCGATCCCGCTCCGGGCCGGTAAGCGAGTAGTCGCGTTTGACAAAGGTCGTTGAGCCTGGCGCCTCGGTGACGGCCATGTTGGACTTTCCTCCCGGTTCGATCCGCATGAAGTTGCGCCCATGGTTCTGAGCTGCGGTTGCCGCAAGATTGGCGTCATGTCGAAACCTGCGTCAATGCAACGGTGATCTATTTTGAGGTTATTCCATGCATGGCTGAGCGATTGACGTCCCAAAACCATCATTTTACATCATCATGATGGATTGTGAGATCACACTTTGCGCCCGACGCTGAGCGACATCGCCGAGGCCTCGAAGGTCTCCACGGCCACTGTCGATCGGGTAATGAACGCACGGCCCGGTGTATCGGCGCGCACGCGCGCTCTGGTGCTGGCAGCGGCACGACAGCTCGGTTACCTGCCGCCTGACGATGGGCCGGCCACTGCTATGCGCATCGAGATACACCTGCCACAGGGCACCAACGCCTATATCGGCGAACTGGCGCGGCAGGCGCAGGAGCAGGCTGCGTCCAAGCAAATGGTTGATGTGACGATCGTGCGCAGCGGCGGGTTGGATGCGCAGGCCTTGGCCGAGGGATTGTTGCGCGCGGCCGATACTGCGGACGCCGTGGCCGTTGTCGCTCTTAACCATCCATCAGTCCGCGAAGCCATCCGCGCGTTGGACGTCGCAGGGGTGCCGGTCGTGACACTTGCGTCCGACATCCCCGATGCGCCGCGCAAGGCCTTCATCGGCATCGACAATGGGCAGGCTGGTCGCTTGGCTGGTTTTGCGCTGGGGCGGTTTTTGGGAGAGGCGCCGACCGGCAAAGTCGCGCTTTTTGCCGGCACGATTGGCTATCGTGGCCACCAAGAACGCGAGATGGGTTTCCGCCAGGTCTTGGCCGAAGAGTTTCCGGCGCTCGAAGTGCTGGAACTGCGCGAGAGCTTTGAAGATCGCAAGAAGGCCTTTCGCCTGACCCAAAACCTGTTGGAGACGCATAGTGATCTGGTCGGCGTTTACAATGCCGGCGGTGCTACCGTGGGGATTGCCGCCGCCGTTGAGGATGCGCAGCGCGAGCGCTTGGTTTTCGTGGCGCATGAGGTCACGCCGGAGAACAAAGCCTATCTGCTCTCCGGTACCCTTGATGCCGTCATCGATCAAAATGCGCGGGCGCAAATTCGCCAAGCCTTTGAGGTGCTAACTCACGCCATTGATCGCAAAGCGTACCGCGTAGAGCCGCCGCAACTGCAACTGATCCTGCGCGAAAACTTGCCGCCTAGCTAGGCGCTTCTGTCAGACAGCGCGGCCTTCGCGATTCCAGATGGCCAGGGCGTCCTCCCAGGATGGCGCCTGCTTGGCGTGATAGCCGTGGACCTTACCCGTGCCGATCGAGCGATAGGCTTTCATCGCCGCCAAATGCGGGCCCGATCGCAGGTAGTCGAGCATCGCTTCGCGTGTTGTCCAGACCGTAAGCGTGTGATGCACGCCATCGACCATTCTCGCATCGGTCGCCAGATTACCGGGCGCGCCGGCCGCCTGTGAGAAAGAACGGGCCGCTTGCCAGGAAAACCGGATTCCGTGAAAGGGCGACTTCAATGTCAGTCCGGTTATCGAGACATAGACCTGGTCGGTTTTTTCGGTCATTCGGCGGCAACCCGAGCATTGGCGGGCAGACCCAAATCGTTGGCCGGTGAGCCGTGCCCGTCTGTTGCCGTTTGGCTGTCCTGCGCTGACGGATTTCTGAATCTGCGCGCATAGGCGAGCACGAACATGGGCGGCGTGAAGTAAAACGACACAACGGTTGAGAGCAGCACGCCGCCCGCGACCGACATCGCAAAAGGTGGCCAGAAGCCACCGCCTGCTAGGATCAAGGGCAGGAAGCCGCCGAAAGTCGTGATGGTGGTGGAAACGATGTGGCGGCTGGAGCCCATCAGCACGTCAACCATGGCCGCCTTGTCGCCGCGCATCGCGCCCTCATTGGCCTGCAGACCGGTCAGAATGATGATGGCTGCGTTCACCGACACGCCAATTGAGCCGATCACGCCGATGATGGCGTTGATGCCGAACGGGTATTGGAAGACGGCCAGGGCGAGCATGCTGAGACCGGCACTTAATCCACACACAACAAGAGCGATGGCGGTTAGCCTGAAGGCGTTGAACGTCAGCGCGATGGCGGCAATCGTTAGCGTGATGATGAGGCCCAAGGAGGCCAGCAAGTCACCTAGTGTGCTGGCACGGGCATCGCTGTCGCCGCCCAGTTCCATGCGATAGCCTGGAGGCAATGCGAATCCCGCATCGTCCAGCGCCGCCTGCACTTCAACCAGCGCTTCTTCAGGCAGAACGCCCCGCAGAACGAACCCTTGCACGGTGTTGGCGCGTTCGCCATTGCGGCGGGTGATCGTGCTGGCGGCGGGCTCCAGGCGGATGGTGGAGATGGCTGAGAGTGGCATGGCCGGCCACTGACCCTCAGCTGATCTTTGGGCAGCATTGGGCAGGAGGATTGGGAGGTCGCGTATCGCCTGAAGGTCGGTGCGGCTGGCATCGCCAAGACGCACGCGGATCGGCAACTCCTCGGCGCCCTCGACCATGGAGCCGCCGGTCACGCCTTCTAGGCTTGCCTGCAGTTGGCGAGCGATGCCGCCCAGATCGAGGCCAGTCAGCCGGGCTTGCGCCTCGTCAACGTTGATAACCGCTTTCGGCGCGCCCGGACCAATGGTGCCACGCGCGACGACAACGCTGTCGACACCCGCCATGATCTGCCGTGCCTGATCGCCCAAGGTGCGCAGCGTCTGCAGATTGTCACCGATCAGGCGGATTTCGACCGGGGCGGCGACAGGTGGTCCCTGCACGAGACCGCGCACCAACACTTCAGCTTCTGGCGCGATGCTGGCTAGGTTGCGCTGAAGCTCTGGCAGCAGCGCTTCGGTGGCGTCGGCGGACGTCGTCGTGATGAGCGCATGCGCATGACCCGGCGCGTTCTCTCGGCCGCCAACGATGTTGTAATAGAAGGCGGGCGCCGAGCGACCGACAACCCACATTACTTGGTCGATCCGCTCGTCGGTTCGCAAGCGCTCATCGATCCGCGTGATCGTTTCTTGCGTCGCAGTGATCGCACTGCCAGGGGGCAGGTCGATTTCAATGTAGAACTGGTCGCGGTCGACACCCGGAAAGAACTGCGCGGTCAACGTGGGCAGGCTCAAAAAGCCCATGATCGGCAGCACCAAGGATAGGGCCACCGAGCGGACCGGATTGGCGACGGCCCAGCCGAGCGATGCTTTGAACGCCGCGCTCACGAACCCACCGCGCATTCCGCCACGTTTGCCGTCCCCCGGCAGCAGATGCCCGGCAACGGCGGGCGTTAGCGTCACCGCAACAACAAACGACCAGCAGAGCATGATCACCACGGCGATGGCGATGGAGCCGACAAAATCGCCGGCCGGGCCCGGCAGCAAGATGAGCGGCGTAAAGGAGAGGGCGGTGGTTACAGTGGACGCCAATAGCGGTGCGAACAGCCGTCTGACCGACCGTCGCACCGCCTCCACACGTTCCATGCCTTTGGCGAGCCGCTGGCCAACCTCGTCGGTCATCACAATCCCGGCATCGACCAACAGGCCAAGCGCCACGATGAGGCCAGTTACTGACATCTGATGGATCGCCAGGCCGATGAAATTCATCGTTGCCAGTGTGGCCAGCGTCACGATGGGCAGGATGAGCGCCACGATCATCGCCGAGCGCAGACCGAGCGTGAGCAGCAGGACGCCGACGACCAGTGCGACACCGATGGCCATGTTGGTGCCGACTTCCATCAGCCGATCGGACGTATACTTGCTTTGATCGAAGGTGAGATCGAGGGCGAGGCCACCAGGAATGGTTGGGCGATAGGCCTCAACGGTGTCACGAACAAAGCCCGCCCAGACATCAACCTGAAGCCCGTCTTCCAACGTCGCGCCGAGTAAGATCGCTGGGTTGCCGTTGTAGAGCGCGCTTTCGGCCACCGGCAGGCGCGGGCCGCGGGTGATGTCCGCGATCTGATCAAGATAAGCTACGCTGCCGTCATTACCTTGCCGGACCACGATTTGGCTAAGGCGATCCAGGGCCTCAATCTCGCCATCGACATTGATCAGGAAGTCGCTGGTTATGCCGCGTACCCGGCCAGCTTGGCCCTTGGAGTCGGCTTGGGCGATGGCCTGCGACACATCGCTCGCTGATAGTCCGAGGGCTGCCGTTGCCACCGGATCAAGTCGGACGAGCACTTCATCCTCCGGTAGGCCGAAGAGTTCGACAGCGTCGGCGCCGGGGATATTGCGCAGCTCTTGTGCCAGATCGCGGGCGTAGCGTGCGGCGATGGTGGGCGAGGTGCCAGTCTGCTCTGTGCTGATCGCGATGATCGCGGCATAGGCGCTGCCGCCGCCGGTCTCGAACTCCGGTTCCAGTGCGTCGGCGGGTAGGGTCGGCGAGAGTTCGGCAAGATCATCGCGGATTTCCGCCCAAACCTCTTCGATGCGGTCGTCCGGGACGGTAACGCCAAGCTCAACCGAGACAATAGAGATTCCAGTCGACGAGGCCGAACTGATGACATCGACTTCAGCCACCTCGCGCAAAACATCTTCGATTTCCGAAGTCACCAGGGCTTCAACCCGCGCCGGATCAGCGCCGGGGAAGATGGTTGTAACCGTGGCAAAGAGGTTGGTGATCGTCGGGTCTTCTTGCCGACCGATTGCCAGGAGCGAGGACAGGCCAGCGGCGATCACGACAAGCAGCGCTAGCGCGATGAGGCGTGGTTGGCGAAAGGTGAGGCTTTCCATCAGCCCTCTCCTCGCTCGTCGAGGGGCTCAGCCAAGCGGACTTGAGCGCCGGGCACCACCCGGTGCGTGCCATCGCCGATGATCGATATGTCACCTTCGAATGTGCCGCGGACGAAGGCCTGATCGCCTTCAATGTGAAGAATTTCAACGGCTTCGCGCCCAACTATGAACGTCTCTGAGCCCTCACCAGACTGAAGTGTAAGTACGGTCCAGAGCCCCCGTACGCCATCCTGCAGGGCATTGAGCGGCACCAGATAGCCACGTTGATCAAGCGTTGGCCGGAGCGTCAGCGTGCCTGCTTCGAGATACACGGCATCTTCGGTCTCAAGCCGGAAGAGTGCCGTGCGTGTTCGTGTTTGCGGATCGAGATCTGGGCGAAATCCATCAAAGCTCGCGTCATAGTCGAGCCCATTGATCGTGATGATGACTCGCGCCAAAGCGTCTTGATCATTGGCAAGGCTGGGGTCGATGCCAACGCGAAACAGCGGCGCGCTCGACTGCAACACCTCCACGATCGGTTGCCCGACTGAAGCTACGGTTCCTTCATCGGCCAACCGGGTGGCGATGGTGCCATCGAACGGTGCGATGAGCCGGGTTTGCGCCAACTGAACGTCGATGCGCGTGAGGCCGGCGTCGATCTCGGCGATGCGGGCTTCCAGATCGGCGAGCGTCAACCGCGCGGTATCCAAGGCCTGTTCGGAGGCAAATCCGCGGTCGCGCAGTTCGCTCTGCCGCTGGGTCGTGAGCTCGGCCAGTTCCAACTGGGCTTCCACCGCGCGCCGCGAGGCTTCAAGCCGCGTTCGCTCCGCATCTAGGATTTGCGTATCGAGCTGCGCGATCACATCGCCGGCACGGACGCTGTCGCCCTCATCGACCGTGAGGCGTTCGATCTCGCCAGCTTGTTGGAAAGCGAGATTGACGGTTTGTGCCGGTTCGACCTGGCCTTGGAAACGGCGTGTGACCGTCAATCCTAGTTGCGGCGACAGGGTCATCGCGCTGACAACCGTCAAGGGCGCCGGTTCGGGGCCAAGAACGGCATCGGCGCGCTGTGAGAGAAGCGTTACGCCACCAAAAACCAATCCTCCGGCCAGCAGAATGACGGCGCTGGTGCCGGTTAGCGTAAGGAAGCGTTTGACAATGCGTGAGCCGAGCGGCGATTTGGGTGTGGTCTGGCGCATGGGATATCTTGCCTTTTGAGTAAGTGGTGCTTACTTCAACGCTGACCAGATATGTAATAGTCACTTACTTTGACAAGCCCTGTTGCGTGAGAAAGTTGAAAAAAGTGTCCGTAAAGAGCCAGGCGACCGACAAGCGTGAACCGTATCATCACGGAGATTTGCGGGCGCATCTCATTGAAACTGTTCGCCAATTGGTCGAAGAGAAGGGCGTTGACGGGTTCTCAATTTCGCAGGCTGCACGCATTGCCGGCGTTAGCAGCGCCGCGCCGTACAAGCACTTTTCCGACAAGATGGAGATCGTTCGCGCCGTTGCATTGGAGGGGATGCACCGCCTGGGCGCGGCGATGAGAGATGCTGCTCAAGGCGCGTCAGCGACCAAATTCGGCAAGATCGATGCGATCGGCAAAGCCTATGTCGACTTTGCGCGCGCCGAGCCTGGTGTTTTTCGCCTGATGTTTGGGCTGACCGAAACCCATGCGGCTGATCCAGAAATCATGTGCACGGGACTGGAGACGTATGGCATTCTATTGCAAGAGGTTGCGGCTGCGCTGCCGGAGGGAACGAGCGAAACCGACGTCCAGCGCCGGTCCTACTTGCTTTGGTCGTTTGTCCATGGCCATTCGTTCTTGCAGATCGACGGCAAGGTGGATGCAAGCAAAATGGCGGCCTCGGAGGATGAGTTGCTGGCGGAGTTATCGCGGCGCGTTCTTGGCAGCTAGGCCAAGCCGTCAAATCAGCGTTCAGTGAGCGCCGATGGCCGAACCAATGGCGTCCCGTGCCAGCGGCTTGGCGACGAAACTCACATCAGGATGCAGCTTCTTAAAGGCGTCCGCATCGCACCGAAGAAGCGGAACCGTCATCATCACGGCGACGCTCTTGATCAATTGTCCGAGTTTGCAAGACTTGATCTGTTCCAAAAACTGGACGCCATTCATGTGAGGCATCCGAAAATCAAGGAGCAGAAGATCGATCGACTCCTCTGATCCGTTGAGGCGTTTGGATACGAAGAATGCCAGCGCTTCTCGCGGATCGACAAATTGCTCGATCTCATCGAACCAAGACGTTTCATCGATCGCTCGCCGGGCAAAAAACTGGTCGATCTCACAATCGTCCAGAACGACCACGCTGTGTTGGTGATCCATAGCCTGCATGTCTTCCCCCGAGGACGCCGTTGCGGCAGTAATTTATAGCCATTTCTGCAAATTGCGCCAAACAGAGGAAAATCAACCTCAAGATGTAAAAAAAACTTTGCGAACGGATTGCTCTTTAAGAAGAATACGCCAATTAACTAAGCATAAACTGATGAATGGACGGGGATCCAAGCATGCAGGTCAATTCATTGCAGCGGTTCTTCGATGAAATCGAACCGGTCACGCTGAACAACTGCGACTTGGAAGCAATTCACCGATCCGGCGCCATACAAGGCGTTGGCGTCTTTTTTGCCTTTGATCCGTCAAGCAAGCGCATCACGCACTGGAGCCAGAACGCCACCGAACGTGGCTTTCTGCCGCACGATGGCGCATCCGATGCGAGCGGCGATTTTTCCGGTCGAGCCATAGGCGAGGTCCTGCCGGAGGTTGCAGATGAGTTGATCGCATTGGCGGATGACGAGGCCAATCGTCACCAACATATCGCGCTTAGCGATCTGGTCTCCCGGCCCGGCGCAGACGATGGACTTGCTGATTATGACGCCATTCTTTGTCGCACCGACGAAGCTGCATTCGTTGAGCTTCTGCCTAGCGTCGATATCACGCCGCGTGAGCTGAAGTCGAAGCTCAGGGGCGCCCAGCGGGCCACAGGTGCGATCATGTCGGCGCGCAATTTTGCCGATGCGGAGCAATTGGCGACTGATGCCATACGCGAGCTGACCGGCTACGGACGTGTGAAAATCTACAAGTTTCTGCCGGACGCCTCAGGCGAGGTCTCTGCGGAATCGCGCGATGAGGCCTTACCTAGCTATCGCGGCCTGCACTTTCCAGCGACGGACATTCCCAAACAGGCGCGGCACCTTTACTCGATCTTGCCATTTCGACCCAGCCTGTCAGTCGATGACGACATTTCGCCAATCGTCACCAACCTTGGGAAAGTCGGCGACTCGCTCGACATGACGTGGTGTCTGACGCGGTCGGTGTCGACTATGCACACTGCCTATCTTCGCAACATGGGTGTTGGATCAGCCTTTAGTTGCTCCCTGATGGATCAGGGCACGTTATGGGGGTTGGTGTCCTGCCACAGTCTCGATCGAAGCCCGGTTTCCTTTGATGTATGGGGGCTGGTGCGCGACATTGCCGAAGCGCTGATGGCGAAGCTGAACCAGCACCGCGAGGCCGAGACGACCGCCAAAATCAAAGAGATGCGTGATCTGGAAGCCAATGTCGCCGTCCAGCTGCGCGAGAAAGGTCAGATCGAAGACGTTTTAGCCGATTACGCGCCAACCTTGCAGCGTTTTCTTGATGCGGACGGCTTTGCTTTTCAATTTGACGGCAAGATCTATAGCGTCGGTAACACACCGCCTTTGCCGTTTATTCGAAGACTGATCAAGTGGGTGGGCGCGCGCGATTCAACGGATGATTACTTTCGATCCAAAGCATTGCACCGAGACTGGCCGGCAGCCAAAGAGCACATGGAAACGGCGTGCGGTGTGCTCGTACAACCTGTGATTATCCATCGGGTCTGCCAATTGGTCTGGTTCCGGTCGCCTATCACCACAACGGTGCGCTGGGCCGGCGACCCGAATGCGAAAAAAGTAGCGCCACGCGCTGACGGTACGCACATCTTGCAGCCCCGCAATTCGTTCGATCAATGGGTTGAAGAGCACCGTGACGAGAGCCGTGAATGGTCCGATGCGGAAATCAACGCTGCGCGCGAAATCTTCAAAGACGTGCTCGATATCATTGCGACGCAAGCGCAAAATCTGCGCCGAATGACCGAAGAACTGACGCTCTCACAGGAAGAGACGCGCGAGGAGCTGGCGCAGTTCGCCTATGCGGCTGCGCATGACATTCAAAACCCAATCAACACGATCACCAGCGCGCTGGACCTTCTGCGAACCGTTGAAGAATCCAGCAGCGATCCGGTGGTCAAAAAGTCTCTTGATTATGCGATGCGCTCGTCGGATCGGTTGCGCAATCTTGCCGATCAGATGGCTAACTTCGTGGCCCTTGGCCGGCGGGAAATCGAGCCGGAGCCAGTTGAGCTCGATGACGTGGTTGCCGATGCATTGAAAATGTTGGACCACGCGGTCGGCGAACATGGTGCAACGTTCGACTGCCAGGATTTGCCGACCATCGCGGGCAGCCGCGATTTGTTGACGATCCTGTTCTTGAATATCTTCTCCAACGCAATGAAATACCGAGCACCGGACCGGCCGCCCAAGGTCAAGGTGCGCAGTTCTGATCAAGGGCGGTATGTGCATTTATCGATAGAAGACAATGGCATAGGCATAAAGCCGGAGTTCGCGGCGCGCATTTTCCAACCGTTCGATCGCTTGCATCGGGCGGATGACATTCCTGGAAGCGGCTTAGGATTAGCGACATGCAAACGAATTGCCGAACTTCACAAAACGAGCATTCTTCTCGACCCGGACTATACCGACGGCGCGAGGTTCACCATCGACTTTCGCAAGGCGGCTTGGGGTCAGACGACCTTCGATTGAGCGTTGGTGCGCATTGGGTGCAGGCGGCGGCCAAAAGTCCGCCATCTGAATCAAGAGGCGCAGGCCAATATGGCCATCTCGATGAACCGGTGCGCCATGTCATGATTGTTGATGACAATGAGGCGGACCTGTTCTTCACCAGCATGCTATTGAAACGCCATGGCTTTGTTCACGTCCACCAGTTTTCGTCTGGCCAAGAGGCGATCGATGGCTACAAAAAAGGTGTCGGCTGCGACCTGGTGCTGATGGATGTGCGCATGCCGCAGATGGACGGTTTCGACACGGTTGACGGCATGATCAAACTGCCACGATGGCAACGCGAGCGGCCGACCGTTTACATGATGTCGGCGGCAAGCAATTCTAACGATCTACAAAAGGCGTCGGAGAGCACCTTCATTCAAGGGTTCGTTCGAAAACCGCTATCGGCCGAAGATCTAAGATGGGCACCTGATGACGACTAACCGGTCGCCAACGAGCATACAACAGCGGACCAAGGGACTGCGGGCGCGTTTAGCCGATGAGACGCGGGTGTTGCACGAGGCGCTGCATCATCATCCGCGCCTGCTGCCTCTTGCCTCAGGCCGCATCACCGAAATGGGTCTGGCGACCCTGATCACAGACTATTGGACGTTTTACGCCACGATCGAGGCGCAACGCGCCAAGTTCGGTTGGTGCGCCCCGGTCGATCTGGTGGCACCAACACGTGCGTTGGCGAGCGACCGGACGGCGATGCGTGAGTGTTTTTCGGTCTCACCGCCCCCTGTCCACCTCCATACCTTGCCGACATCAGGGGCACGTTGCCTCGGCGCGCTCTACGTCATGTTGGGCGCGCAGTTCGGCGGGCGGGTTCTTGGCCAAGAACTTGCAAAGGCCTTGCCGGACGTGCGCTCGACCTATTTCGCGCCCTGTCAGGACAGTCTTGGCGCGTGGCGGTTGTTGCTCTCACGTTTGGAAGACATTGCGCCCTTGTCGGCAGAAGCAAACGCAGTGGTACACGGCGCACTTACGACATTTCGCGGTTTAGCGGGCCTGTTGGACCAACGTTCGGTCCCTACGGTAGATCGCTTTTCCGACCAAGCCCTGGATCGTCAGCAGGTGCCGGCACTGGCGGCAGCGGTCTCACTGGGATAGGTCGTCTTCCGCGGCGCCGCGATAGTGCCGCCGCGCAACAAGAACCAAACCCGGATTGTATCCTTTGGCTTATGTCATTCCTGCGCCGGTACAAGCCGCTTTGCCTGTGCTTGGCACGGCGTCGCTGTTTCCGGTCAATCGCGTGTTCTGTATCGGCCGCAACTACGCTGCTCACGCGGTCGAAATGGGCCATGATCCCGACAAGGAGCCGCCCTTCTTCTTTCTGAAAAGCCCGAGCAATCTCATCACAGATGGGCGCTTTGCCTATCCGACCATGACCGCCGACGTGCATCATGAGCTGGAGATGGTTGTTGCTCTCAGCCAAGGCGGCGATGATATCCTGGTTGAATCTGCGCTCGACCATGTCTTCGGCTATGGCCTCGGCCTTGACATGACCCGCCGCGACCTTCAGGGCGAGGCCAAATCTATGGGGCGGCCATGGGAGGTGGGAAAAGCGTTTGAGAACGCGGCGCCGTGCGGCCCTTTGGTGCCTGTCGCGGTGTGCGGGCATCCTTCGGCAGGCGCGATGAGGCTTGATGTGAATGGAGAGCGGCGTCAAACGGGCGATCTCAATCAGATGATCTGGAAGGTGCCTGAGATCATCGCCGTCCTTTCGCGCTATTTCACGCTTCAACCTGGCGACATGGTCATGACCGGCACGCCGTCCGGGGTTGGCCCGGTGGAGCGCGGTGACCGGATCGAGGCCAGTATAGAGGGCATCGGTGCGCTAGCCGTTGATGTGATCTAACTCTGGGCGTTGATGAACGCCCTGCCATCGACAATTACGCCGGCGGCGTGAAGCTTGGAATCCATCATCGTCAGACTGGCACGTAAACCGGGTTTGACCGCGCCCAACGCATCGGACAGGCCAAGCGCGCGGGCAGGGTTGCGACTTGCCATCTTTATCGCCTGCGCCAGGGAAACCTGCATCATGGCGATGGCGTTGCGCACGGCTTGATCCATCGAAAGGTGCGCGCCCGCCAACGTGCCGTCCGGGCCTGTCAGGCGGCCATCGTGCAGCGTGATCGGCGTGCCATAGAGGTCGAAGCTTGTTGTCGTGCCGGCAAGCGTCTTCATCGCATCGGTGACCAGGCAAAGCCTGTCAGGCATCCATTTCGCAGCCATGGCGAGGTTCTGTGGGTGGACATGGTGTCCGTCGGCGATGATCCCGGTAAAGAGGCTCGGTTGCATCAACGCGCTGCCAACGACACCGTGATCGCGAGCGGTGATCTGTGATTGCGCGTTGAACAGATGAGTGACGCCGCTGACGCCGACCTGGATGGCTTTGTCGATGTCGTCTGCGCGGGCGTTGGAATGGCCGATGAAGACTGTGACACCGCTCTCGACCAATTCACGGATGAGGCCGTGATCCTGGCATTCCGGCGCCAGCGTCACCAGGACCGTGCCCATCGCGTTTTGAATGCGGTGGAGATCTTCGCGGTTCAGGGGGCGAATGTATTGCGCCGGATGAATGCCGGGTCGGTCCGGAGAGAGAAATGGACCCTCCAGGTGGATACCGAGCACGCCGGGAACCTGCGCCTCTATGGCCTGGTTGGTCGCATCGATGGCCTTAACGTAGTCCCTGCCAGGCGCCGTGATAAAGGTCGGCAGTATGTGGGCGGTGCCGCCGTTGCGCGCGCCGGCTGCCATTCTTTCAAGGGTTTCGACAGCCGCGTCTTCGTTGAACTGCGCATCGGCTGCGCCATTGATCTGCATGTCGATGAAGCCTGGCGCGACAATGTTGACCTTTAAGGCGCCGCCCGGAATGGCCTCGCCAGTTGCTCTGGAACGGACCTCGGCAATATGGCCATCAGCGATACTGATGAATTGATCGTGGGTAGGGCTGTCACCCACGCCGTCAAACAGCGTGCGCGCGAATATGGTGTCGATAGGATGACCAAGGTCAGTCAAGGACAGGCTCGGCGCCATCGGGGTGGATTTCTTGATAATAGTCGATCATCCGTAGTTTAGACGCCGCCTCCTGATCCACGATCACTGTCGCCTGAGGGTGGAGCTGCAGCGCGGTTGCCGGACAGTCGGCGCCGATCGGGCCTTCGATCATGCGCGCAACGGCTTCCGCTTTGCTGGCGCCGACTGCCAACAGAACGGCCTTGCGCGCATCGAGGATCGTGGCAATGCCCATGGTGATCGCGTAGCGTGGCACGTCAGTCGGGCCTTCAAAAAAGCGAGCATTGGCTTGCCGTGTGCTGCGCGTCAGCGTCTTGATGCGCGTTCGTGCGCCAAGACTGGAGGTCGGCTCGTTGAACCCAATGTGCCCATTGTGCCCGATCCCAAGAAGCTGCAGATCGATGCCGCCTGCCAGAGTAATCGCGGCATCATAGCGATCGGCCTCGGCTTGCGGGTCATCGGCGTCGCCGCGCGGCAAATGGCAAGCGTTACGGTTGATGTCTACCTTGGAGAAAAGCAGCCGCTCCATGGTTTGCCGATAGCTTTGTGGATGCTCCGGCGAAAGGCCAACATATTCATCCAGATTGAAGGTCGTGGTCGTCGCAAAGGAGAGATCGGCGGCGCGATGCCGGGCGATCAGGTCGGCGTAAACGCGTTCCATGGTTGAGCCAGTCGCGAGGCCGAGAACCGGCCTTTCCTTGGCAGCTATGGCATCGGCAACAAGTCCGGCTGCGCGCGATGCGGCTTGATCAGCGGTTGGAAGGACGAGAACTTTCATGGCGAGGGTCTTTGCAGTCTGTCGGCCTGACGCAGGATCGACCGTTCGATTTGGATTGAAACCTCGACGCCACTCAACGCAGCTTCTCGACTTGATTGCAATCGATTGCGGTGCTCAACTCCGCAGCGAAAAAGAAGCCGCCGGTTTCAGACCACAGAGCGGCCAGGTAACCGGGAGACTTTTCTATGAGCGCTGACCTTGCCTCGTATATCCGCGACACCAAACAGCATTTGCGTGGGCTTCAGGACGTCAAAACCGCCTTCGACTCGGTGCGGGAGGCCATGCTGCGCGAGGTTGACGCTATCGCTGCCAACGACGCCAACGGCCGCCCGAACATTCCCGAGGTTCGCTATTCCGATGTTGAAGCAGGCAGTGTTCCTGCTGAGACCGTTGAGGCCATCCGGCGCACCGGTACGGCCATTGTGCGTGGCGTTTTTCCGCGTGCGCAGGCTGAGAGCTGGAACGCTGAGCTTGGCGACTACATCGCCGAGAACGACTATCTGACCAAGCAAAAAGAAAAAGCTGGGATGGATAAATATTTCAGCCAGCTGAAAGCCGGCGCGCCCCAGATTTACGGCCTTTATTGGTCCAAGCCGCAGGTGATGGCGCGGCAGGCCGAAAGCATGGCGGCGACCAAAAGTTTTCTCAACCGGCTCTGGGATGTGGATGGTCCCATGGGCGATGAGTTCGACCCCGATATGGACTATGCCTATGCCGACCGCACACGCCGCCGCGAGCCCGGCGACACCACGCTTGGCCTTTCACCGCACATGGATTCAGGCTCTTATGAGCGTTGGCTCGATCCGGCCTATCAGCGGATCTATGGCGCGATTTATGAGGGCCATTGGCAGGACTATGATCCGTGGAAAGCGACCTTCCGCACGCAAACGCGCGAATATGCCTCGCCTGCCGTCTGTTCGATGTTTCGCACGTTCCAGGGCTGGACCTGTTTGACGCCACAAGGCCCCGAGGACGGCACGTTGCGGGTGATCCCGTCGGCCAGAGGCATCGCCTATATGCTTTTGCGGGCGCTCCAGGATGATGTGGCTGAGGATGATCTGTGCGGCGCTCAGCCTGGTCGTGCGCTATCGTGCAGTCCTGATTGGCATCAGGACATGCTGAACGGACTTGTTTCGATCCCCCTCGTCGAACCAGGCGACACCGTTTGGTGGCACCCTGATGTCGTGCACGCGGTGGGCGATGAGCATCACGGCAAGGATTATGCAAACGTCATCTACATCGCCGCATCGCCCAAATGCTCCAAGAACGAAACCTACGCTCGTAAGCAGGCAGAAAAGTTTTTGGCTGGTGAAAGCGCCCCGGATTTTGCCGCCGAGAACTATGAGGTCGATTTCAAAGGTCGAGCCACGTTGGACGATCTCACCGACCTCGGCCGTGCGCAGATGGGGCTCTAAGCGCCGCAATTTCAGTTTTTATTTTGCTCAGAAAGTAAAATGAGGTTGCGCTAGCCGGCGGCCAAGCGACCTGCTGCGTCTTGAGCTTTGCGGTGGCGGGGCCTATCACGGGCGCCTGTCTTTAAGGAACCCCGCTATGTCTGCCATCCATTCTGATCTCGCTTCCATGATCGGCAACACGCCGTTGATCCGTCTGCGCGGACCCTCCGAGGCAACAGGCTGCGAGATTTTGGGTAAGGCAGAATTTCTCAACCCCGGCCAATCGGTGAAGGATCGTGCGGCGCTCTACATCATCCGTGATGCAGTGGGCCGTGGTGCGCTGAAACCAGGTGGCACGATCGTCGAAGGCACCGCAGGCAACACGGGCATTGGGCTGGCTCTGGTGGGCGCCTCGCTCGGCTTCAAAAGCGTGATCGTTATCCCCGAAACTCAAAGCCAAGAGAAGAAGGACATGTTGCGTCTCGCCGGTGCGCAGTTGGTTGAGGTGCCGGCGGTTCCCTACAAGAACCCCAACAATTATGTGAAATACTCGGCCCGCCTGGCCGAGGAAATGGCGAAGAGCGAGCCCAATGGTGCCATATGGGCCAACCAGTTCGATAATGTCGCCAATCGACAAGCCCATATCGAGATGACCGGTCCGGAAATTTGGGATCAGACCGACGGTAAGGTGGATGGCTTCGTGTCGGCGGTTGGCACCGGCGGTACGCTGGCCGGTGTGGGCATGGCGTTACAGCCGAAGGGCGTGACCATCGCCTTGGCCGACCCCGGTGGCTCGGCAATCCATTCCTTCTACACAACTGGCGAATTTAAGGCCAAGGGCAACTCGATCACTGAAGGCATTGGCCAGGGCCGCGAGACGGCCAATCTGAAAGGCTTCAAGCCCGACCGTTCCTACTCCATCCCCGATGACGAGGCACTGCCGATTGTGTTCGACTTGCTGGCACATGAGGGGCTGGTGCTCGGCGGGTCGTCCGGCATCAATGTGGCCGGTGCCATGCGCCTTGCCCGCGATCTTGGGCCTGGCAAGACCATTGTGACGATCCTTTGTGACTATGGCACGCGCTATCAATCCAAGCTCTTCAATCCATCGTTCCTGCGCGAAAAGGGCCTGCCGGTGCCGTCGTGGTTGGAAGGCGAGGGGCGGGATGTGCCGCAGGTGTTTGAGGCCACATCTTGATGTCATGCCGGACGGCACTGCCGATCCGGGATCGGATTGTCATCGGTCGGTTGGCGATCCCGGCTCAAGGCCGGGATGACAGTCAGTGACGCTTCTGCATCCTCACCATGATCTGCTGATTGGGACGCGTGGTCATGCGCGCGACAGGTCGCACATCGGGATTTTCGATGGCGATGTCGTAGCCGCGAACCAGCCGCGCCAGGAATAAGGTGCTTTCAATTGTCGCGAAGGCCGCGCCGGAGCACAGTCGGTGGCCCTGTCCAAACGGGATATAGCAGCCCGGCGTCATCTCCGCCTCGCGCTCTGGTGAAAAGCGATCCGGATCGAAGACATCCGGGTCCTTCCAATAAGTTTGGTGGCGATGCACCACCCACGGCGCGATCATCACCAGCGCACCCTTCTTGATCCGCTTTTTGCCGAGCCGCGTGTTTTCCAGCGCCACGCGCGGCAGGAACGTGATCGGCGGGTAAAGCCGCAACGTTTCGCGGAACATGTTGCGCGTGAAGGTCAACTTCTTGGTGTGCTCGATGGTGATCAGGTCATCGCCTGCCACGGCTTCGACTTCGGCGCGCATCCGCGCGCGGGTTGGGGCGTGCATGGCCAGAAGATAGACCGCCCAGGTGAGCGCACTCGCCGTGGTTTCGTGGCCGGCCAAAAAGAAAACGCCGAGCTGGTCGATCAGTTCTTCACGCGTGAAGCCCTCGCCGGTGTCGGCATCGCGAGCCGCAATGACCGCTGAAGCGATGTCATCATAGATGCCTTCCGGGGCGGCGCAATGCTCGTCGATCCAGGTGCCGAGATGCGACCGAATGCGTGCGCAGGCCGCCAGAACATCGGGCTTTTGCGGCACATGGGTCCACGCCTTGTCGAAGATCAGTCGCAGCACTTCGACTTGCGCCACGGAGCGCTCGAAGATCGCGAAATCATCAAAAACCTGATGGGCAATGTCCGATTTCAGCGAGGAGGAAAACACCGTGCGGCAGATGATGTCGGCGGCCATGTGGCCCATGGCTTTGTCGAGCGACAAGGGGCGCCCTTGGGCGATAGATTCATCGAAGTGGCGCTCGGCTTCATCCACCCCTGCGCTCATTGAGCCAAAGGCGCGGTTGATGCGCATGGCCGTGAAAGCCGGATCGATCATCGCTCGCTGGCGCCGCCAGGTGTCGCCGGAGGAGACGAAGATGGAGTCCCCGATCAGCGCCTCCGTGGCGTTCACCATCAGGTCGCTTTTGGGAAAGATCTCATCTTCATCATTTAACACCTGGCGGATGAGCGCTGGATCGTTGGCGATCACAATGGATCGGCGCGAATAGCCGAGCGGGCCGATTGCATCGCGATAAGCCGTGTTGGGCAGCAGGCTGAGCAGATCGCCGTCGCCCTGCCGCAGCACGCGGATGAGCGAAACAATGGCGGGCAGGGAGACCGGGCGAGGCGGGAGGTACGGACTGTTCATTATGGCCAAGTGCGCGAAAATCCTATTGTATTCACCACAATTCCACTGGCTTTGACACCCTCAACTGTCGCATAGTGTGGACATGCAAGCGCTGACGATCCTTGGTATCCCGAGCATCGATGTTTTCCACGCCTTTGTGTGGGGGCACATCGTTTTTGGCGCGGTCGGGCTGGTGATTTTCTGGGTTCCGGTGGCCGGGAAAAAGGGTGGCTGGTGGCATGTGCGCGCCGGACGCATCTTTACGGTCAGCATGCTGGTGACCGGAGTGTTCGCGACGCTGATCAGCCTGACAACGCTCTATGATCCGGCCGGCACGCACCCGCATTTGCTGACCCACCCGGACTTCGGCGATGTCACCGTGATCCGCGATATTTTCGGCTGGCTGATGATTTATCTCGCCATCCTGACCATCAATCTCACCTGGTATGGCTGGCAGACGGTAAAGCATAAAACCAACCGCGTAGCGATCCGTGATCCGCTGAACCTTTTTCTGCAAGCGGCGCTGTTGGTGGCCACCATCAATTGCACCTATCACGGGCTGGTGGATGGGCAGGTCTTGATGATCGGCATCTCCACCATCGGCTACGCTACAGTGATCACCAATCTGTGGTTCCTCTACAAGCCTAAGCCTTGGGTGAAGGACTGGCTGATGGAGCACATCAAGGCGCTCGTCGGCACCGGCATCTCGGTCTACACGGCCTTCTTCGCCTTCGGCGCGGTGCGCTTTCTGCCCGAGGCGGCGCTGACCCCTACGCTCTGGTCAATCCCGCTGATCGTCGGCTTGTCGCTGATCTTCTACCACTGGTATCGGGTGAGAAATCCGAAGCGGAAGGTGCGGCGGGAGAGCGTGCAGGCGGCGGAGTAGGGGATCAGCATGTTGGATAAAATTCAAAAGTCAGGAATGGCTTGCAGATTTTAAGTTGGGACCTTTCACATGACCCAAACCTTCGCCTCTCTAAGATAGTGCGGAACACTGTATGAGGTGGCGAAGGGCTGGTTCTCCAGGACCATTCGCAGAGTTCTCACGGCTCTGAATCCCCGTTTTATGAGTTCTCGTTGGGCAGTGACATACTTCTGATCATAATCATCGTTTTCAAACCTGTGTGCGGGTTTTTGGCGGGCTTTGCGCACCGCTCGAAAATCTGCATACATTTCATTCAGAGGCTCTTCTTCAACTGGAACGAAATTCTTGTCGATCCACTCTTCCAGTAGCTGTATCGTACCTTTTCTTTGTCGGACGGTATTTCCTTCGCCATCTGTTAACAACCTATGCATCTCTAGGTCGCCTTTAAAGAAATCGCTGTTCAAATCTTCGCTAAGAAGCTGATCCAGCAATAAGGAAAACGCTCTAAACTCTCTATTTGTTGGTCTGAAAAGTATGCCGAACCCCCGAGGGCGCTTTGATTCTGGGAGTACGGTCAAGAATAGATTCGGCTTGCCGATAAGTTCACAGATCTGATTGATATGGTATCTTTCTTCAAGAAACGCATCGTATATGGAGATGCGTTCAGGCCATTGGCCCAAAATCTGTGTCCTGTAGAAATCCGGATGTAGATTGTATTCACCAGCCAGCTCGTGCTGTTTCATTGCAATTTGTTGATCGGTTGGTAGGTCATTCAAGTATCGAAGAAATGCTGCAAAAACTCGATCAAGCTGTTCATTGTAAGCAAATCCAAATTCAAAAAACTCCAACCGGTCGAGAACCACTTCCCCGGCTTGGTTTGGTTTTTTGAGTATCCGCCCGTGGATATCGTCAACGTCAAAGTCGAACCTGGGATCATTATAATACCACTCGAGCGCACGAAGATCGAAACATCGGTAACTTAGTTGGGGCTCGCCCTCTTTGAGCGCACGGGTGAACGGGGCAGGCTCGTCCTTACCGATGCCCTTATCCCTCAATACCGACGTCGTCGGATATAGGCACCCGGCTATGCCAAGCTCATCAATCTTGCTGATCTGGATATCTACAGGTTCAGCTTCGAGTGCTTTAATATGCGGATTTGGGTGTAAATCACCCCTCACAAGGTCGACCTTTCTAGCTGCTATTAATTAACTCACTAACGCGACCACATCAGGATCTGTTTCATTTTCAACGCCCATACTGTTGAAGTCGCTAGAGTTCGTATAGAACTCCACAGTTTGGTTCAGCATCTGTTGCGCTCGTTTAGACAAAGCCACGTGTGAACCTCATTAACTTTATCGCCTTTCGGCAAGCGCAAGAGATGCGGTTCGAAATGCGCTCAAGCCCCCACAAACTCACTCGCGTGGGGTGCCACCTTCTCCATCACCTTGGCTGACGGCAGCACGCCTGGTACACCAGCGCCGGGGTGCGTGCCGGCGCCGACGAGGAACAGGTTTTTCGCCTCCGGCGACTTATTGTGCGGGCGGAACCAAGCGCTTTGGAACAGTTTCGGCTCGATAGAAAACGCTGCACCATTGACCGAGGACAGCCTGTCCTGAAAGTCCTGCGGCGTCAGCATGTGCTGGGTGACGATGCTGTCTCCCAGCCCCGGCAGAACCGTCTCCTCCAGCCGCTTCTCAATCGCCTGCCGATAGGGCTCGGCCTCTCGGCTCCAATCGGTGCCGCTCTTCAGGTTCGGCACCGGTGAGAGTACGTAAAACGAGTCGCAGCCCTCTGGCGCCAGCGAGGGATCGTTGGCGGTGGGCCGGTGGAGATACAGCGAGAAGTCGTCGGCGAGTATCTTGCGGCTGAAAATGTCTTTCAGCAGCTCTTCATAGCGCGGGCCGAGCACCATCGTGTGGTGTTGGCAGTCTTCGAAGCGCTTGTTGGTGCCAAAGTACCAGACGAACAGGCTCATGGAGAAATCGCTGCGCTTCACCTTCGCATCGGTCCAGACCTTGCGTTTGTGGTTGCGCAGCAGCTTTGTGTAGGTGGTGGCCGCATCGGCGTTGGAGACAACCACCGCGCTGTCCAGCCGCTCTCCACTTTCCAGCGTCACGCCGACAGCGGTGCCGTTTTCGACGCGGATTTCATCCACGCCAGCATTGCAGATCACCTCGCCGCCCTGACCCTCGATCAGATCGACCAGGCCGCGCACCAACGCGCCGGTGCCGCCCATGGCGTAGTGCACGCCGTATTTCCGCTCCAGATGGGCAATCAGGCAGTAATAGGCCGTGGTGGTCAGCGGGTTGCCGCCGATGAGCAGCGGGTGAAACGAAAAGACAATCCGCAGCGCCGGGTCTTTCAGATACTTACAGACGGTGTTGTACACCGAGTTGTAGCCGCCTAGCCGGATCAGGTCCGGCGCGCATTTCAGCGTGAAGAGAAGGCTGTGAAAGGGAACATCCACCAGCTTCTCAAAAGCGATCTTGTAGATGTCTTCACTGGCTTTTTTGAAACGCTCAAAGCCGTCCAGATCATTTGGGTTGAATTTTGCGACTTCGGCCCGCATCGCGTCATCATCGCCGCTGTAGCGAAACACGCGGCCATCATCGAAGCGGATGTCGTAAAACGGGTCGGAAGGGCGCAGGTCGATATGGTCTTCAAAGCGCTTGCCACACAGTTCCCACAGTTCATGGAACACTTGCGGCGCGGTGATGATCGTCGGCCCGGCATCGAAAGTGAAGCCGTCTTGCTTATAGGTGTAGGCGCGCCCGCCGGGCTTATCGAGCTTTTCCAGAACCGAAACGCGGTAGCCTTTTGCGCCCAGCCGCACCGCGGCGGCTAAACCGCCAAAGCCTGAGCCCACCACAATCGCCCGAGGCCGGGAATCCGAAGTGGTGTCAAGCATGTGCGGCCCCTTGTGTGTCTAACTTGTTTGACGCTACCAGCTTGGTTTGTTGTGGGCAACGCGATGCGCAGCCGCAGGGGACGCTGGATTGGGGACACAGACTGTATTGCTCACGCTGGGCCGGCTTCCCAAGGGCCTGGACATCGCCCGCAGCTTTCATGCAGCCGGTTGGCGGGTGCTGGTGGCCGAGCCATTCGGTTGGCATTTGTGTGGTCTGTCGCGGTCGGTGGCCAAGACCTATCGTGTGCCGGCGCCGAACACCGATCAACGGGCCTACCTTGAGGCCCTTTTGGCGTTGATTGCGCGCGAGCACGTTTCCCTTGTCGTGCCGATATCGGAAGAGACGATGCACGTCGCCGCTCTGGCCGACCGCCTTCCTGATGGCGTCAGAGTGTTTTCATCCCACCAGCACGACATCTTGCGACTGCACGACAAACTTCGGTTCGCGCACTGGCTAGCTGGGGAGGGACATACTGCGCCGAGGACCGCCGCGCTGGACTCGGACGTAGCGCAAGCGATCGCGTCTGCCGGACCCGTGGTGGTCAAAGACCGCTGGGGGGCGTCGGGATCGCATGTGACGTTCATGCACCAAGGCGAGCCGCTTCCGACCCATGACAACGCCCTAGTCCAGGAGCGACTGACGGGGGACGAAGTCAGCAGTTTTTCGATCGTTCACAACGGCAAGGTGTCTGTGACCGTCGTCTATCGCCCGGTCATCCGCGATGGGACGGTTTCGACCGTGTTTGAGCGCATCGAGGCGTCGGCTGTTGAGGCTTATGTGGCCGAGATCGCTGCATGCAGCGGACATACAGGTTTTCTATCGTTCGACATGATGGTCGATCGGGATCAAGTCACCGCCTTTGAGTGCAATCCGCGCGCCAACAGCGGGATTCATTTCCTAGAGACGGCGGATATCGCGCGGGCGATTTTGGAACCCAGGTTCGTGCCGCGTTTCAACCACCGCAAGCGCATGCAGCAGGCCTATCCAACGCTGACTCTGCTTTGGGGCGTGATTGGCAACTGGCCGCGCTATCGCCAGATCGGCAAGGCGCTACTGACCAGCCGCGATGTCACATGGCGCTGGCGCGATCCTTTGCCGTTTGCCTTGATGACGCCAGCCACGTGGCCCTTGCTGCGTCAGGCGATCTTCGAAAGGCGCTCGCTTGGCGAGGCTGCGATCCACGACATCGGCTGGTTCGGTCCGCAACGGCGTTGACCCAAGGTGATAGGGACAAGTGTCAACTTTGCATGACGCTTCGGCACTGTTAGGACTTGAAAACCTGAATTCTGTGATTGGCTGCCTCCTGTGTCTACGCGTGTGAACTTCCCCTTTTCCGCCATCGTTGGGCAGGAGGCGATGAAGCGCGCGCTTCTGATCTCTGCTGTCGATCCGACCATTGGCGGTGTGCTGGTTTTTGGCGACCGTGGCACCGGCAAATCGACTGCCGTTCGGGCGCTCGCACAGCTTCTGCCGAAGATGAAGGTGGTGGCTGGATCAGCCTATAATATCGACCCGGCCAATGTGGATGATCCCGACGTCAAAACCCGGCAAGTGCCGGTGCCGGTGGTCGATCTGCCGCTGGGCGCTACGGAAGACAGGGTCGTCGGCGCGCTCGATATCGAGAAAGCGTTGACGCAAGGCGAGCGAGCCTTCCAACCGGGGCTTCTGGCGCAGGCCAACCGCGGCTTTCTCTACATCGACGAGATCAATCTGCTGGAAGACCATTTGGTCGATCTGCTGCTCGATGTGGCAGCGTCTGGCGAAAATGTCGTGGAGCGCGAAGGGCTTTCGATCCGCCACCCAGCGCGTTTCGTGCTGATCGGATCGGGCAACCCGGAAGAGGGCGAACTGCGGCCCCAGCTCTTGGATCGCTTTGGGCTGTCGGTGGATGTGTCGACGCCCGAAGACATCAAGCAGCGGATTGAGGTTGTGCGTCGGCGCGATGCGTTCGACCGTGACCCGCAGGCGTTTGTTGCCAAATGGAAACGCAAGGATGGCGCCGTCCGCCGCGAGATTGTCGGTGCGCGTGACCGCTTGGACGGCGTTTCGGTTTCTGACGAGATTCTTGGGCAGGCGGCCGAGCTTTGCATGGCACTTGGGACGGACGGACTGCGTGGTGAACTGACCCTTATGCGAGCCGCGCGTGCTCACGCGGCACTTGAAGGACAGGATGAGGTGACCAAGGATGCTCTGCGCCTGGTCGCGCCGATGGTGCTTAGCCATCGGCTCCGGCGAAACCCGCTGGACGATTCACGCGCATCGACACGCGTTGAGCGCGCCCTGGACGAGTTGATGGCGTGACCGAGCTCTCCTCCATCGAGGATGATCCGTCGCCCCATGCCAAGGCGCAGGTCTGGGCCGATGGGCTCACCGCTTCGGCGTTGGTCGCGCTGGATCCGGTCACCTTTGGCGGCCTTCACGTTCGAGCCCACGCCGGACCGGTGCGCGATGCTTTGATCGCGGCGCTTCGTGGGTTCTTGCTGCCGTCTATGCCGTTTCGCAAATTACCGAGCCACATAGCGGACGAACGTCTTTTGGGCGGCCTCGATATGGCTGCGACCCTGAAGGCTGGAAAACCAGTTACCCAGCGCGGACTGCTTTCGGAGGCTGATGGCGGTCTCGTCCTGGTGCCCATGGCCGAGCGGATGGAAGCGCTCACGGCCTCGCGGCTGACGGCTGTTCTCGACACCGGCGAGGTTGCCTTGGAGCGCGATGGCATCACGGCTCAGCTTCCAGCAAAGCTTGGCGTGATCGCGCTTGATGAGGGGTTGGGCGAGGAGTATTTGTCCCACGCACTTGCCGACCGTTTGGCCTTCCATGCCGATCTCACCCACCTTTCGATCCGCGATATCATCGAGCCCCCCATCGACGCTGGTCACGTCGCGGCTGCACGCAGTCGGTTTGAGGGGGTGTCGGCAGAAGACCGATTGTTTGAGGTGATCACCGCGTTGGCGACAACATTTGGCGTTTCGTCGGTGCGGGCCATCCTGTTTGCGATTCGAGCCGCCCGAGGCTTGGCGGCTTTGGACGAGCGCGACTCGGTTGAGGATCAGGACATCGAACTAGCGGCGCGCTTAGTGATCGCGCCGCGGGCGACGCGCGTGCCGACGCAAGAGCAGCAACCCGACGAGATTCCACCAGACGAGGAGTTCGATGAACCGCCCGAAGAACCGGAGGAACCAGCCGAGCAGGAGGAGCAGGCACTGCCCGATGGTCCCCTAGATGATCAGGTGCTTGACGCCATCGAAGCCGCGATCCCAGCGCACCTTCTGGAGCAGCTCAAACTCGGCGCGGCGA
Source organism: Hyphomicrobiales bacterium (assembly GCA_017642935.1). Classification (NCBI taxonomy): domain Bacteria; kingdom Pseudomonadati; phylum Pseudomonadota; class Alphaproteobacteria; order Hyphomicrobiales; species Hyphomicrobiales bacterium. The sequence continues at coordinate 59,109 of JAEPOK010000001.1, forward strand.
TGGCCAAGTCCAATGCACAAAGTGCTGGCAGCAAGGGCGCGCTGCAGCAAGCCCTGATGCGTGGGCGGCCCATCGGCTCCCGGCGCGGTCGCCTTGATGGACGCTCCAAGCTGCATGTCGTTGACACACTGCGCGCTGCCGCGCCCTGGCAGACTTTGCGTCGCCAATCGGGCACCATGTCATCACGCATTTCGGTCTCCGGCGATGATATACGTGTTCGCCGGTTCAAGCAGAACGAAGAAAGCGTGACGATCTTTCTGGTCGATGCCTCCGGATCGGCCGCGCTTCACCGGTTGGCGGAGGTAAAAGGCGCGGTTGAGATGATGCTGGCGGACAGCTATGCGCGCCGGGACTATGTCGCGCTGATCGTCTTTCGCGGGGAGCGGGCCGAGATGGTGTTGCCGCCGACACGGTCTCTAGTGCGGGCCAAACGCTGTCTTGCCGGTGTGCCTGGAGGTGGTGGAACCCCCTTGGCCGCTGGACTTGATGCCGGCTTGGAAGTTGCGCTGGAGTGCCAAAGGATTGGACGTAGCCCGAGGTTGGTGGTGATGAGCGATGCCCAGGCCAATGTTGGCCATGATCCGACATCGGGTCGAGCTGGTGCACACGCCGATGCCTTGAGGTCCGCCCAGCGCATTGCGGCTCACCGGATCGCGGGTCTTTTTATTGATACCAGCCCGCAGCGTGGCGGAAAGCGACGGCAAAGCCCGACGCCCTCCAAGGCGCTGGAGATCGCCAATGCGATGCACGCGATCCATCTTGCTTTGCCCCATCCCAATGCCGCCGGATTGAAAGATCTGGTCGATGGCGGCCTGCCGACGCTGCGAGCGGGCTAGATATGTCGAGTAAACCTACAACCTCCAGCCCTGGCGCCGCATTGTCGTGGCGCGCGCTCGGCCGCACCTGGCCACACCATGTCCACAGCCGCTTTGTGAACGCTGGTGGCGTGCGGTGGCATGTGCAGGAATTGGGGGAGGGACCCGTTGTGTTTCTTCTGCATGGCGCCGGGGCCTCGACGCATAGTTGGCGGGATTTGCTGCCTGGGCTCGCGCAACACTTTCGCGTGGTCGCCGTCGATCTGCCCGGCCACGCCTTCTCTGATTCCCCAGCGTTTTATCGTCCGACCTTGCAGCGGGTTTCCGTTCTGCTCGGCGAGCTGATCCAGACGCTTGGGATTGATGTTCGGATCGCTGTTGGCCACTCGGCCGGCGCAGCGACGTTAGCGCGCATGACATTGGATCACCGCATCACACCGGCAGGCCTTGTCAGCTTCAACGGAGCATTTCAGCCGTTTGATGGCGCCGCGGGGGCTGTTTTTCCGGCGCTTGCCAAACTTCTGTTCGTCAACCCTTTGACGCCGCGCCTTTTCGCGCTTGGCGGGCGCAGCCGATCCCGGGTCGTCCGACTGATCGAAGGCACGGGTTCGCGGATCAGCGATGAAGGTCTTGGCTACTATTCAACACTTATGCAGTCGCCCGGCCACATTGCTGGCGTCCTTGGCATGATGGCACATTGGGAGCTGACGGAGCTCATGCGGAAGTTGCCATCGATGAAGGTGCCGATGCTTCTCATCGCTGGAGAAAACGACCGGGCCGTGCCAGCGAAGGTCTCGCAGGACGTCGCCGACCGTTGTGTAAATGCCTCGATCGAGCTGTGGCCGGGCCTTGGCCATCTGGCGCACGAAGAAGCGCCGGAGAAGGCGGTTGCGCGCATTGTCGAGTTCGCGACCGAAATCGGTGTCCTGGAAAACGCCACCGCGGCGGATACGCAGAATTGATGTTGCCGCCTGAACTTGTCGGCGTTTATGGTTTGCCTTTGAACCAGACAAAGGCCCTGCGCTCTGCCCACACCAACCTTTAAAGCCAGTCTTCAAAGCGGGTGGAATGAAACGGCCTGCCGCGCCTTGATCCGCCAAGGATCGAAGTCGTTCTATGCCGCTTCGCTCTTATTGCCGCAGCGTATTCGCACACCTGCCTACGCGCTCTATGCGTTCTGCCGTCTTTCTGATGATGCCGTGGATGCCGAGGACGCGCCCAAGGATGCGGTCGATCGTTTGCGCGAACGCCTCGATCTTGCCTACGCGGAAAAGCCGAAAAACATTCCAGCCGACCAAGCCTTTGCCGAGATGGTGCAAAGCTATCAGATGCCGCGCACCTTGCCGGAAGCCCTGCTAGAGGGATTGGAATGGGATAGCCAAGGCTGGGGACCTCAAACCCTGTCCGACACCTATGCCTACAGCGCTCGCGTTGCGGCCGCGGTTGGCGCAATGATGTCCGTCCTTATGGGCGTACGCGATGCCGACACATTGGCGCGCGCCTGCGATCTTGGCGTTGCAATGCAGCTCACCAACATTGCCCGCGATGTCGGTGAGGATGCACGCAATGGCCGGATCTATCTGCCGCGCGACTGGATGGTTGAGGCTGGCATCGATATCGAGGCGTTTCTTGCCAACCCAGTGTTCGATGCGCGCCTGGCGTCCTGCGTGGAGCGGCTGCTTGAAACGGCCGATACGCTTTATGATCGCTCGGTTGGAGGCATTGCTGCGCTGCCCGGCGATTGCCGCCCGGCGATCCACGCTGCGCGGCTGATCTACCGCGAGATTGGCCGCAAGGTTGCTGGCAACGGTTACAACTCGATCGATCAGCGCGCGGTGGTTTCCAAACATCGCAAACTGGTGCTCTTGGGTGCGGCCTGCAACGCCGCCGTCTGGACGCCGCACAGCGAGCCAGCGACCGCCTTGCCAGAAACCGCCTTTTTGGTGGATGCCGTGCCGCCCTTCGACCATGCCCTGAGTGGCAGTCTGCCACCACAGGACTCGCGACCCATGAGCCGGATCGTCCACATCCTTGAACAGCTTGAGCGGCGGGACCGGCAGCAATTGGCTGACCCTCACTCCTCCTGAACTCTCCCCATTGAACGCTTGGTTGTTTTGAGCGTTGGCCTGCCATCTGGTCGTGCCTGTGTTACGGTGGGTTTTCAAAGAGGATACTGATGGATTTCTCGATCTCCTGGTCTTTGCTCGCGTTTTTTGCGGTGACATTTGCTGCCGCCATGTCCGGTGGCTATTTCAGACCCGGCGATTGGTATCGCGATCTGGCCAAACCCAGTTGGAACCCGCCTGACTTCATGTTTCCAATCGCCTGGACTGTTCTCTACGCCATGATGGCGGTCGCAGCATGGCTTGTCTGGGAGGCTGTCGGTTGGCCGGCAGCTTTGGTGCCGATTGGGTTTTGGCTGATTCAACTGATTTTCAATGCGCTTTGGTCGGCGCTGTTTTTCGGCATGAAGCGGATGGATTGGGCGCTCATCGATGTCGCGCTGCTTTGGCTTGCCATCGTCGGAACGATCATGACGTTCTGGCCGATTAGCACGCTCGCAGGCTGGTTGATGGTACCGTATTTGGCGTGGGTCAGCTTTGCAGCGTTCCTCAATCTCACAATTTTACGGCTCAATTCGCAACAAGCCGCCTAGTGCGATGAAGCGTCGGTCCAGCTATGTTGCTAGCCGGACCACTTTGCGCGGCGCGGCATCTTAAAGGGCAGCATCAGTTTCACGATCGGACTGGCGAAACGGTCAAGGTTCAAGCTCTCGTGGACGGCCGGGCAACGCCTGCCACCAAGCACCATCTGCAGGGCGTCGCGGGTGTAAAACGGCGCGTCGACAAAGGTCTCTGTGATCCGCGTCTGGCTTGGGTCTTCGGAGCGTGTGTCGCGGGTAACGCCCCAAAAACCCTTATTCAGATCCACACGCGGCGGTGTGTCGATCTCTGTGACGGTTCCGTGCGCGTCCACGTGGATTGCGATGGTTTTGTGGGCGCCCGACCGTTCCTGCGGTTCGTAGAACATTACCGCGCCGTCCTCGACACTAGCGCGCGACCAGGTCCAACCGGAGAAGTCCGCCTCAAGGGCAGTCGTTCCGGTGTTCGTGTCGGCATAGCCGTGCCCTTGCCAGGACAAGCCGGGTTTATCGATGTTGGCTTCGATGCGGCCGAATGGGGCGTAGGGCCACCAATGGTGACGCGCTGTCGTGTCCAACGCGAAATGGGTCGGCTGGCTGACATCGGGCGTGAAACGAATCTGACCCTTGAGCCGCAAGGGCCACGGCACGGTCACCTCATCGACGTCAATCACGAGCGTGTTGCCCTCCCAGCGCAGGGCGCTTGGCCCGACGGTGAAATGGTCGGGCCCATCATCGAGCGCGCCTTTGCCTCGCTCGGTCATCGCCCAACGGGCTTTGGGGCCATAGAGCGCGACGTTGATCGCGATGTGATCATAGGGGTCGTTGCGCCCTGACCAGGCGTAATAGGGTGAAAACACCGAGCCTATGAATGCGATCACCGACAGGCCATGGCGGCCATCATCACTCAGGCCGTCGACATACCACCAACGGTAACCGTTCGGCGCGACGGGCGTGTCGAAGCGAGGTCGGAGACGATCCGAGCTGCCGCCAGGCGGCCCGAAAGGGCTGCCATCGGGACCCCCGGACCCGGATGGACGCTGCCCCCCGCCAGATAAAGTCCCGGGACTTTGGTCCGGTTGTCCGGTCGTTGAAAGCTGGCGAACGGTGAATGGTTCGCCCGCCCGTAAAGCGCGCCTCCCGTCGCCGGAAACAGCTGGTTGAACCCCTCCGGACCGGTCGGCACGCTCATCGTCGGCTCCACGTCCACTTTCAGGCCGCAAGTTTCCAGGCGCGCCAGACTGCGTTCCATGCATTGTTCCATCTCCGATCGGTCCGGGTTCTGGTCGCCATTGGGTGGGGCGTTGATCACCATCAGCATACGCTCGGTGCTGTCCGGTTCGGCCAGTCCACCGGTGTCGGCGCGGTCTTGGGCGCAGATGTAGACGGTGGGATCGCCGGGATAGGCGCTGCGCCGGAAAACGGCGTCGAACTCTTCGGGATAGTCTTGCCCGAAGAAGACAGAATGGTGCGCCAAGGGGAAGCCTTCGGTTTTGGCCTTGAGCGTCCATCCAATCGCTGAAAGCGAGCGGGCTGCCGGTTTGACGGGATCGACCGCGCGCTGCACGTCAGTGCCAAACAGGCCAGCCCCTACGGCTGATGCGTCCGCGTTGACAACGACAACGTCGCCGCTGTGGCGCTCGCCATTTTCCAGGATAACCGCGCCGGCGGTGCCTTTGTCGGTATCGATGCGTGCAACCTTCGCGCCTGTTTGAATGATCACGCCCTTGGCCTCACAGGCGCGGCGCATCACCTGCGCCAGCTCTCGCATCCCGCCATTCACCAGCCAAACGCCATCAAGCTCGACATGGGCAATGAGCATCAGTGTTGCCGGTGCCAGAAAAGGCGAGGCGCCAGTGTAGGTGGAGTAGCGGCCAAAAAGTTGAACAAGACGTGGGTCGTCAAAACGGCCTTTTAACGCGCGCCACAGGGTCGAAAAAGGTTTCACCGCTAGCCCTTTGGGTCCGAGCCGCGCGCTCATGCCGAGCATGGATGGCTTGGACGAGCGCAAGAAAGGCTGTTCCAGGGTGGCGTACATCGCTGCGGCTTCTTGCGCGAACTGACGGAAATTGGCCGCTTCTCTCGCGTCGCAAAAGGCGCCAATGGCATCCGCGCTCTGATCCAAATCGGCAAACAGATCGAGCGTTCCGCTGTCATCCCACGCGTGGCGGGCGAGCAACTCAGCCTTGGTCAGACCGACGGCATCATCGAAGCTCAGCCCCGCCTCGTCGAAAAGCTCGTCAAACACCCATTTCATCGTGAAGACGGTGGGGCCGCCATCGATAGCGCTGCCTCCAACTGGGACAGCGCGAACTTTGCCGCCGACTTCTGCTTGGGCTTCGAGAACAGTAACCTGAAGCCCTTGGCTCGCCAGAGAGAGAGCTGCCGAAAGGCCGCCGATGCCGGCGCCGACGATCACGGCATGGTGGGTGTTCACTGGCAAGGCCTGTTTGATGTGTCAATTATTGTTGACACTAAACCAAGTCGTTGTAGATTGACAACAACGGAACGGTCGCCGATCCGCTGATGAAAAGGATGGTCCCCATGGATATCAAGTCTCGTATCGACCATGCTCTTAAAGCGGCCATTGAACGCGCTGGTGGCCCCGATTCTCCCCCGCAGCTTGCCGAAGCGATCCGCTATGCGGTGTTTCCCGGTGGTGCACGTGTTCGTCCGCGTCTCTGTTTAGCAGTGGCGTCAGCCTGTGGCGATGATCGACCGGAACTGACCAACGCCGCAGCAGCCTCCGTCGAACTCCTGCATTGCGCATCGCTCGTTCACGACGATATGCCTTGTTTTGACAATGCCGACCTTCGCCGCGGGCGGCCAGCCGTTCACACGGCCTATGGTGAGCCTTTGGCGTTGCTTGCCGGCGATGGGATGATCGTTCTGGCTTTTGAGATCTTGGCCCGCGCCGCCGTTCAAGCCCCTGAGCGCCTTGCGCCCTTGGTGACCACGGTTGCTGGTGCGGTTGGTATGCCGCATGGCATTGTTGCCGGGCAGGGCTGGGAAAGCGAAACGCAAGTGCCGGTCGATACCTATCATCGAGCCAAGACGGGCGCTCTGTTTGTCGGCGCATCGATGGCGGGTGCGGTCGCTGCGGGCGCTGATCCGGCACCCTGGCGGGCGCTAGGTGATCAGTTGGGCTCAGCCTATCAGGCTGCCGATGATCTTCGCGACGCGCTGTGCTCATCCCAGGAGATGGGCAAGCCGGCTCATCAGGATGATGCGCATGACCGGCCAAGCCTGGTCAGCGAGTGCGGCATCAAAGATACGATTGGCCGCTTGGAAGGCTATGTGGCTGGCGCGATTGCCGCCATTCCCGATTGCCGGGGACGAGCCTCGTTGGAGGCTTTGATTATGAGCGAAGCCAAACGGCTGAAGCCGAAAAGCCTCTCTCAAGCGGCTGCTTAACACCTCGCATTTGAAGGCCTGGCAGAGTGACAGAAACGGTGCGCGACACTTTTGGCGACCGTGTTCGTGAATGGCGTGCGCGCCTCATTCAGAACCCGAAATTCATTCGCTGGGCGACCCGATTTCCACTGACGCGGCCACTCTCCCGGCAGAAAACCCGGCAGATGTTCGATCTGGTGGCAGGCTTTGTCTACACGCAGATTGTGACGACCTGTGTGCGGGTGAAACTGCTTGAGCAGCTTGCCGACGGCCCAAAAACGCTGGGACAACTGTCGGTGGCTACCGGCCTGGATGAAGACGCCACGATTCGGCTCGTACGTGGTGCACAGGCGCTCGGCCTCATCTCATCACGCTCTAGCGAACGTTTTGGTTTGGACGATCTCGGCGCGGCGCTTCTTGCCAACCCAGGTGTGTTGGCGATGATCGAGCATCATCAGATTCTCTATGAAGATTTGCGCGATCCGCTGGCGCTGTTGAAAGATCAATCGAGCCCGACCGCTCTTTCGCGCTATTGGGCCTATGCGCAGAGCGGTGCGCCGGATGATCTGCCTGGCGGCTCGGTTGCCGACTACAGCCGCCTGATGGCCGCCTCGCAAAGCTTCATCAGCGATGAGGTTCTCGATGCTTACCCGCTCACCAATCATCGGTGCCTGATGGATGTCGGGGGTGGGGAAGGGCGGTTCGCCCAGGCGGCGCTGGAGCGTACGCCGGGCTTGCAGGCAACAGTGTTTGATCTGCCGGCTGTGGCCGAGCGCGCCAATACCCGCCTGGCAGCCTCTGACCTCAGCGCTCGGTTCGATGCCAAGGGCGGCGATTTCTTCGCCGATTCTCTCCCGCTAGGCGCCGATATCATCTCGCTGGTGCGCATTCTTCACGATCACGATGACGATAAGGCGCTGCATCTGTTGCGGCAGGTGCGTGCTGCGCTTGACGTCGGACAGACTCTTCTCGTCGCGGAACCAATGGCGGGCACGGCCGGGGCAGAGAAAGCTGGGGACGCCTATTTTGGCTTTTACCTCCTTGCGATGCGCAGTGGACGACCGCGCACCGAGGCTGAATTACGCTCTTTCCTGGAACAAACCGGTTTCGGCCACATTCGAAGTCCGCGCACCGACAATCCGCTGCTGACCCGGGTGCTGGTTGCCCGTACGGTGTAAGGGAAAAACCGAAAGGTGAGTGTCAAACGTACTTGACAGATTGATGTGTCAATTTAGAGTGTCAGTACGTTGAATTGACCTCTGAACCGAAAACATTGATCTCGTGGCCCTAACTCTTTCCACCAAAGCCGTTGTTCTTCAGGCTCCTGAGACGCTGAGCGTCCGTGAGCTGGCGCTTTCCGCGCCGGGATCGGACGATCTGGTGGTCGATGTGGATTGGAGCGGGATCAGCGCCGGCACCGAGAGGCTTTTGTGGAGCGGGCGGATGCCCGACTTCCCTGGCATGGGTTATCCGCTGGTGCCCGGCTACGAATCGGTTGGCCGTGTGGTCGATGCCGGATCGGACGTTGCTGACCGGATCGGCGAAACGGTTTTTGTCCCAGGCGCACGGTGTTTTGGCGATGTGCGCGGCCTGTTTGGCGGCTCAGCCGCCCGCGTGGTTGTCGCCTCTCAGCGCGCGCCCGCAATCCATGAGCATCTTGGCCGCGAAGGCGTGCTTCTGGCGCTGGCCGCAACGGCCTATCACGCGCTTGCCGCAAGCGATGCGGTGCTGCCCGATCTGATTGTCGGCCATGGCGTGCTCGGTCGTTTGCTGGCGAGAATCGCAACCAGCCTTGCCGATGAAGCGCCAACCGTTTGGGAAACCAATGCCAAGCGCGCCGAGGGTGCGCAGGGCTATGCAGTTGCACATCCCGACAAGGATGATCGGCGCGATTTTCGCGCGATCTACGATGTGAGCGGGGACAGCACGCTGCTCGACTCGCTCATCGGTCGCCTGTCGCGCGGCGGACAGATTGTGCTTGCCGGCTTCTATGACAAACCGCTGCAGTTCGCTTTCCCGCCAGCCTTTATGCGCGAAGCACGTTTACGCGTCGCTGCCGAATGGCAGCCTGGCGACCTGGAAGCCGTGCTTGGCCTCATCGATGCGGGCAAGCTCTCGCTGGATGGGCTGATCACACACAATGAGCCGGCCGATGCTGCTGATCGTGCCTACCGCACAGCCTTTGGCGATCCCGATTGCCTGAAAATGGTTCTCGACTGGAGGAATGCCGCATGACGTCTATGCTTGAAGACGCCAGCCAGATTTCAGCTGCTGAGGCCACAGAAGCGCCGACCCAGCACACGCTGATCGACACGCAGGCTTCGGTCCGCGCTGAAGCTGCGCAAGAACCTGATGATGTGCACACCGGGCCGGTGACCAAGGAAACGCAGATCATCGCGATCTACGGCAAAGGCGGAATCGGCAAATCGTTCACGCTCGCCAACCTCTCCTACATGATGGCGCAGCAGGGCAAGAAAACGCTGCTCATCGGTTGTGATCCCAAATCTGACACGACGTCGCTGCTGTTCGGCGGGCATTCCACACCAACTATCATCGAGACCTCCTCGAAGAAGAAGGCGGCTGGCGAGGAAGTGGAAGTGGGCGATGTCTGCTTCAAGCGCGATGGCGTCTACGCCATGGAGCTTGGAGGCCCGGAAGTCGGTCGTGGTTGCGGCGGACGCGGCATTATCCATGGTTTTGAAACCCTTGAGAAATTGGGCTTCCACGACTGGGATTTCGACTACGTCTTGCTCGACTTTTTGGGCGACGTTGTCTGCGGTGGCTTCGGCCTGCCGATCGCCCGTGACATGTGCCAGAAGGTCATCGTCGTCGGCTCGAACGATCTTCAGTCGCTCTATGTGGCCAACAATGTTTGCTCGGCGGTGGAATATTTCCGCAAGCTCGGCGGTAATGTCGGTGTGGCGGGTATGGTCATCAACAAGGATGACGGCACTGGCGAAGCGGCAGCGTTTGCGGAATCGGTGCAGATTCCGGTCCTGGCCTCGATCCCGGCGGACGAAGACATTCGCCGCAAGAGCGCCAATTACGACATTATCGGCAAGCCGGGTGGCGATTGGGGCCCTCTGTTTGAGGAGCTCGGCATGAACGTTGCCGAGGCGCCGCCGAAACACCCGACGCCGCTTACCCATGAGCAGTTGCTCGATCTCTTCAAAGGCAAAGAGAGCGACAATGGGTATGAGCTGGAGCCGGCGTCCTACGCCGATATGTGCGGCGTGAACTACGTCGAAAAGCCTTCCCTTGAAGTCGTGTACGACGAGGTTTGAGGGTGAGCGCCATCGATCATCTTGACCGGTCCAACACTTCCGAAGCGGGCGGATTTTCCGCCGGTGATCGTGAAGTGCATGAGGTCGTTTATGATGATGCCGGTCAGGTGTTGATCGACAATGTGCCGCTTGATGGCGCCGCGCCAGAGGCAACCACTGAAACCGTAGAGACCGTCGCAGCTCCTGGCGCCGACGGCTGTCACGCCGGTAAAGACACCATGCTGGAGGCCGCCAAGCAGGCAGGCCAGAGCAAGATGCTCGACCAGTTCGCCAAGGATTACCCAGTCGGACCGCACGATCAGCCACAATCCATGTGTCCGGCCTTTGGTTCGTTGCGCGTCGGTTTGCGGATGAAGCGCACGGCCAGCGTGCTCTCCGGCTCGGCCTGCTGCGTTTATGGCCTCACCTTCACATCGCACTTTTACGGCGCCAAGCGTTCGGTCGGCTATGTGCCGTTCAACTCCGAGACCCTGGTGACCGGCAAGCTGTTTGAGGACATCCGCGAGGCTGTCTTTGAGATGGCCAAGCCTGAAGACTATGACGCCATAGTCGTCACCAATCTCTGTGTGCCGTCGGCCTCCGGCGTGCCGCTTCGGCTTCTGCCCAAAGAGATCAACGGCGTGCGCATCGTTGGCATCGACGTGCCGGGTTTCGGCATACCGACCCATGCCGAAGCCAAGGATGTTCTGGCTGGCGCGATGCTGAAATATGCGCGCGACGAGGTCATGAGCGGACCTGTTCAAGCACCTGACACACCGAAATCCGACAAGCCGACCATCACTCTGGTCGGTGAAATGTTTCCGGCTGATCCGGTGGTCATTTCTCAACTTTTGGCCCCGATGGGCTTGGCTGCTGGACCGGTTGTGCCAACACGTGAATGGCGCGAGCTCTATGCTGCGCTCGATTGCGCCGCGGTTGCCGGCATCCACCCGTTCTACACCGCCTCGTTTCGCGAGTTTGAAGCAGCAGGTCGCCCTGTCATCGGGTCCGCCCCGGTGGGCCGTGATGGCACCGCCGATTGGCTGCAAGCCATTGGCCGCGCCTGCGGCGTGTCGGCCGAGACGATCGGTGCGGCCCAAAATGCGATCATGCCAGCCATTGAAGGCGCGCTCTCGGCGATGCCGATCAATGGACGCATCACGCTCTCGGGCTATGAAGGCTCGGAACTTCTTGTCGGTCGCTTGTTGGTCGAGAGCGGTGCCGACCTCCGCTATGTTGGCACGGCTCTTCCGAAAACCCGCTTCTCTGACCCTGACAGCAAATGGCTGGAAGCGCAGGGCGTCCACGTCCAGTTCCGCGCCTCGCTGGAACAGGATCTGGCCGCGATGGCTGAATTCGAACCAGACCTCGCGATTGGAACGACGCCTGTTGTGCAAAAGGCCAAAGAGCTTTCGATCCCTGCGCTCTATTTCACCAATCTGATCTCTGCCCGACCCCTGATGGGGCCAGCCGGCGCTGGCTCGCTGGCCACGGTGATCAATGCCGCGCTCGCCAACAAGGAGCGTTTCGACACGATGACTGCTTTCTTCGAGGGTGTCGGCACAGGTGACACGGCGGGTGTTTGGGAAGGCATGCCGAACGTGCGCCCGGACTTCAAGAAAAAGTACGCTGCGCGCGTCGCCTCCAAAACCAAGAAAGTCGTGGAGGGCTCGGTCGGATGCTAGTTCTCGATCACGATCGCGCTGGTGGCTATTGGGGCTCCGTCTACGCTTTCACGGCCATCAAAGGCTTGCAGGTGATCATTGATGGTCCTGTGGGCTGCGAGAACCTGCCCGTGACCTCGGTCCTGCACTACACCGATGCGCTACCGCCGCATGAATTGCCGATTGTTGTCACGGGGCTGGCCGAGGAAGAGCTTGGCCAAAAGGGCACCGAAGAGGCGATGAGCCGGGCGCACAAGGTGCTCGATCCCGACTTGCCAGCTGTCGTTGTCACCGGCTCCATTGCCGAAATGATCGGCGGCGGTGTGACGCCCGAAGGCACCAACATTGCCCGCTTCCTGCCGCGCACGATCGATGAAGATCAGTGGGAAAGCGCGGATCGCGCCATCAAGTGGCTGTGGACCGAGTATGGCCCCAAAAAGGTCAAGGCGCTGAAACCGCGCAAAGAAGGTGAGAAGCCCAAGGTCAACATCATTGGGCCGATCTATGGCACGTTCAACACGCCATCTGATCTGGCGGAAATTCGCCGCCTAATCGAAGGCATTGGGGCCGAGGTCAATCTGACGTTCCCGCTTGGCAGCCATCTGGCCGATGTGCCGAAACTCGCCGACGCCGAAGTCAATGTCTGCATGTATCGCGAATTCGGTCGCCTGCTCTGCGAGAGCCTCGACCGGCCCTATCTGCAAGCGCCGATTGGCCTGCACTCAACGACCAAGTTCCTGCGCAAGCTGGGCGAGCTTTTGGATCTCGACCCTGAGCCGTTCATCGAGCAAGAAAAGCACACCACCATCAAGCCACTCTGGGATTTGTGGCGCTCGGTGACACAGGATTTCTTCGGCACCGCAAGCTTTGCCGTGGTCGCCAACGAAACCTATGCCCGCGGCCTGCGCAACTTCCTGGAAAACGAGATGGGCTTGCCCTGCACGTTTTCGGTGGCGCGCCACACCGGCAAGAAAACCGACAATGAGGCCGTGCGCGATCTGGTGCACACCAAGACGCCACTGGTTCTCTTCGGCTCCTACAATGAGCGTATGTATCTGGCTGAGAAGCCGGGTGGTGGTTTCGGTCCGCAGGCGCAGTACATACCGGCCTCGTTCCCCGGCGCCATTATTCGGCGGCACACCGGTACGCCGTTCATGGGCTATGCGGGCGCGACATATCTGATCCAGGAAGTTTGCAACTGCCTGTTTGATGCGCTGTTCAACATCCTGCCGCTTGGCACCGATCTCGACAAAGTCGAAGCGACGCCGACTCGCGTCCATGAAGAGCTGAGTTGGGACGAAGACGCCAAATGCCTTCTCGATGAGATCGTCGAAGCCGAACCTGTTCTGGTGCGCATCTCCGCAGCCAAGCGCTTGCGCGATGCGGCCGAAGCAGCTGCCCGCGCCGAAGGCCTTCGTCATGTGAGCGCCGAAGCCGTCGACCGCGCAAGCGGATCGCGTCGTGAGAAGGAGCTCGCCTGATCATGACCGCACCACGCACATTTCTTTGTTTTTCCACCATCTCCAACACCGGGGAGCTTTGCTCATGACCGACACGTCCATCTCGACTGCGCGCACGCGTGGCGGAGACCGCCGCGAGTTTTGGCTGCTCTTCGCGTTCACCTTTCTTCTGGCTCTGCCGATCGTGATGCTTGCCAGGCTTTTGCCTTGGCGCGTCTTCGGCGAGCAACGCGCGCCGCGCCCTTCGGTGATTGCCGAGGCACGATCGGCGGCAAGTGCAGCCATTGGCTACGCCTTTATGGGCTAGCCCGGATGCCCGGCTTTCAAGAGAGCCGGTCGCGTCCATGAGGTTCGATCCGGCGAGCCGGATCGCAAAAAGGTTGGCCCGGTTTACCGGTCCAACGCCAAGTCTTTTTGGCTTGGCAATCCCCGCCGCGCGGGAGGTGCGCGGTAACGGCCGTTTACGGTCATACTACGGAGGTCATGTCCATGGCCGCAGACAAAGGAACCCTGTCGGGTCTCTCTGCTGAGGAGGCGCAAGAGTTTCATCGACTCTTCAAGAAGGGCGCCATCGCTATGTCGCTCTTTCCCTTCCTCGCCCACATTTCCATGTGGTTCTACAATCCTTGGCTTTGATCAGCCACTCTACTTAAGGACCTGAAAACATGTGGAGAATCTGGCTTCTTTTCGATCCGCGTCGCGTTCTCGTGGCGTTGGCCGTGTTCCTGTTCACTTTGGCGCTGCTGATCCATTTCATTTTGCTCAGCACCGACAAGTTCAATTGGTTGGAAGATTCAACCATGAGCAGCACCACTCATATCGAAACGATGATCCCGACCGACCATTTCGGTTAGTCGCGAGACGTTTCTTTGCCAACGGTGGCGGAGGGACAACCGGGCTGGTCCTGGCTCCCCCCGCCTCCCATCACTCGACGATTACTGGCTTGAGCTGACGATCCGCCACGCTCGGCTAAGGAGGACATCATGGCTTTGCTCAGCTTCGAGCGAAAGTATCGCGTGCGCGGGGGCACGCTGATCGGCGGCGATCTGTTCGACTTTTGGGTCGGACCCTTCTACGTCGGCTTTTTCGGTATCACGGCGTTGTTTTGCGCGATCCTGGGAACAGCCCTGATCATTTATGGGGCAGCGCTCGGCCCCACCTGGAACATTTGGCTGATCAGTATCAATCCACCTGACGTGGAGTATCGCCTGGCGCTCGCGCCTTTAAAGGAAGGCGGGCTTTGGCAAATCATCACGATCTGCGCGATGGGGGCCTTTATCTCCTGGGCGCTGCGCGAAGTTGAAATCTGCCGCAAGCTCGGCATGGGCTACCATGTGCCGTTTGCGTTCGGTGTGGCGATCTTCGCCTATGCTTCGCTGGTCATTATTCGCCCGTTGATGCTCGGCGCCTGGGGACACGGTTTCCCCTATGGCATATTCAGCCACCTTAACTGGGTTTGGTTCACCGGCTACCAATACGGGAACTTCCATTACAACCCGGTGCATATGGTGGCGATCACCTTCTTCTTCACGACGACGTTCGCCCTGGCGCTTCATGGCGGCATGGTGTTGTCCGCGGTTAATCCGCAGCGCGGGCAAGAGGTGAAGACACCTGAGCATGAGGACACCTATTTCCGTGACACGATCGGCTACTCGATCGGCACGTTGGGCATCCATCGCCTCGGCCTGTTCCTAGCGCTCAATGCTGGGTTTTGGAGTGCGATATGCATCATCATTTCCGGACCGATCTATGCCGGATCCTGGATCGATTGGTGGGAGTTCATCCGTGAAACGATCACCTGGGCCGGGCAATAGGAGGGTATGATGAACAACTATCAGAACATCTTCACCCGCGTTCAGGTGATGGGCCATGTTGAGCCCGGCGTCGATATTCCTCGCGACGATGCCGCTTTCGAACGCAAGGGCGGCGTGCTCAGCTACTGGATCGGTAAGATCGGCAATGCACAGCTGGGACCGATCTATCTTGGCTTCCTTGGCGTCGCTTCGCTTATCACCTTCTCGATCGGTTTCATCATCATCGGCCTCAATATGGCTGCCGATGTAAATTGGAACCCTGTGCTGTTCGTACGTGAGTTCTTCTGGCTTTCGCTGGACCCGCCGCTGCCAGAGCATGGCCTCGACATTCTGCCACCCCTACGTGAGGGCGGCTGGTGGCTGATCTCCGGCTTCTTCATCACGGCCTCCATCCTGTTGTGGTGGGTGCGCATGTACCGGCGGGCGATTGCGCTCGGTCTTGGCTTGCACGTCGCCTACGCGTTTGCCGCAGCGATCTGGCTCTATTTGGTGCTTGGCTTCATCCGCCCGATTATGATGGGCAGCTGGAGCGAAGCGGTGCCATTTGGCGTCTTCCCGCATTTGGATTGGACGAACAATTTCTCCATCGTCTACGGCAATCTGTTCTGGAACCCGTTCCACGCGCTGTCGATTGTGTTCCTCTACGGTTCGGCGCTGCTGTTTGCCATGCATGGCGCGACGATCCTGGCGGTCACACGCTATGGCGGTGAGCGCGAGATCGAACAGATCACCGATCGCGGTACGGCGTCGGAACGCGCAGCTTTGTTCTGGCGCTGGACGATGGGTTTCAACGCCTCGATGGAGTCGATCCACCGTTGGGCCTGGTGGTTTGCGATGCTCTGCACGCTGACTGGCGGCATCGGCATCCTGATTACCGGAACCGTGGTCGACGACTGGACGCTCTGGGGGATGAAGCACGGGATTGTGCCGGAAGACCTTTCCTGGTGGCCGATTACGCCCGACTCCACGACCTCTATGTGGGATGTCGAGCCGGCACCACCGCCGATACCGGTTGAGGCGGCCCCCGCCGCCGACGCCATGCCGGCAGCAGACGGAGCAACGCCGGCGGCTGAGGGAACGACCAACTAGTTTCAGTTGGGTTCTCAATCGGACTGAAAAGAACGCCGGCCATTGGCCGGCGTTTTTTGTTGGGTCGTGTTCGTTGAAGGGCGCTTGCCGTGTCACCTGTCAGTCTTTGTCGGGAAGGCTTGGTTCGGCTGTTGTTTCGATAGCGTTGCCCTATACGGTCTTGCATAGGCGATGCACAGGGTGGATGGGCGCCTAAACGGCTGTGATCGTCCGGCTCCCAATTGCCATGCAGAATTTCACCAAAGGGGGCGTTCGATGACAACCGGTCATGTGTTCATCGCGTGCAGCTTGGATGGTTTCATAGCCCGGCCAGATGGTGATCTGGATTGGTTGATGCAGGTCGATACTGACGGCGAAGGTCATGGCTACGATGACCTGATTGCCTCCGTGGATGGACTGATCATGGGCCGCGGAACCTTTGAAAAAGTGCTAAGTTTTGAGCCTTGGCCGTATCACAAGCCGGTCGTCGTGATGAGTGAATCACGTCAGCCGTCGGATGTTCCTGAAGCGTTGGCGGGGCAGGTTGAGATCTGCGATCTATCGCCTTCAGCGGCGATGGAGAAGGTACGCCGAGCCGGTTGGAAACGCGCCTACATCGATGGCGGCCAACTCATTCAGTCCTTTCTTGCAGCAAGGTTGATTGAGGACATGATTATCACCCGTGTCCCGGTTCTCATCGGGCAGGGGTTACCCCTCTTTGGTGAGGTGATTGCCGATGTCCAGCTGGAGCATCTTGGAACCAAGGCGTTTGCGTCTGGCCTGGTGCAATCGCACTACCGGATTGTGCAAGAGGATTCGCTCTAGCTATAGTCTTCGCGCATGGCAAAGAAACGGCGCCGATCAATGATGAATGATGGCGCCGTCCAAGTCCGAGAGTCCGTCTAACGAGTGGTGGCTCGGTCAGGTGCCGCCGGCATGGCCGTAGCGCAGCAGATCAGCTGTGGCGCCAGTTTCCAACGGTCCGAAGGAATCCAGTCGGATAGACCGGCCGGTAAGGGCGTCGGAAAGATAAACCCCATCATCTGCAAAGCGCTGCAGCTGATAGGGCGCAGCAAGGTCAAAATCGGAATGATCCCTCGACATGCCAAGGCCGCGCAACGCGCCTCGCAGGAGGCCGTCAGTCCCGGCTTCTACTGTCGTGATCAGGCTGCCATCGGCGACGTTTTGAACGGCGATGCGATCACCTTCCAAGGGCAGGAACTGAATCTCTTGGGAAAATTCAGGCAGGCCGGCATTCGCGCGTAGATCGCCGGTGCCGGTCCATTGCGCAAAGGCAACCACCAGAACCGTTAAAAGCGCCGCACCGGCGGCCATCATGACCAGAGGGCGGGGAATATGATGCGGATCGTGCGCCTTGGCTTCCTTGCGGTCGGGTTCTGCCTCAACCTTCGGAGCAGCATCAGCATTCAAGGACGCCATGTTGGCGCCGGACCGTTCCAGCGCTTCGGTGGCCTGCACGTGCGAGGTATAGGTGTCGGTCAGCAGTTTGGCGACGCTTGACGCTTGCGGGATGGCGCGCAGTGTCGGCTCGGTCTGGCGCATCCGCCAAGGCCGCACATGTGGCCATAAAATGAGATAGGCGAGCGACACGTCGGGCTTCAATTGCAGCGAAAGGCTGCCGACATCGTTTGTGTTGGCGCGCAGCGCAGCACCGTCAACGACCGCAAACGGTATGTTGAACGTCTTTTGGATCGCCACGCCAACGCGCATCACGAGGCGTTTGTTGGTGATTGTGTAGACTGTGGTTTTTTCCACAAACCAGGCGAGCAGCATCAAAATCGCGATGCCAGCAAAGCCAAAAGCGACAATAACGCTCGCCTCGCCAATCGCGGTGCTAAGGCTCGCGCCGCCCGAAACAGAAAAAGCAACCCGCGCCAACGCGGCCAAGGTGACCAGAATAGCGATCGCGCGGGTGCGAAAAACCTGGCGAGCGAAGGCCCGCCAGGAAGGTGTTCCTTGCCACAACACGAACTCGCCACGCGGCAGCGTCGCGGGAAGCCCGCGGACAGGCTCTGTGGCGTAGTCATCATGGTTGTGGATGTAGTTCAAAGCAGCGGCTCCGGACGGTCAGGTGCGGCGTAGAAATAGCCGGCACCGAAATAGCCCATGATCTTTTCCTCTTCGAGCATGGTGATCTCGTCGATTTTCGCGGTCAGCGGAACGTCCGCGAACTGCGATCCTTTGATCGCATGCACATAGAGGTAGGTGTCGGGACGGGTTTTCACGACAGCGAAGTTGGCTGGCATCAAGACCGTGCGCGCTCCTTCCTCATCGGAGACCTTGATCTCGTAATAGCGGATGACGCTTTCGGCCTGGTCGACCCAGACATCGACAATGGTGCCGCCGACCTGTTTGTCGACACCGACCACGTTGCAGCCGATGGGATTGGGATCGCCATCGGGGATCCCAAAAGCTTCGACCATGCGCATCGGGCGAATCTTGACCGCGCCGGAATTCAACAGATCCGGGACATCAGCGCGCAAGGCGTAGGCGCCAGGGCCAACGCCATCGAGCATCGGATTGTCGCCCGTCGGGTCTTTGGGAGCGCCGGACCATGGCTCGCTCGGTTGCAGCGCTAGCTCGCGGGCCTCGCGCTCATAGTTCGGAACGGTGACGTCGCCATGGCCATGCGGCAAACGGAACGTCTTTGGCTCAGGCATGTAAATGCCGTGCTCATAGATATTGCCTGTTTCGTCCGACTCCAGCGGATAGCCTTCGCGACGCGTTTCCCTTTGCAGGTAAAACAGCAAATAGCCGAAAAACAGCCAGAACGCGTACAGCAGAACCTGCGCGAGGTCCAAATGCGTGGTGAAGTTGACGAAATCGAATTGGGTATAATCCATTGCGCCCTCCTATAGCTCCCGAGTGCGTGAAAAGTGGCCAGACCGCAGGCTTAATGGGCCCTGCCAAGCGGTTGGCCGAGCAGAAGAGCGATGGTGAGAGAGCGTGGGCTCGCCGTGCCGAAGGGCGCGCGGTCCAATGCTCATGATCTGTCGTTTGACGAGCATCACCTGTTTCGTCCGTTCTGTTCGATCCGGCGCGGATGCACCGGCACATCGCACCTGCAGCAAACCACAGGGTCGACATCGTTTAAGAGTATGATTGACGCAGCGTATGTGTCAATCAAATTGGACGTTGATTCCAGTTTACAGGTGAAAAAACGGACGCGATTTCATCATGAGGCGGTGAGTGGCGTTGATCGGTTGCGCAGCAGGCGCCCAAACGTTCCGCCAGCGCTGCACATAGAGGCGGAACCACGGCGTGAAGGTTTCAGAATCAGCGTCGATCGCCTCGACCAGCCAGTCCATCGATACCCATTGCAGCTCGGCAATTTCCTCAGGGTTGGGTTTAGGAATCCAGGTTTCAGGATCAGCCGTACCTTTGAACATCTGAACGCGTTCATGTTCGATGAGGCCGCCGCCAACATCAGCGCGATAGGTCACCTCGCCAATGGGCTTCATAGGCAGCGAAATCCCAAGTTCCTCATGCATGCGCCTATCGGCGCAGGCTGCGATATCCTCCTGCCAATGAGGATGGCTGCAGCAGGTGTTCGCCCATAGACCGCCGCAATGGTATTTTTCCTCCGCACGCCTTTGAATGAGCAGTTCGCCCTGCGGGCTGAAAACGAAAACGGAAATTGCCAGATGCAAAACGCCGAGCTCGTGCGCACGCAGCTTCTCGATTGGATAGAGCGATCCGTCGTCGGCGATAGCGGGAATGGTGATCTGGGTCATGAAGGCTCGGCCGAACTTGATGGTGGCGCTCTGGGCAGCGGTTAGGCTGGCCAGTCTAAGCGAAAGATGCGCTGACGCCCACCGGGCGAAGTGCTGCCTTGATCGGTGATTTGCGCGTCAGGGTGAACCAATGCTCGGAATAGGCCTTGAAAGGTTGCCGTGTAGTAGAGGCAAGGTTGCCCTGGCGGATAAACCTCGAAGCAGGCCGGGCAATCGCTCAGGGTCAGGATTGCGGGTCGACCAGCCTTAAAGCTGAACCGACCGCTGCCAGCGAACGTCCAGGCGTTCTTGGCGATGGCCCTTAAGAGAATGGCGCTTGCTGCCCAGGCGGGCAGGGCGCGCAGTGCCGACTGAACAAGTTTCGGAATACGGTTCGCCAGTATGTAATCGGCGGTTCGATCGCCTGCTTTCCAAAAAACGCCGTCAGCCTGGTCAGCGGACAAGGAGGCGCGGATCGTTTGGTGAAGGGCAACCACATCGCGTTCATCGACCATCGCGGAGGGCGGCGTGGCGATATGATGGCCAAGACCGGCGCGCTTTGCCAACCGCTTGGTTTCGTCAGCGCCAAGCAAGTCGTTCAAGACGTTGAAGACCTGCAATAGGGCATTCGGCCCGATGCGGCCGAGCGCCCTCTTGTGTTGTTCGGGCTCGGCGCGCGTCGAATCCGATAAGGCCGACACCCCGCCCATCAGGCAGGGATGTTTTGGTCAGCAGCTTGATCCAGCGCTTTCTTGTGCCCGTCGAACACGGTGACATGGCCGACCTTTTCGGCCTCTTCCATCTGCTCGTCTGTGAGTTGAACCGGTGCGCCACCACACGCCATCGCCTTGGCCGCCTCATGCATGGTGCTCGCCGGGCGATTGTGGTTGGTCTGCCATTCGATCTTGGAAGCGTCGAAACGCTTTTTGGTCGTATCGAACTTGAAATCGACACCCTTTTTCGACTGCGGTCCCCAGTAATTGACGCGGCCAAGATCGTAGAAGGTGCGTTCAAACCCGGCCTTCAGGAAGGCTTTCAAGCAACCCAGCAGATATTTGCGACGCTGGCCCGTGCCCTTCCAAGGGTAAGAGAAGAAGGCTTTGTTCATGTAGAAGCGTCGGTAATTGTGCATCACACGGTCAAGCAGCGTGGCGCGATCCATCGCTTCGGGCTTCATGATGGGGGTCACGAAATTGTACTTGTCGAAGTCGAACACCTCGACCTTGTCGCCAAGCTCCTTGAAGAGATCGGAGAAGGGCCAGGGGGTGTACATCGCCCAGTTGGCGAGGTCCGGCTCCCAATCGCGGGCCATCTGATAGGTCTCTTCCAGCGTCTCGACCGTTTCGTTTTCCAGGCCGACGATGAACTGCGCTTCGGTCACGATACCGGCTTCGCGCAGCAGGCGGATGGCGCGTTTGTTCTCCTCGATCGTGGTTTCCTTGTTGAAGAGATCAAGCTTCAACTGCGCCGCTGCTTCGGTCCCAAGCGAGATGTGGACCAACCCTGCCTTGCGGTAGAAGGGCAACAGTTCCTCATCGCGTAGAATGTCAGTGACGCGGGTGTTGATGCCCCAAAGCACGTCCAGGTCGCGATCGATCAGCTCCTGGCAGAACTGGATGAACTTCTTGCGATTTATGGTGGGCTCTTCGTCGGCGAGGATGAAGAAGCCGATGTCGTGCTCTTTCACCAACACCTCGATCTCATCGACCACCTTTTTAGGATCGCGAATGCGGTAGTCGCGCCAGAACTTCCACTGCGAGCAGAAGGAGCAAGTGAACGGGCAGCCGCGTGCCATGTTGGGGATCGCGACACGCCGGTTCATTGGGATGTACATGTATTTGTCCCAGTCGAGGATCGACCAGTCCGGCGACAGCCCATCAATGTCTTTGACCGTCGGTGCGGCTGGTGTGGCCACGACCTGATCGCCGTCAAGATAGGCGATGCCTTGGACCGCTTCGCGTGCGCCCGGCCAATTGCCTTGGTGAATGGTGGAAATGAGGTCGACGAAGATTTCTTCGCCCTCGCCGCGCACGATGCAATCAATCCAGGGGGCTTCGGCCAGCACCTGTTGATACATGAACGTGGCATGGATGCCGCCGAGCACGGTCACGGCGTTCGGGTGCAGCTCTTTGGCAACCTGCAGGATGCCTTGAGCCTTGTAGATCGATGGGGTGATGGCGGTGCAACCGATGACATCGGGCTTTTCAGCGGCGATGGCATCACGAATGTCAGCATCGGACATTTTGTTTGTCATCGCATCGATGAAGGCGACGTCAGTATAGCCAGCCTTTTTCAGCGAGCCTGTGAGATAGGCAACCCATGCCGGTGGCCAATTGCCGGCAATTTCCGCGCCGCCCGAGTGGTAGTTAGGGTGGATGAGGAGAATGCGCATGGCCGGCCCAGTTCTGTGATCGCGTCAGGCATCTGACTGATCGTCACAGTGAACAGCGATAAGTGTCCATTTTCGTTGACACGTATCAAATGAAGGTCGGTTTGATCCGG
The DNA here is from genome assembly GCA_017642935.1 of Hyphomicrobiales bacterium. Classification (NCBI taxonomy): domain Bacteria; kingdom Pseudomonadati; phylum Pseudomonadota; class Alphaproteobacteria; order Hyphomicrobiales; species Hyphomicrobiales bacterium. The sequence continues at coordinate 81,463 of JAEPOK010000001.1, forward strand.
TGTGCCCGCCGTTCTTGCTCTGTCCGGCGTTTTGGCGTCTCTTGACCAAAAGAGTTCTTCTTTTGTCCCAAGCGGTAGGAAAAAAGGCCGATGCGAAAGCACCGGCCAATTTCTCAAAAAACGATGTATAAGCAGATGCTTACATGTCGCCGCCATAGTGCTCTTCGAGCACAGGTGCCGGATCAACCTCGTTACCATCGGCGTCAAAGCCAGCGAGATATTTGATCACGTTCTGGATCTGTGCTTCCTGGCGTAGACCTGCGAATGCCATGCGGGTCCGTGGCACCATGGCGCGCGGGTTTTCAAGGTATTCCGACATGATCGCAACGGTCCAAACGCCGCCTTGCTCTTCGCCAGCTTCGATGTGGGAGTCAGAATAGCGGAAGCCTTCAACTGAGCCCCAATCGCGACCGATGATGCCGTTGAGCGGTGGGCCGACGCGCTGCATGGCGTTGGGACCGACCATGTGGCAAGCGGAGCACTGGCGGAAGACAGCCGCGCCGGCCTCTGCATCTGCGTCGATATAGGCTTGGGCATCCTGCGCAGAAGCAATGCTGGCGCCGCCAACCATGGTGCAGGCCGCCGCAGCGAGCGCAATCGCGAAACGTTTCATCATTCTTTCTCCCTTGGCCATTGGGCCGTCATTGAAATGCCACTCCGCAGAAACACTGACGCGAGCTTGAAAGCCCTGTCAAGGCGGCGGGCGGCGAGACGTCGAATTGCAACGCAAACTTCTCTTTCCTCATCGAAAGATGGTTTCCGCGGGCTTTCCGCCGCACTCTTCTTCTACGTTTGGTGTGATGATTGGTTCAAGCAGAGCACAAAAACGTGCCTGCAACATTGGGCGCAGTCGGCGACGGTCAAGGGCCGCCGACTGCTCGTGAGTCCGTGCTAGGCGACGGCCCGCGATAGAGCGCATTGCGACCAAAGATCGTTGAGCGCGCTCACGAGCTGGGCGATGTCACCGTCCGTGTGCAGTGGGCCTGGCGTGATGCGCAGGCGCTCGGTGCCCTTGGGGACCGTCGGATAGTTGATGGGCTGGATGTAAATTCCATACCGATCGAGAAGTACGTCGCTGATAAACTTACATTTTTTAGCGTCACCTACCATCACCGGAATGATATGGCTCGGGTTCGGCAGATGCGGGATGCCTTTGGCGTCCAGTGCCGCACGGACCTTAGCCACACGCTCTTTCTGCGCCTCGCGCTCCACCGAGCTTTCTTTCAAATGCTGAATGGAGGCGGTTGCACCGGCTGCGATGGATGGTGGAAGCGCGGTTGTGAAAATGAAGCCCGAGGAGAACGAGCGGACATAATCACAGAGCGCAGCTGAGGCCGCGATGTAGCCGCCCATGACGCCAAATGCCTTGCCAAGCGTGCCCTCAACAACGGTGATCCGGTCCATGACGCCGTCGCGTTCGGCAATGCCAGCACCGCGTGGCCCGTACATGCCAACCGCGTGGACTTCGTCCAGGTAGGTCATCGCGCCATGTTTTTCAGCCACTTCAACGATCTCGAGCATCGGCGCGATGTCGCCATCCATCGAGTAGACCGACTCAAAGGCGACGATCTTCGGTCGGCCGGGTGCAATATCGGAAAGCTTGCGATCAAGATCCTCCGGATCATTGTGCTTCCAAATCATCTTGTCGGCGCGCGAATGGCGAATGCCTTCGATCATGGAAGCGTGATTGAGTGCATCGGACAGAATCACGCAGTCGGGGATTGTCGACCCCAATGTACCGAGGGATGCCCAGTTGGAAACATAGCCGGAGGTGAAGATCAGCGCGGCTTCTTTGCCATGAAGATCCGCCAATTCCTGCTCCAGGAGCACATGAAAATGGTTGGTGCCGGAAATGTTGCGAGTGCCGCCTGCGCCTGCGCCACAGCGCTCAATCGCGCCGTGCATGGCATCGATCACACACTGCTCCTGGCCCATGCCGAGATAGTCGTTTGAGCACCAGACCGTGACATCGTGGATGCCATCCGCGGTGTGGCGTTTGGCTTTGGGAAATGCGCCCATCTTACGTTCCAAATGAGCGAAAACGCGGTAGTTACCATTGTCGCGCAAACCGTCCAGAGCGCCGTTGAAGAACGCTTCATAATCCATCTGCTCGTCATTGGCGGCGACGGGATGCTCGTGCGTTTCGGTGATCAGATTGCCGGCTGGGCAACGCTGAACAGATCTCAGACCATCGAACGGAACAGTGCCATTCTCATTGTCGTTGGGTGTGGGTGTGTCCGTCATGGTAAAGTGTCCCCGATTGGAATGCGCGTCGGAAAACGCGTCAGATGCGCGCCGTTGATCGGCTTTTTGCGTGATGGTTGAACGTTCAATGGAAGATTTCTCGGCCTCGCCAACTGAGTCCGGTAGGGGGCGCCGGAGATACCAGCGCCAGAGTTCCTCATCGCGCCAGGGCAGAACGAGAAACCAATGCTCGATGACGCCAAGGGCAGCGAGTGTCGTGAGTAGAACAAAAGTCGTTTGGGTTGGCGGCACGGCGCCCAAGGCTTGTTGCGCCAGCCAGGCCGTGAGGAGCGTGCCTGCCGTCACCGAGAGCGGGAAAAGCAGGTTGAGTGCGCGATTGCGGAAATAGCTTTTCAGATGCTCCAGATGGCTGGGCAGAAACTCCTCGGTGATGTTCGGCACACCGAGGAAGATGTTGAACTTGGTGGAAAGGCGCATCGCCCAAAGGATCATGAAAGTCCAAAGCGCGGTCTGGTTGCCGGCCGTCCAAAGCGCTGCGACCAGCCCGACGACCGTCAGCGCGATGGCCAGTTCATGGTGGATCAGCGTCTGGGTGGCGTATCTGAACCGTTGCCAGCCCTTCGCATCCGATGGGCAGTCGGTGCGGCGCGGGCCGGTGATCGTTCCGGTCAGAAAGCTCACCTCGTGCCAACCCCAGAACGCCAGCCCCGCCGTGAAGGCGATAAAGGCGCCGCTGACGGTCATCACGTCGCGCGTTAGCCAGACGGCAACGATGGCAGCGATGCCAAAGAGGCTCGCCACCGCCATGGTTGCGCGTGGCGTGATACGCGGCAGCCGGTCGGCCAGCAGAATCACCCCGGTGGAAAACCACCAGAGGAACAGCGCAAATCCGATCGGGGCGAGCCAGCTGGTCACAGGTCTTGCATCACCAGGTTGGTTGAAGCCGGCTGGTCGCCGGTATCGTATTGGGTTTGGTCTTCATGAAGTAGAGTCCGGCGAACGTGAGAAACGCGCTTGTGCCAAGGCCGAACTTGCGCAGCTTGCCACCAAGGCCGCCGGCACGATCAGCCTCGCCCATGGCTTGGTTGATCCGATTGAGCTTGCGCAGGCCCTCCAAAAACTTTGGATTGTCCAGATCAAGCAGAACCGGGAAGCACTGTTTGGTGATTTCGGTCGTCGTGCGGAACACCTGCATGTCGTATTCTTCGACATCCACCCCAAGGGCATTGTGAAACGCCGGGCGGGCCTGGTCGCGCACATGCATGGTGCAGAAGACGGCGAGCAAGAAGAAGCGGATCCAAAGCTTGTTGCGGCCTTCCAGAAGCGTTGGGTTCGCACGCATCAAGAGCGAAAACGCTTCGCCGTGGCGGAACTCGTCGTTGCACCACTCTTCGAACCATTTGAAGATTGGGTGGAAGCGCTTGTCCGGATGCTTTTCCAGATGGCGGAAGATGGTGATGTAACGGGCGTAGCCGATCTTCTCTGACAGGTAGGTGGCGTAGAAAATGAACTTCGGCTGGAAATAGGTGTACTTCTTCGCCTTGGTCAGGAAGCCAAGGTTCACGCCAATGTCGAACTCTTTCAAAGCGTCGTTGATGAAGCCGGCGTGGCGGCTTTCATCGCGGGCCATCAGAGAGAAGAGCTCGCAGATTTCTTTGTTCTTGCCGCGCTTTTTCATCTCTTTGTAGAGCACGCAGCCGGAGAACTCGGCGGTTAAAGACGACACGAGGAAGTCGATGAATTCTTTTTTCAGCTCTGGATCGAGCGCATCGATGTCGATGTGATCCCAATCTTCGTTGCGTTTGAAATGACCCTTGTTGGGGTCATCGCGCATTTCCTGGATCAGCGCGTCCCACTCTTCGCGCACCAAGGTCACATCGACTTTATCGAGCTTGTCGAAGTCGGTGGTGTAGAAGCGCGGATCGAGCAGGGTGGTTTCCTGCGCCATGCGCGTGGTTTCGTTGATCGGCGCGCGCGCTTTCACATCGGATGTGACGGGCGTGCCTTCTTTGACGGGTGAATGGACGTTCATAGCGCAGCCCTTTCTGAGAAGCTGAATTCGCAAAGTTCCATGAATTCGAAGTCGCCGGTCATCCGGGTCCAAGTGCGTTCCAACCAATGGGCGCGGCGCACGGTGGCGGTGCGTTGCAGCACCACGCGTTCGCCATAAGGAACCTCGACCGGACGGCCATGGACGATGACTTCGTCACCAGGTGCGATGGCGATGTCGCCATCCAATTCGACATAGGCGTGAAGGCTGTCGAAGGTGTTCTGCACATCGACAGTGCAGCCAACATCGAAGCTTTCGCGGCTGAACAGGCTGAACATTGGCAAGTCCTCCCTTAGCCCCGTTATCCGGGGAATTCGGCAAGGCCAAAGCCCTGCCTGTTGGTGGTGGTGTCCGTGGCGCGTCGCTGTGCGCCGACAAGCGGGCCCAAAACGATGAGCGTTGCGAAGAGCAGTCCGATTTCCAGGTGGTAGACAGCCCCATAACCAAAGGCTGGATCGGTGATGACCCGGCCAAAAAGCCCCGAACTTCCCATGGCTGTGAAGAGGTCGCGCAGTGCGCCACCGGCCGCCAGGCCAAGGCCAGCCGCCGTTGCGTTGACGGCACCCCATGCGCCGAGCGCGATACCATTGGTAGAACGTCCGTCGGCTGTGGTTTTTGCCAGCTGCATGGTTGCGGTGAGTAGGCAGACGGCAAAAAGGCCGCTGCCAAACCCGATCATCGCGGTTGCGCCGCGGAACATGAAGGCGGATTGAAGTGGTGCTGACAACACAACGAGTGTGAAACCGACTACACCGATTACCGCGCCCAAACCGGCATAGCGGTAGGGGTCGCAATTGTTGCCCAGGCGCTGTGCTGCCAAGGCAAACCCAGCCAGTGTGCCACCGGCAAAGAGGGCCGTGAGCAGTGTCGTGGCGCTGACGGACAGGCCAAGAACTTGCCCGCCATAGGGTTCCAGCAGGATATCCTGCATGGAAAACGCCAGTGTCCCCAAACCAACCGCCAACAACAAACGGCCGGTGCGGTTGGTGCTGGTGAAGGCGCGCCAGGCCTCTGAGAAGGTTGGCCGATCAAGGTGCGGCGCGGTGGCGGCTGGGTTGCGCGCCTCTTGTTTCCAGAGCGCCACCATGTTGAGCACAATGGTGACGACCGCTGCGCCCTGGATGACTTGGATGAGCCGTTGGTGGCTGAAGTCAGCCAGGAGCCAGGAGAAGCCCAGCGCACCGATCACCATACCGATGAGCAACATAACGTAGAGCAGCGCGACAACGCGCGGGCGCGCCTCTTCTGGGGCCAGATCGGTCGCCAGTGCTAGCCCGGCGGTTTGCGTGGTGTGCAGGCCAAGGCCGATTAGCAGGAAGCCAAGGCCGGTGATGATGTGACCAAGGAAGAACGGCCCGCCACCGACGCTCATCAGCAGAATGGCCATCGGCATGATCGCCAGGCCGCCGAACTGAAAAATGGTGCCAAACCAGATGAAGGGCACACGCTTCCAGCCGAGCAGGGATTTATGGGTGTCGGACTTATGCCCGATAAGCGCTCGCAGAGGCGCGAATAGCAAAGGCAGCGCCACCATGATGGAAACGAGCCAGGCCGGCACTGATAGTTCCAGGATCATCACACGGTTCAGCGTGCCGGTGATCAGCGTTACGGCCATTCCGACGGAAATCTGGAACAGCGCCAGGCGCAGCAAGCGGGGCAGCGGCAGTTCATCGGTTGCAGCATCGGCAAACGGCAGGAATCGTGGCCCAATCTTGGTCCACTGATCTTTCAGCTGGGGCAGCCGTCTGCTCACGTGCGCGGCTCCGCTCTGGTGATCTGAAACGCCTGGCTGGTATAGAAACCTGACGCGATGCGCTTGGTGTTGCCGGCTGCGAAATCGGGCATGCGTTCGGCGATCAGGCGGCGCAGCTTGTTCTCTGAAATCGGCACGATGGCTGGCGAGCGGTCGCCGCGTGGGAAGAGTTTGCCGACTGTATGCATGGCCGCGAGCAGTGGGGTCTTTGGCGCGAATGTGAAAAGCACCTGACCGTCGGTCCGCTCGGCCAAACGGGCTAATGCACCGACTTTGTCGCCAGCCTCGTAGTGGATGACAGAGTCCATCGCGACCACATGATCAAAGCGGCCGAAGTTCTCATCCAGCATGTCGCCGGCGTGCCACGTGATCGTGCCTGGAAGATTGTGCGGCATGCGCTCGCGGGCGACGTCCACCAGGTTGGGCGAAAGGTCCACCGCGACGACGTCGGCGCCACGTTTGGCGGCCTCCACCGCAAGGGCTCCGGTGCCGCAGCCAGCATCCAGCAGGCGTTGGCCGGACATGTCATCGGGCAACCAAGACAGGAGCGTGGCGCGCATGGCATCGCGGCCCGCGCGCACTGTCGCGCGAATGCCAGACACCGGCGCATCAGAAGTCAGACGCTCCCAGGTCTTGGCGGCTGTGCGGTCGAAATAGGCTTGGATCTCGCCGCGCCTAGTTTGATAGGTATCCATGGGATGAGCGGTTTCCTGCATCAATCAAATCCCAGGAAGTCAAAGATATCGCGGTCTTTCATCGGTGAAGGATCGCAGATGGTGTCATCAACCAGCAGGCTGGCCGCCAAGCGCAGATATTCTTTTTGCACCGCGAGAACAGCGTCCGTTTCATCCATCTCAAACAGCGTGCGTTTCTTCAGACGTGATTTGCGAATTTCATCCAGATCCGGCAGGTGCGCGACGCGTTCCAGACCGACAACCTCGTTGAACCGGTCGATCTCATCGGTCGCTTTGGACCGGTTGGCGATCACGCCGCCGACACGCACATCGTAGTTTTTCGATTTGGCTTTGATCGCCGAGACGATGCGGTTCATCGCGAAGATGGAGTCAAAGTCGTTGGCGGTGACGATGAGTGCTTTTTCGGCATGCTGCAGCGGGGCAGCGAACCCGCCGCAGACCACATCACCCAGCACATCGAAGATCACGACGTCGGTGTCTTCCAGCAAATGATGCTCTTTCAAGAGCTTCACTGTCTGGCCGACCACATAGCCGCCGCAGCCGGTGCCGGCAGGTGGGCCGCCAGCTTCAACGCACATGACGCCGTTGTAGCCCTCGAACACGAAGTCTTCGGTGCGCAGTTCCTCGGAGTGAAAATCTACCTCTTCCAGCACGTCGATGACCGTCGGGCAGAGGCTTTTGGTCAGCGTGAACGTGCTGTCATGCTTCGGATCGCAGCCGATCTGCAGCACACGCTTGCCCAGTTTCGAAAAAGCAACCGAGAGGTTCGACGAGGTGGTCGACTTGCCGATGCCGCCCTTGCCGTAAACCGCAAAAACCTTGGCGGTGTCGATGGTCATCGCCGGATCCATCTTCACCTGGACTGAGCCTTCACCGTCCTCATGGCCGGTGGAGAAGCCCTTGGGCGAGCGATCCAGCAGCGTGGTCTTGGTGCCGGTTGGCGGTGGGGTCACGATGTTCATTCTGCAGCCTCCATGCCGAGCGATTGGCCGGCGGCGGTTTGTTGATGAGTTGTGTCATTGGCGGGAATGCCGATGCCTTCGAGGCGATCTTCCAGCTCTTCGCCTGCATCGCGCAGGGCATCGAGAACGGCGTCATCAGGCTGCCAATAGTCGCGCTCATGGGCTTCGAGCAGACGGCCAGCCAAACGGGCAGATGCGGTTGGGTTGAGGTCAGCCAAACGGCGGCGCATCTCAGGGTCGAGCACGTAAGTTTCGGTGAGTTGCTGGTAGACCCAAGGCTGCACCTGACCAGTCGTGGCCGACCAACCCATGGTGTTCGTCACATGCTCTTCGATCTGCCGCACGCCTTCATAGCCATGCTGCAACATGCCCTCGTACCATTTGGGGTTGAGCATGCGGGTGCGGGTTTCCAGCGCCACCTGTTCTGAGAGGCTACGCACTTTGCCTTCGCCGCGTGTTTGATCGCCGATGTAAACCGGGATCGCATCGCCCTTCGCGCGGGTTGCGGCGCGGCTGATGCCACCGAGCGTATCGAAATAATGGTCGATGGTGGTGACGCCCAGCTCGACGGAGTCGAGGTTCTGATAGGCGATATCAACGTCCGCCAACATCGATTGCAGCAGCGCAGCTTGCTGGACGGGCTTGCCCGATGCGCCATAGGCAAAGCTCTTGCGGCGCTCATAGGTTTCGGCCAGCTCGTCTTCGTCGTCCCAAGTGCCGGACTCCACCAGATTGTTGACGTTGGAACCATAGGCGCCATCGGCGTTGGAGAAGACGCGCAAGGCTGCCGTCTCCATGCCGCAGCCATGTTTTTCGCCATAGGCCAAAGCATGGGCGCGGATGGGGTTTTGGTCGAGCGGTTCATCGGCCTGCGCGGCGAGAAGAGCAGCCTCAGCGAGAATCTTCGTTTGCAGTGGCAGCAGGTCGCGGAAGATGCCGGATAGAGTCATCACCACGTCAACGCGTGGGCGCCCCAATTCTTCCAGTGAGGTAAGCTGCGCGCCGCAAAGACGGCCATAGCTGTCAAAACGCGGTGCCGCACCCATCAGCGCCAACCCTTGGGCAATCGTGCCGCCTTCGGTCTTCAAATTGTCGGTTCCCCACAGCACCAACGCGACGGAGGTTGGCAGCGCGCCGGTCTCTTCCTTGTAGCGGGCGAGTAGACGATCGGCCTGTTTGGCGCCGTCGGCCATGGCGAATGCCGAGGGGATGCGGAACGGATCAAACCCATGAATGTTGCGACCGGTGGGCAGAACCTCGGGCGTGCGCACGACATCACCGCCCGGCGCCGGTGCGATAAAGCCGCCGTCGAGCGCGTGGATGATGGCCTTCAGCTCATGATCTTCGCAGAGAAGCGCATCGGTCTTGGCCAGAGCGCTCAGCGTTTCAGCATCGATCTCTTGCGCCGGGTCCTCGCCCATCACGACGGCTAGCGCGTCATCTTGGGAAAGTTCCAGCCCGTGCGCCGACTCGGCGATGGCCTGGATCATGTCGGCGCGCTCGGCTTCGCTCATCGGCTCGCCGACAATGTGCAGGCCGTGCGGGATGAGCGTGTATTCCAGCTCTAGCACTGCCTCTTGCAGCGCGATGATCTGCGCGCCGGCATTCGTATCCCAGGCCGGAGTTTCGTCGGCCAGGTCCAGTTCGGCGGCTTGCGTTTGGATCAGCGTTGCCAGGCTTTGCGCCTCGCTGCCCGTCACATCGTCCATGCCGCGCCAGCGCTCGATGGAGGCTTTCAGCTCATTGAGGCCCTTGTAGAGACCGGCTTGCGCCAACGGTGGCGTCAGATAGCTGATCAGCGTGGCTGCGGCGCGGCGCTTGGCGATCATGCCTTCGGACGGATTGTTGGATGCATAGAGATAGTAGTTCGGCACATCGCCGATCAGGCGATCTGGCCAGCACTTGCCTGACATGCCGGTTTGTTTGCCGGGCATGAATTCCAGCGCGCCATGGGTGCCGAAGTGCAGATAGGCCTCAGCGCCGAAGTCCTCGCGCATCCAGCGATAGAAGGCGGAAAACGCGTGGGTTGGCGCGAAACCCTGCTCGAAGAGCAGGCGCATCGGGTCGCCCTCGTAGCCGAACGCAGGCTGCACGCCGACAAAGACATTGCCGAACTGTGCGCCCAGCACAAAGATCGACTGGCCATCGGTTTGCTGCGCGCCGGGGGCGGGTCCCCACACGGCTTCCAGCTCTTTCAGATAGGGTTCGCGGCGCACATGATCATCAACCGGGATGCGAGCATGCACATTGGCGTGCGTTCCATACTGTCCGGCATTGCCAGTGATGATCGCCTCGCGCAGCGCATCCACGCTTTCGGGCATTTCCACGTCATAGCCTTCGTCCTCAAGGCCTTGCAGAACATTGTAGAGCGAGCGGAAAACCGAGAGATAGGCGGCCGTGCCGGTGTTGCCGCCATTGGGCGGGAAGTTGAAGAGCACGATGCCGACCCTGCGGTCTTCACGGTCGGAGCGGCGCAGCGTTATCAGTTGATCGACGCGCACGGCCAAGCGTTCGGCGCGCTCTGAGCAAACTTGCATCAGTTTGGCGAGCTCCGGATCGCAGAAGTCACACGCCTTATGGCAGCCGGTGCACGCATCGCCGGCTGGATCGACGCGTCCGCCAAAGACAGTGGGTTCGGTGGCGCCGTCCAGCTCGGGGATCGCGACCATAATGGTCGACTCAACCGGCATCAGGCCGCGGTTGGATTTGGCCCAGTCCTGCAAGGTCTGGAACTCGATGGCGTGAGCGGCAAGATAGGGCACATCCAGGCCAGCCAGCATTTCTTCAGCAGCCTTGGCATCATTGTAGGCAGGGCCACCGACCAGCGAAAAGCCGGTGAGCGAGAGCATGGCATCGACGATGGGCCGGCCATCTTTGACGAAGAATTTCTCCGCCGCCGGACGTGCGTCGAGACCGGAGGCGAACACCGGAATGACCTTCAAGCCGCGCGCCTCAATGGCGCGGATCACCCCGTCATAATGGGCGGTGTTGCCGGCCAGCAGGTAGGAGCGCATCAGGATGAGCCCGACCGTGCCGCGCGCCTTTGGCGGCGTTGGAAGGCCTGCATCGGTTTCGGTCACACGGGTTGGAAGATCCGGGTGGTAGATGCCGACCTCGGGATAGTCGGCGGGCATGTCGGCTTTGACCGACGTGCGCAGGTTTTCGCGCGGGCCAGCGGCATAACGGCTCACCAGGAAGCGCACCATGTTGGCAACGTTTTCGTCCGAACCCGAGAGCCAGTATTGCAGCGTTAGGAAATAGGCGCGCACGTCCTGCGCGGTGCCCGGAATGAAGCGCAGGATTTTTGGCAGACGCTTGAGCATCGCCATCTGCTTGGCACCGGAGCTTTGTTCGCCAGGCTTTTTGCTTGATCCGCGCAGCCGCTTCAGCAGCGCCATGGCGCCATTTTGTTTAGCGCTCATGTCGAACTGGCCGACGCGGGTGAGCTTCACCACATCACCAGCCGACATCATGCCGATCATCGCATCGCAGCGGTCGCGCCGCGCTTCCAGCGCCGGTTGGATCGCTTGGATCTGATCGTCCATGAACAGCATGGTGGCGAGGATAATGTCACCAGTGGCGATATCGTTTTTGCAGGCTTCCAGCGCGTCGGGATTGTCACCCCATTCCGACGTCGCGTGCAGGGCAATGGAGACGCCGGGCATCTCGCGCAGCAGCATCTTTTGGGCGCGCTCGACCGCACCGGACAAATGATTGTCCAGCGTGACGATCACCACCTTCACAGGCGTGCCGTCAGCGGCCGAAGTGAGCTTTAGCATCGTAGAGCGTCTCCAAAGTGATCTGCGCAAGCCCGTGCTCGGCGGCGAATGTTTCCGTGTTGCGGCGCGCCTTTCCGCGCACGAAGAATGGAATTTTCTTCAGTTCCTTTTCGGCTTCCGCCGTCCAGCCGGTTGGCATGTCGGCGGGGCTATCCATCAGCGTGTTGGCGGCGTCCTGAACAGGTGCCGCAGCAAGCGCTGTTTCAGGCTCTTGCGTGGTCCGAGATGGGGCGTGGCCATGGTGCGACGGGCCATTGGCATCAGAGAATTCGAAGTCATCGCGGAACATGCCCAGCAGATGTTCTTCCAGACCCATCACCAGCGGATGCACCCAGGTATCAAAGAGCACGTTGGCGCCTTCGAAACCCATTTGGGGGGAATAGCGTGCGGGGAAGTCTTGAACATGGACGGGAGCCGAGATCACCGCGCAGCCAATGCCCAAGCGCTTGGCGATGTGGCGTTCCATCTGCGTGCCGAGCACCAGTTCCGGTGTCGCCTCGATGATGGCCTGCTCAACCTCTAGATAATCGTCTGTGATTAGCGGCTCGACGCCATAGTCTTTGGCAGCAGCTCGGATGTCGCGGGCAAATTCGCGGCTGTAGGTGCCAAGGCCGACAACTTTGAAGCCCATTTCGCTTTCGGCCACCTTGGCAGCGGCCAGAGCGTGCGTGGCATCGCCAAAGATGAAGACGCGTTTGCCGGTCAAATAGGTGGAATCGATGGACCGGGAGTACCAGGGCAGGCGGCTTTGCTCGTTGGCGAGCAAAGCGTCGGCATCGTCGCCAATGATCTCAGCGACTTCAGCGATGAACGCTTTGGTGGCACCGACGCCGATGGGCACGGTCTTGGTCATCGGTTGGCCGAAAGCACGTTTCAGCCAGTCGGCGGCGGTCCGAGCGATTTCAGGATAAAGGACGACGTTGAAGTCAGCATCACCCAGATTGGCCAATTCAGCCGGGGTGCAATCGAGCGGTGCGACTACATTGACGTCGATGCCGAGGCTGCCCAGCAGCTTTGTGATCTCGGTGACATCATCGCGGTGGCGGAAACCAAGTGCAGTCGGTCCAAGTATGTTCGCCGATGGGCGCTGGCCTTCGGGCCGTGGCGAGCGAGCAGTTCCTGGTTCCGGGGCCTGCGCACCGGCGATGCCGCGCACCAGTTGGTAGAAGGTTTCCGAGGCGCCCCAATTCTCCTTTTTGGAGTAGGAGGGCAGCTCCAGCGGAATCACCGGGATTGGTAGATCCATCGCCTTAGCTAGGCCACCTGGATCATCCTGGATGAGTTCGGCCGTGCAGCTTGCGCCGCAGATCATCGCTTGCGGCTGGAAGCGGGCATAGGCATCGCGTGCTGCGCTCTGGAATAGTTCGGCGGTGTCCTTGCCCAGATCACGGGCCTGGAAGGTTGTGTAGGTAACCGGCGGACGCTCTTTGCGCCGTTCGATCATCGTGAACAGCAGGTCCGCATAGGTGTCGCCCTGCGGGGCGTGCAGCACATAGTGCAGACCCTTCATCGCGGTGGCGATGCGCATCGCGCCGACATGGGGCGGGCCTTCATAGGTCCAGACGGTGAGTTGCATCGCCTAGACCTCCAGCCGTGTTCGACGGACCAGCGGGCGTGCAAAAAGCTCGGCCAGATCACCGGCCTGCTCGTAGCCTTGGATAGGCGTGAAGACGAGCTCGATAGACCATTTCGTCGTCAGGCCTTCCACCTCAAGCGGGTTGGCAAGGCCCAAGCCGCAGACGGTGATATCCGGGCGCTGGTCGTGGCAACGATCAAGCTGCTTATCGACATCCTGACCTTCGCTCACCAGCACATTGTCCGGCAGCGCGTCGAGTTCCGGCGCCATCAGCGCCTTGTTCAAGAAGGGGGTGCCCACTTCCAAGGGGACCATGCCAAGCTCGGCATGAAGAAAGCGGGCAAGCGGGATTTCTAACTGGCTATCGGGAAAGAAGAAAAGGCTCTTGCCCGTCAATTGCTCTTGATAGTGGGTGAGGGCCTTTTCCGCCCGAGCCTTGGGTGCAGCCGTGACCTCGGTAAAGAGCGCGTGATCGACCCCGAAGCTTTCGGCCGCCGCCTTCAGCCATGCCGTCGTGCCTTGCGCGCCGAGGGGGAAGGGCGCGGGCAGGTGCACAGCGCCACGGCGGGTCAGCGCGCGGGCGGTTTCAGTCAGGAAAGGTTGGGCGAGCAGGAACCGTGTGCCCGGACCGACAGCAGGCATCGAGCCAGCGTTGCGCGCCGGCAGGAAGTTGACGTTCTTTATGCCCATCGCTTCGAAAAGGCGGGTGAACTGGTCCTCCACCACGTCGGCCAACGCCCCGACAACAAGCAGTTGATCGGCGGCTGCCTCGCCAGCTTCTGGCAGGCTTGGGACGAGCGAGGCCAGGCAGGCATCTTCGCCCTCGGTGAAGGTAGTTTCGATGCCGGATCCGGAATAGTTGAAAATGCGCACATCTGGCGCGTAGGTGCCCGACAGACGCTGCGCGGCCTTAGCCAGATCAAGTTTGATCACTTCAGACGGGCACGAACCCACCAGGAAAAGAAGCTTGATATCGGGGCGACGCTCCACCAACCGTGCGACAACCTTGTCGAGCTCTTCGTTGGCGTCGGCGAGACCGGCCAGGTCTTTCTCTTCCATGATCGCGGTGCCGAAGCGCGGTTCAGCGAAGATCATAACGCCGGCTGCCGACTGCATAAGGTGGGCGCAGGTGCGCGACCCGACGATGAGGAAAAACGCGTCCTGAATCTTGCGGTGCAGCCAGATGATGCCGGTTAGTCCACAAAAGACTTCACGTTGGCCTCGCTCACGCAGAATCGGCCGCTCAAGACAGCCAGCGCTCTGGCCTGATTGGATTGGTGAAAGCTCGTTCACGATGCCGCTCCCACCGAAAAAGACGGATTGGCAGGAGGCGTTGTCGGGCTTTGAAGGCGCGCTTGGCGCAGTTTCCACACAAATTGTGCGGCGTTGATCACGTAGGTGACATAGGCGGCAAGCGCCAAAAGCATCTGCCCTTGCGCGCCCAGAAGGTCGAAAAAGACCGCGATTAAATAGGCCGTGTGCAGCGCCAGCACGAGCATCGAAAACACGTCCTCCCAGAAGAAGGACGGAGCGAAGAGATAGCGGCCAAAAACCACTTTCTCCCAAATCGCGCCGGTGATCATGATCGTATAGAGCACGAGGGTCTTGATTACGACCGACCAGGTCGCCAACGCGAACCCTTCGCCGCTCACCAGATAGCGGATGACAAGCGCCAAACTGACAAGAAAAACAAGGAACTGGACCGGCGCCAGAATACCTTGAACCAACGTCCATGGTGTGGTGTCGCGACGGGCGCGTTGCTCGGGAGTGTAAAGCTGGCTTGACGCTTTTTTGGCAGTGGGTGAGCGGTCGCGCGTGAGTGCAGACGCCGCCTCAACCGACCCGGCTGACGCGTTCGGCGCGAAGGCTGGTCCTGTGCCGAATTGCCTTGTCATGAAGTGCCGCGCTCTCCCGATTTTGTGCCTTTGTGGCGCGACGAACGAACGCCCGTCTTGAAGCACAATCTAGGAGTTGGATGTCCAATCTGTCAATTAGACTGTACGTCAAAATTATTTGACACTAATGGATTTTTGCGGGAGAAAAGGCGTGCGGGACTTTAATGTGCGCAGCCCGCACCAAAAACAACAAGTCGATAATAACGCGTACTTTTGACGAATCGGAATAAATAAGTGTTGGCCAGCTGGGTGGGTTGCCTTAGGCCATTCGCATTGGCCGCTCCTTCACCGGACGGCCAGAAATTTAGGTCCGCATCTAGGGCGGATCGTCGGGCAGCGGACCTTTGATTTCCTGTCTGGCTGAAGTGCATAAGGGCGTCGGCGATAAGGCTTTTGGGCTGATCGCTGGGCGCTGACACAGCAATAGCACGCGGATAGGCGCTTCGACGGTAGAGGCGCCGATCAGCCGACGGGGAGCAGTGGTATGGCGACTATGCAAGATAAGGGGCGTTCGGAGCGCACGCGGCAGCCGCAAGGCAGCATCAATGGTGTGCCGGTGGCCGGCGATCCCCCGGTCCCTTTCGACGGGCGGATTGTCGTCGGGTCCAAGGCGGCTGCCTCAGAGCGATCTATCGCACTGCAAGAATCTGCAGCATCCTCGCCCGCCGCATCGGTCGATGGATTGATTCACACGATTGAGGGGGAGGTCATTCCCCGCCTGCTCTTGGCGCATCAGAGTATTTTGCGCGATTCGGTCGATGAAGGTTCGCGTTCAGGTGGCGTCACTTGGTCTGGCGCGCCGTTGGACGAGGCTGGCGACGATGATGTTTTGACCGTCGATCCGCTCCGGGTGACGAAGGCCGATGTCAGCGCGTTTGCCGAGTTGCTGATCACGTTCGATGCCAACGTTGCCAAGCGGTTTATTGATGCACAGGTGTCCGGCGGGCATGCCGTTCCGGACCTGCTTTTGGATTTGTGCGCGCCGACGGCGCGTGAACTTGGCGCCATGTGGTTGCGCGATGAATGCAGCTTCTGCGACGTCACGATTGGCCTTTCGGGGCTGGAACAGGTGATTCTGCATTGTGCTGGGCCAGCAGGGTCTGTACGGCAGTCTTCATCCGTTGATCGCTCGGCTCTGCTCGCGCCGATGCCGGGCAATCAACACGTTTTTGGTCTGCTGATCGTCAAGGAATTGTTCCGGCGGTCCGGCTGGACCGTCCGAAGCCCTGCAACGAACGAATGGAACGCCGTGCTCGATGCGGTGCGTTCCACCCGTTACAGCGTCTTGGGTCTGTCGGTTGGCAGTGTAAACGATTTGCAAGCCTGCCAAAGCCTTGTAAAGGCATGCCGCAGTGAATCTTTGAACCCCAAAATGCTGGTCATCGTTGGGGGCTACGGAATACAGGAAGCCAATATGTCGACGCGCATGCTCGATGCCGACCTTATCGCCCGCGATGGGCGCGAAGGGTTGGACCAGATCGAACGCATGGTTGCGCGCATGGCGCCACAACGGCCCTACAATTGACCGACGGAGCGCGGGTTGTGATCAGTCCAACGAAACCTGGTGGATGCTTTGCTTAGCCCCAACATCGCCCGAAGTTTCAATGACGCTGAAAACCATCTGGGGGCAATGGACGCCAGCGTTGCCGCCAATCTTCTGTCAGCCGCCGCCGACCTGACGCTGGTTCTCAACAGCGATGGCGCTGTTCTTGACATGGCCTATTCCGGCGCAGAGCTGACTGGCGAAGGCATTGATGGCTGGATCGGGCGTCCGCTGGGTGCCTGCGTGGCCGAAGACAGCCGCAACAAAATCGAGATCATGTTTGGCGAGCTCAGCTCAGGCCTCGTCTCTCGGCGCCGCGAGTTGAACTTCGTTGGCGAGAGCGGCGAGTCGCTGCCGATGAACTGTATGGCGGTTCGTCTTGGCGAGGATGGCCGCATCGTTTTGTTTGGTCGCGATATGCGGGGGCTCGCCCGTCTCCAACAGCGGTTGGTCAACACGCAGATCTCCATGGAGCGCGAATACACGCGCCTGCGCCAAGCTGAAGCCTGTTACCGGCTGTTGTTCCAGATCGTTGGCGAGGCCGTGTTGATCATCGATGCGTCCACAATGGCCGTAACCGATGCTAACCCCACCGCTGCTGCGCTGTTGGGCGTGCCGGTCGCGAAGATCGTCGGGCGGCGGGCCAGCCATGTGTTCGGCGCCAAGGACCGTGAAGCCGTGCGGGCGCTTCTGGCGACATCGCAATCGGTCGGCCGGGCCGAGGCGATCGCCAACGCCACAAGCGAGTCCACCGGTGGGCTGGAACTGAAGGCCTCGCTCTTCCGCCAGGCCGACGTGACCTACATTCTCGTTCGCCTCTTGCCACGCGCTGATCTTCAGACCAGCGTCTCGGCCGCGGGGTCGGAAGGTATCATGGCGGTGATCGACCGTCTGCCGGAAGGCTTTGTCATCATCGACGAGCAGCGACGGGTGCAAAGCGCCAACGCTGCTTTCTTGGAGTTGGTGCAGGCGGCCAACTACGAACAGATCAACGATGTGGCCATTGACACCTGGTTTGAGCGATCGAGCGTTGATGCGACCGTGCTGCTCTCCAATGTTCGCGAGCATGGCTTGGTGCGGCGGTTCCCAACGGTGTTGCGCGGCGAGCTTGGTTCGGCTGAAGACGTTGAAATCACTGCCGTAGCCGTACCTGGCGATGCGGGCACGCTCTACGGTTTGGTGTTGCGCCGGTCGGTGCGGACGTCGTCAGACGAAACGCCGATCACGGGTTTCCCGGCGCAGTCAGCCGAACAGCTGACCGATCTCATCGGCCATATGCCACTGAAAGAAGTGGTGCGGGAGACGACGGACGTGGTTGAGCGGCTATGCATTGAGGCGGCGCTGAAACTGACTGGCGACAATCGCGCCTCGGCGGCGCAGATGTTAGGTGTTTCGCGGCAAAGCCTCTACGCGAAAATGCACCGTTTTGGGCTTGGCGATCTGACCAACGACAACGGCGAAAGCTGATCCCTTTTTCCTAGAAAAATGACAGCAAAAAGCGTCAAATAAAATTGACACTTTTTGGTCGGGCGCGTAGCCTGCTCCCATGAAACGCAGCAGCTTAACCATGCCTGCGCCGGCTCAACCGGCGAGCACACGGCTCGATCCTCTGGCTGTCTTGGAGCTGCTGAAGCCGGTCACCTGGTTTGCCCCAATGTGGGCCTTCTCCTGCGGGGTGATTTCCTCCGGCGTCTCCATCACCCAATCCTGGGCCTTTGCGCTGCTTGGCATCGTGCTTGCCGGCCCTTTGGTCTGCGGCATGAGCCAGGCGATCAATGATTGGTATGATCGCCACGTCGATGCCATCAATGAACCCGATCGCCCAATCCCCTCCGGGCGCATCCCCGGCCGGTGGGGGCTCTACATCGCCATCCTTTGGTCCGGGCTTTCGTTGCTTGTGGCATCGCTGCTCGGCACTTGGGTCGTCGTCGCGACGGTGGTCGGTCTGGTGCTTGCCTGGGCTTACAGCGCACCGCCCTTCCGCCTGAAAGAGAATGGCTGGTGGGGCAATGCCGCTGTTGGATTCTCCTATGAGGGCCTTGCCTGGTTCACCGGTGCTGCTGCGCTCATGGCTGCCTTTCCCGATTGGCGCATCGTGGCGCTCGCCGTGCTCTACAGCATCGGCGCCCATGGCATCATGACGCTCAATGATTTCAAGGCCATCGAAGGCGACAAGCAGATGGGTGTGCATTCTCTACCCGTGCAGCTTGGCGCGTCCGGTGCTGCCAAACTTGCTTGCTGGGTGATGGCGCTGCCGCAAGTCGTGGTGATCGGTCTGTTGCTTGCCTGGGGCAAGCCGATATTCGCCGCGGCCATCGTCGTGGTCCTCCTGGCGCAGGTCGCGCTGATGATCCGCTATCTTCTCAACACCGAACGCTTGCTGGCGGAACCCTACCGCAATGCTGCGATTTACAACGCCACCGGAACGACGCTCTACGTGTCCGGCATGATGATCAGTGCGTTTGCCGTGCGCGGCCTTATCCTTGGAGGCCTCTAGATGGCTGCGACGGACGTGAAACCTCTCGGTTGGCTCGGCATTGTGCGCCTCGGCCTGGTGCAAACTGCCCTTGGCGCCATTGTCATTCTGACCACCTCGACCCTCAACCGGGTGATGGTGGTGGAGCTGATGTTGCCGGCGATGGTGCCAGGTATTCTGGTCGGCATCCATTATGCGGTGCAGCTATCGCGCCCGCGCTGGGGTTACGGCTCGGATATGGGTGGCCGGCGCACGCCGTGGATCATTGGCGGCATGGCCGTTCTCGCCCTTGGGGGCGTTACGGCGGCGTTGTCCGTTGCCTTGATGGCGTCGAACACGGTTCTGGGCCTGATCGCCGCAACGCTTTCCTTTGTCGCCATCGGCGTCGGCGTTGGCGCGTCGGGCACATCCTTACTCACGCTGCTTGCTGTGCGCGTTGCACCCGAACGACGGGCGCCTGCCGCCACGATTGTCTGGGTGATGATGATCGTTGGCTTCATCCTGACGGCCGCCATCGCAGGCGGTCAGCTTGACCCCTTCTCGATGACCCGCCTTGTGGTGGTGACGTCCATTGTCTCCGCGCTTGCCTTTGCGCTGACGCTTGTTGCTGTGGTGGGCCTTGAAGGCGCGCCGCAAAGCAAGCCGGTTGTTGAACCCTCCGTTGCTGCAGAGGCGAAGCCGCCGTTCCGTCAGGTGATTGCAGAAGTCTGGGCCGAGCCAAAAGCACGCAATTTCTCGATCTTCGTCTTCGCGTCCATGCTCGCCTATTCGACGCAGGATCTGATCCTCGAACCCTTTGCCGGCGCCGTTTACGGTTACACGCCCGGTGCTTCGACGCAGCTTGCCGGCACCCAGCATGGAGGCGTGCTTCTTGGCATGATCGTTGTAGCGTTGGCCGGCATGGGCTTCAAAGGGCGGCGCTTCGGCAGCCTGCAAGCCTGGACGGTTGGCGGCTGTGTCGCGTCGGGGCTCGCCTTGTTTGCCCTTGCCGTGTCGAGCCGCTTTGCCGAGGTTTGGCCGCTACAAGCCAATGTATTTGCGCTGGGATTTGCCAATGGCGCTTTTGCTGTCGCGGCCATCGGATCGATGATGAGCCTGGCGTCGGAAGGCGGGAAAAACCGCGAAGGCGTGCGCATGGGGCTTTGGGGCGCGGCGCAGGCCATTGCCTTCGGCCTCGGCGGCCTGGTTGGCACCATGGGTATCGACATCACCCGCGCGCTCACCGGCTCGGTCACCTTTTCCTACACGACCGTCTTCACCTTGGAAGGCATCGTGTTCTTGATTTCAGCACTGCTCGCCGCGCGCATCGGCATGAACCATGTGGCCGAGCAGCGGAACCGGCTGTCCGTCGCTGGCGACGGTTATCTTTCGGGCGTTGGAGGCCCTTAGACGATGGAAACGAACGTTCAATCCGATGCAATGACCACCCCGCTCTCGGCCTCGCTTGCTGACGCGTATGACGCCGTGGTGGTGGGCGGAGGTCCTTGCGGCGCGACCGCAGCCACCGAACTTGCTCGACAGGGTTGGAACGTTCTCCTGATGGACAAGGATGGTCGCATCAAACCCTGTGGCGGTGCCATTCCGCCGCGCTGCGTGGAAGATTTCGACATTCCTGACGCCTTGTTGGTGGCGCGTATCAAGTCGGCGCTGATGGTCGCGCCATCCGGTCGCCAGGTGCCGATGCCCATCGAAGGTGGCTATGTGGGCATGGTCGATCGCGAAGATTTTGACGAATGGTTGCGCGAGCGCGCCCAACTGGCCGGTGCTGACCGCGCTTATGGCACGTTCGATCATTTCTCCCGCAACGATGATGGCACCGTAACGGTCCATTTTCGACCGAAAAGCGCCGATCCCGATGCGCCTTTGGCAACGGTCCGAACCCGTGGCTTGATCGGCGCCGATGGCGCGCGTTCGGCGGTTGCCAAGCAGGCGGTGAAGAATGCTGATCGCGTGCCGTGCGTGTTCGCCTATCATGAGATCGTCAAGGCGCCCAAAGCCAACGATAATGGCGCGGATTACGAGCCGACGCGGTGCGACGTCTATTATCAGGGCCGGGTGTCGCCCGATTTTTACGGCTGGGTTTTTCCCCATGGCAAGCATGCAAGCATCGGCGTGGGCAGTGCCAACAAGGGCTTTTCCCTGCGCGGCGCCACCAAAACCTTACGCGAGATTTCCGGGCTCGATGGCGCCGAAACCGTGCGACGCGAAGGCGCGCCGATCCCGCTGAAGCCCTTGAAAAAATGGGACGATGGCAAGAACGTTCTGGTGGCAGGCGATGCTGCTGGCATCGTCGCACCGTCGTCAGGCGAGGGCATCTATTACGCCATGGAAGGCGGACGGTTGGCCGGGCTTGCCACGGCGAAGTTCTTGGAAACTGGCGATGCGCGTGCGTTAACCGGTGCGCGTCGTGCCTTCATGAAAGCCCATGGTCGGGTTTTTTGGATCTTAGGCATGATGCAGCACTTTTGGTACGCGAGCGACAAACGCCGCGAACGGTTTGTCTCCATCTGTGAGGACCCGGATGTCCAGCGGCTCACCTGGCAGGCTTACATGAACAAGAAGCTGGTCAAGGCCGATCCGATGGCCCATGCGCGCATCTTCTTCAAAGACCTTGCCCATCTGTTCGGGCTGGTCGCGCCGGCACCCAAAGACTCCGGTGGCGCCTCGCCAAAGCCGCAAGCCTAACCCGCATACCGCATGGCGGAATTTCTGCAATCGGGCGCGATGATCGATGCGATCCTGGTGCTGGTTGCGCTCGAGGCGTTGGCGTTTCTGATATTCTATCGGTTTGTCCCAACTGCGCCGCGCTTGTTCGTGCCGCATCTGTCGGTGCTATGGCCGACGCTCTTGTCTGGCGCCTTGCTGATGTTCGCCGTGCGATTGGCGCTGACTGACGCGCCCTGGACCTGGACCGCCAGCGTATTGGCGGCGGCCGGGATCGCCCATGTTGTAGACATCGCGCTGCGGTTCCGTCGCTTGTAAAGCTATAAGAGCGCCTGAGCACGTTTCTTTGTGGCTTTTCTGTGAATTCGTGACACGGCTTCTTGTACGTGTCCTGGGCGTTTCTACGTAATCTTCATTGCAACATTTATATGGAGCTTTGAAGCACTCGATGACAGACGTCCAGCCGACGGATAAACCGCAAAACTCAGCTGAAAGCACAACAGATCAGCAGCCGGAGACTCAAGACGTGATGAGTTTCCTGAAGAAACCGCTCAGTTTGACGGCTCCGACATGGGCTTTCGCACTCGCAGCGATTGTTGCGCTGGTTCTTCTGGCTGTTGCCATTGACTAGACTTGCGTTGTTCGCCGCGGTTTCCGTTTTGGCGACCTCGGCGTTGGCCTATGAGCTGACGACAGTTGATCAGCTTCAACCCTATGAACAGGCAGCTCTAAAAGGCACTGTCGAAAGGGTGACCGATGACGACACTTTTGTGTTTCGAGACTCGACCGGCACCATCCGCGTCTATATCGGCCCGCATCGCATGCCAGTGAGCGTCGGCGAGGTTATCACGGTGAAAGGGCAACTGGACGATGACCTGCCAAGAGAGATCTATGCGGACCAACTGGTCCTGCCAGATGGCCAGGTTGTGGAGGTTGGCGGCCCCTATGAATAGGGGCCGCTAATCCTTGCCTTTTTATCCTCGCCCCACGGCTTCTTAGGCGGCGATTTGAAGCTTGGTTCCAGTTCATCGAAAAGGCTAAGTGTTTGGTCGTCTTTGTTCGGGGCGCCGTAGCCGCGCATCCAGGGCGCAGGTTCAGCCAGCTGTCCGGCTGGCTCCCAAGAAAAATAGCCGAGCTTTCCCTTGGACGGGATGGGATCGCAGGGCACCGGATTTTCCAGCACCAAACCATGATTGCCCGGCCGCGAGCTGAACCACGGGCTGTCACTGGCCGACACAATGTCCACCACATCGACGCTGCCGATGATCGCGCCGCGCGGCAGGTCAGTCGGCGGCGGGCAAGCAACGCCAAGTTCGTGGAATTTGTGCAGGCTCCATCGGTACTCTTTTTCGGTGAGGCCGACAGCTGCATGGATGGCGATACGGCGGCAATCCATGTTGCCCGACCGGATCGACCCCAAGGAGCGGTTCTCGATGACCTTGCCGCCGTGGATGATCGCCCAGGCAGACGGTTGGCGCACTGATAGGGCGAGAGGTGGCAAGGGGGGGTGGAAAGTGTCAGCAACCATCGGGAAGCAGGGCATCGGTGTGCCCCGCACGTTGGTAAGCGACGAGACCAGCCCATTCGCGGATAGCGAGTTGAAGGTCCGAGAGATTGCCTGCGTAGCCCCATCGAATTCTTTCCTGCCATCGCGCGCCGGGCACTGTGCGGTGATCGGTCGGATCGGCCACAATGTGCTCAAAGCCTGCCGCGCAGAGGACACCGATCGCGCGGGGCATATGGAAGGCGCTGGTGATCAGCAGCAGTGGCGCCTCTGCCGTTGGCTCATATCCCTGCTCCTCCAAAAAAGCGGTAATGTCTGCCGGGTGCTCGGCGGTGGTGCGCGCAACCGCGCCAATGTTCACACGCTCTGGCGCTACGCCAGAGGCTTGCAGCATTTCGCCCACGCGTTCAGCGCTGCCTACAAAAAGCGGATCGCCCGTCGGATCAAAGGCGCCGCCGGTGAAGAGCACCGGCGTTTCCGGAAAGTCATTGGCGCGTCGGATGGCATGCAGGATCCGGTCGCCCGCGCTATTCACATTCTGCGCGTTCCAGGCCGCGCTGGTGCGGATGTCTTCGCCGCCGCCTAGAACGATGATTGCGCTGGGAGGGCCGGCAAGGCCGGGGTTGGTGGAAAAGCGGTTCTCAAGTGGCGCGAGCCAGAGATGCCCCACTGGCACAAAGCCAACCAAGGTGACGGCCACCACCAAAGAGACCAGCACCCATGTGGCAATCTTGCGCCAACCGCGCCAAGAGGCCCAGAGCGCGGTTAAGAGCCCGAGCCAAAGCCAGAAATCTGGTCGCACGAGCGTGCTAAGCAGTTTCGACGGCAGGAGATCTAGATCGCTCATCCGGCCTATCCCTGCCTATCGTTCAGGTATCAAGCCTCGTGGCGCAAAGCGCAGAGCGAGCACCAGAATGAGGCCCATCAGCACCGGACGCAGATGCGGGGCGGCCTGCGTGAGGTGACCGGCCAACCAACTGTTCGGATCAAGCCCGCTGGAGAGCAGATTGACGAGCGCGAAACCGGCCGCTTCCGACTGGACCCAGACGAACCAGATCAGGAAGCCGCCGAGGATCGAACCGAAATTGTTGCCCGACCCACCGACCACGACCATGACCAATACCAGGAAGGTGAAGCGCAGTGGCTGGTACGAGCCCGGCGTGAACTGCCCATCCACAGTCACCAGCATGGCGCCAGCGATGCCGCAAATAGCCGAGCCAATGACGAAGGCCTGCAAGTGGCGGCGTTTGACGTCCTTACCCATGGCGGACGCCGCGTTGGGTTGGTCGCGGATGGCGCGCATCATGCGGCCCCAGGGCGAACGTAACGCGCGTTCGGCGAGGTAAACCAGGACGACCAGCACGGCGGTGAAGAGCCCGATAAAGGCGAGTTTAACCGCGATCCCCGCCAGCGTGTTTGGCTCCATGCCCCAGTTCGTGGCCAGCTCAATGAAGGCCGGGTCTGTCTGAAGATCGACCTCATAGGGGACTGGACGCGGCAGGCTGGTGACATTTTTCACGCCACGCGACAGCCAGTCCTCATTCTTGATGAAAGCCAAGATGATCTCAGCGATGCCCAGCGTGGCGATCGCCAGATAGTCCGAGCGCAGACCGATGGCGATCTTGCCGATGATCCAAGCAGCACCGGCCGCCAGCAGACCGCCAAGCAGCCAGCCGATCAGGATGGAAACGCCCATGCCGCCGAGATAGCCCGATTGCGCCGGGTCCACCGCCTCGATGGCATCGGTGGCAGGCCCGAAAACCTGGCCGAAAACGATGTAGCCGACGATCAGAAAGATCACCGTGGCGAGAAAACGGGCCAGTCCCTTGAGATAAGCGCGGGCAAGAACGACGGCGGCGATGGTGGTGCAAATGATCAGGGCGGACAGACCGATGCCCGACCCGCCGGCGACCCAGGCTTCTGGTACAGGATCAGCGGCCACCAGAACGGCCGCCAAGCCGCCCAGCGCAACGAAGCCCATGGTGCCGGCGTTAAACAGCCCGGCATAGCCCCACTGCACATTCACACCCAGCGTCATGATGGCGGAGATGATGCAGAGCTGAAGGATGGTGAGCGCCAGCAACCAGCTTTGGGCAAAGCCGGTAAACACGAGAAGCGCGCCCATGATCGAGAACAGCAAGATCGGGTTTTGCCAAAGCGTCGGCTTGGCGGCAGCGACGCGCGCTGGGGAGTTGCTTGCTCCGCTCATACGATGCGCCCCCTAAAGATGCCGGTGGGTCTGACCAAGAGTACGATCACCAAAAGGATGAACGAGACGGCAAATTTGTACTCGGTTTCGAGCAGCTGCATCAGGCCATCGACCTCGAAACCCTCCGGCCCGAGATATTCGAAGACGCGGCGATAGGCGTAGGTGACGGCCACCTCGGAAAACGCAATGACAAAGCCGCCGACGACCGCGCCGATTGGCTGGCCGATACCGCCCAAAATGGCCGCGGCGAACATCGGCAGGAGAAGCTGGAAATAGGTGAACGGTCGAAAGCTCTTGTCGAGGCCATAGAGCACGCCGGCGATGGTCGCGAGCGCGCCGGCAAGGATCCAGGTGACCATGACAACCTTCTCCGGCTTGATGCCGGAAAGCAGGGCCAAATCCTCATTGTCGGAAAAGGCGCGCATGGATTTGCCGGTGCGGGTCTTTTGCAGAAACCAGAAAAGCGCCGCCATCACAGATACGGCCACAACGATGGTAATCATCTGGGTTGTGCGAAGCGCCAGGCCTTCATCAAGCCCCGTCATGTCGCGGAACTCGCGGGCGCGGATGATGAAGCGTGACCCGTCAGCAAAGTTGATGTCGCCAGTGCCGATAAAAATGCGCACCAGACCATTCATCATGAACATGACGCCAACCGACACCATGACGAAGATGACCGCGTCGACCCGTTTGTCGCGATAGAATTTGTAGATCACCTTGTCGGTCGCGAGCACCATGCCAACCGTGCCCAGGATCGCAATTGGCAGTGCCAGCAGTGCGACGGGCAGCGGGCCAAGTGATATGCCTAATGCCTGCAAACCCCAGGTGATGAAAATCGCCAGCATGGTGCCGAAGGCCATCGTGTCGCCATGGGCAAAGTTGGCGAAGCGCAAAATGGCGTAGATCAGCGTAATTCCAAGCGCGCCCAGGGCGAGCTGCGCGCCATAGGTGACGGCTGGGATGAGAACGAAATTGGCGAGCAGAACCAGAGCGTTGGCGAGTTCCATCAGGACTGGTCCCCGCCGAGAAACGTTGCGCGCACCTCTTTGTCGGCCAGGAGCGCCGCGCCGGTGTCGGTGTAACGGTTCTGGCCTTGAACGAGCACGTAGCCGGTGTCGGCGATCTCCAATGCCTGGCGCGCGTTCTGTTCAACCATCAGGATGGCAACGCCGGTTTTGGCGATCTCCAAAATGCGGTCGAACAGTTCGTCCATCACGATAGGCGAGACGCCGGCGGTCGGCTCATCGAGGATCAGCAGCGTCGGTTCTGTCATCATCGCGCGACCAACGGCGACTTGTTGACGCTGACCACCGGACAGCTCGCCTGCCAATTGGTTGCGCTTGTCGTGGACCGCAGGGAACAGCTCATAGACCTTGTCGATGACGCCCGCGCCGCCATCCTCGCGCAGGAAAGCTCCCATTTGCAGGTTTTCTTCCACTGTCATGCCGGGGAACACGTTGTTGGTCTGGGGAACCATGCCCATGCCGGCTTCAACGCGCGCCTGCGGCGGCATGCCATTGAGGGTCGTTCCGTCGAAACTCACTTCGCCTTCGCGCAGGCCCATCATGCCGAAAATGGCCTTGATGGCGGTCGATTTGCCGGCGCCATTGGGACCGACGATGACGGCGACTTCGCCGCGATCGCAGACGATGGTGCAGTCTTGCAGGATATCAGCAGCGCCGTAGCCGCCGCGCATATTGTTGGCTTTGAGGAGGGTCATGCCGGTGCCTCGTTCTCAGAAGCTTGGCCAGAGCCAATCTGGCTGGGCGCTTCGCCCTCATGTTTGGCGGCCTGCTTGCGCCCGACGCCGAGATAAGCCTCGATGACGCGCTCATCTTTGCGCACCTCTTCGGCCTTGCCTTCAACCAGAACCTTGCCCTCGGCCATCACGATGACGGGGTCGCAGAGGCGAGAGATAAACGCCATGTCGTGTTCGATCATGCAAAAGGTGTAGCCGCGCTCTTCATTGAGGCGGATGATCGCATCGCCGATGGTGTTGAGCAGCGTGCGGTTCACGCCGGCGCCAACTTCGTCGAGAAAAACGATCTTGGCATCCACCATCATGGTGCGGCCAAGTTCGAGCAGCTTTTTCTGACCACCTGACAGGTTCCCGGCGCGTTCCTCCACCAAATGGGTGAGGCTCAGGAACTCCAGAACTTCATCGACCTTGTCGCGAATTTCCGCTTCGCTCTTGCGCACCGCGGTCGGTTTGAACCAGGCGCCGAGTAGCGACTCGCCAGGCTGGCCCGGCGGCACCATCATCAGATTGTCGCGCACGGTGAGCGTGGAAAACTCATGAGCAATCTGGAAAGTGCGCAGCAGGCCTTTGTGGAAAAGCTCGTGGGCGGGCAGACCTGTTATGTCTTCCCCGTCCAGTTCGACCTTGCCTGACGTGGGAGGGAAGGCGCCGGCGATGACATTGAACAGGGTTGTTTTGCCCGCGCCATTCGGGCCGATCAGGCCGGTAATGGTGCCGGTTTTGATTTCGATGGAAGCGCCATCAACGGCATGAACGCCGCCGAAATGCTTGTGCAGATCCGTGACGCGGATCATGGCTGCTCCAATACTCTTGCGCGTTTTTGGATGCAAAACTGGCGCCTATCTCGGGTCAAATCCGAACTAGGCATCTTGCTCAAAACGCTCCAGCGCGGATGCACTATGGCCGCCCCTTTGAGGGACGGCCATAGCTTATCGTGCTGCAATCTGATGCGATGTGCTTAGCGGGTGCGCACGGTGTCCAGCGAACCGTCCATCAGCTCAAACTCGTTGAACACGCCGGAAGGCTCGCCAACATCGTTGAACTCAACGCCTGTCGCGCCGACATAGTCTATGTCGCCGCCAGCCGCCAGGATTTCCAAGCCGCGGGCAAGTTCACCGGCTGCGATTGGCTCACCAGGTGCGTTGGCGACGTCCATCATGTTGGCCGCAGCGGCTTCAGAGGTTGCTTCACCGCCGGCCTGCATGGCGAGCAGGATAAGGGCCGCTGCATCGTAGGACTGGCCGACGAAGGGACCTTCGTCGTTAACGCCACCGGCTTCAGCAACAGCTGGCCATGGGTTGTCGTCGCCAACAGCCGAGCCTGGCAGCGTGCCGAACCAGCTTTCCAGATCCGCGCCAAGATTGTCGACGAGTGACGTGCCGAACATGCCGTCGCCGCCAACGAAGGTGTCGAAGGCGCCGGTGTCGATGGAGGAACGGATCACGCCCAGACCACCTTGGTCGACATAGCCGAGCACGACCAATGCGTCGCCACCAGCAGCAGCCAGCGCGCCAACTTCAGCCGAATAGTCGCCGCGGCCATCTTCGTGCGGAGCCGACAGGGTGACGGTGCCGCCCATGCCTTCAAAGGCCGCAACGAAGGCATCAGCGAAGCCCTGGCCATAGTCGTTGTTGGTGAAGGTCACAGCGACTTCGTCGATGCCGCGATCCATCACAACTTCAGCCAAAACGATGCCCTGACGTGCGTCAGACGGCGCAGTTCGGAAGAACAGGCCATTGTCTTCGATGTCCGTCAGCGCAGGCGAGGTCGCCGATGGCGAGATATTGACGATGCCCTGCGGGACGGTCGCGTTGTTGATGATGGCGGTGGTTACGCCGGAGCAGTCAGCGCCCATGATCGCGGCCACACCTTCAGCGGAGATCAAACGCTCTGCAGCCGCGGTGGCGGCGGCGGCATCGATGCAGGTGCTATCGGCGCGGACCGAAGACACGGTCTTGCCATCCAGGAAATTTCCAGAGTCGCTGATTTCGCTCATGGCCAGTTCAGCGCCTGCGGCCATGTCAGGCGTCAACGATTCAATCGGGCCGGAGAAGCCAAGAATGACGCCCAACTTAACTTCATGATCATCAGCCATCGCGGCTGTTGCGGTAATGAGAGCAGCGGTGCTGAGACCAGCGAGAAGTACTTTTTTCATGTTGATTTTCCCTGTGAAGACGACGCGGTCGTGCCTTTTGGCGCGAATTTTTCTTCTTGTTGTGGCGCAAGCGCCCGCAAGCCGGGTGTTTACGCGTGCTTTTCCTTAATTCAAGTGGCTGAAGTGGCGCAACCGTTGATTTGTTTGCGTGGTTTACAGCGATGGGTCCGGCAAAGCGGGCTAGCCGCCGAAAAACCAGGCTGCTGCCTCGTCCAAAAGCGAGGCGTTTGAGCGCTGATTGCCATTGATCAGATAGGTCAGCACCACATCGTGCGCCGGGTAGTAGCGAAGGTCGGCTTCGAACCCGTCATACCCGCCAGCATGGCCGTACCAAACGCCGAACTCATCCTCCTCGACGCTCACGCCAAGGCCATAATTGGGATCAAGGTCCGAGGGCTGAACCATGTCATCGCGGCTTGCAAAGGACACGATGCGCTGGCTTGCAAACAGAGCGCGGGCAAAGGCCTCAAGGTCGGATGCGGTGGTGATCACCGGCCCGTCCCCCAACACGCTGTTCCAGCCGAGCGCGCTGACATCCTGGCCGTCATCGTCATAGCCATGGGCGAAGGCATCGCCCGGGTCTGGCGGTGCGCCGATGGTCGAGGCGCCCATGTCGGCGCGGCGAAACACCCAACGCTGGAGGGATTCGGCGAGCGACCCGTCCAAAACGGTGAGAATGTGCCCAAGGATGACGTAATTGGTGTTGGTGTATTCAAAACGCGTCCCGGCCGGAACAGCGCTCTCAACATAAGCGAACGTCAGGGCCTCGGCTGGGGTCCAGCGATTGTCCGGGTTTTCAAAGGACGCCTCGGCGAACGCTTCGTTGAGATATTCCGGCAGGCCGCTTGAATGGTTCAACAGCTGTTCGATGGTGACCGGGCCTGCTCGGTCAAGCTGGTCGGCTCCTTTGATGGTCGCGACGAACCCATCGATGGGATCGCTTAAGGACAGGCGCCCTTCGTCGACGGCGGTGAGTATGGCGGCGGTAACCATCATCTTGCCGGTGGACGCCGCGTAAAAGCGCGTCTCCTCGGTAACCGGCTCGCCGGTTTCGATGTTAGCAAGGCCGGCGGCGACCAGGTAGCGCTCGTACGGGCCTGAGACGAGAAGCACACCGCCAGGAACGCTCTCCTCCGCCAGCCAGTCTGACAGCAGGGCTTGAAGCTCCGCCTCGTCGCTGGCTTGCCCAAAAGCCGGGCCGGCCAACAGGCCGACGACAAGCAGAAGTGTAGAGGCACGCCAGCGCATCAGATCACCGTGCCTCAACGATTAGCCTTGTGCGCTGGTAGGCATCAAGGCCTTCTATGCCGCCTTCATGGCCATAACCGGACTCGTCGATTCCGCCGAACGGTGTCTCGGGCAGCGAAATGGCGGTCGAATTGATGCCGAGCATACCGACCTGGACTTCCTTCGACAGACGCTCGGCGGTGTGGCCGTTGGTGGTGAAAGCGTAGCCGGCCAATCCGACATCCAGACGGTTGGCGCGGGCGATCATCTCATCCAGGCTGTCGACCGGCGAGATCGGGACGACGGGGCCGAACGGCTCCTCGTTCATCATCTCCATCTCATCGGTGGTGTCAGCAAGCACGGTTGGGGCGTAGAACGAGCCTTGGTTGCCGATGCGCTCGCCGCCCGTTGTGATGGTCGCACCTTTTGCGCGGGCATCCTGGACCAGGCTTTCCATGCGTTCGACTTGTCGTTCGGCGATCAGCGGCCCCATGGTCACACCTTTTTCCAGCCCGTTGCCGACGTTCACGGTTTTTGAGCGTTCGGTCATCGCATCGACGAAATCGCTGTAGACCTTGCGTTCCACTAAGAACCGGGTCGGCGAGATGCAGACCTGGCCGGCATTGCGGTACTTGAAGGCGTGGATCATGTCGGCGGCTTTGGTAAGGTCGGCGTCGGCGCTGACCAGAACCGGCGCGTGGCCGCCCAGTTCCATCGTGACCCGCATCATGGAATCAGCGGCGAGCTTGGCAAGATGCTTGCCGACCGGCACCGAGCCGGTGAAGGAGAGCTTTTTGGTGATCGGCGAGGCGATCAGATGGCGAGAGATATCATCGGGCACGCCAAAGACCATCTGGACGGTGCCATCGGGCACACCGGCCTCAACGAAACATTTGGCGATTTCGATGGCCGTTCCCGGCGTTTCTTCCGATGGCTTGATGATCACTGAGCATCCAGCGCCGAGGCTATGGGCGACCTTGCGGATGACGTTCGATCCGGGGAAGTTCCAGGCCGTGAAGGCGCAGGCCGGGCCGACGGGCTCGCGTACCGCGGCGTAACGCGTGTTCGGCACGCTCGCCGGGATCAACCGTCCATAGGCGCGTTTGCCTTCCTCGCCGCACCAGCGGGTCACGCCGATCACAAAGCTGATCTCGGTTTTCGCTTCCGGCAGCGGTTTGCCCATCTCCATCGTCAACACCTGCGCGATGTGGGTCTTGCGCTCCTCCATCAGATCGGCGGCCTTGTTCATGATCACCTGACGCGCGGCGGGCGTTTTCTGCGACCAGGCCTTGAAGCCTTTGTCGGTTGCCGCCAGCGCGCGATCGAGATCGGCGGCACTGGCATGGGGTAGGTCGGCGAGGGTTTCGCCGGTGGCCGGATTGATCACGGCCTGGGTTTTGCCTGAGCTGCCTTGGGTCCATTGACCGTCGATCAGCATTGCAGGGGCGGTGTAGCCGGAATGGGTGGAGTGTGCTGCGTCAGCCATGATTGTCCATGTGTTAAGAGGGATCGTTGGTCATTACCTATGCCACGCCGGCTCATCCGACGAGGCCCCGCCCTATGATTTCGATCTGCTGACGTTCATTGACCGTGTGCCCGCACCACTTGGCATCCCTCTTGCTCGGATGTCTTTTTAGAGAGTTCTCATGATCCGTTTTTCCCAACCCACGTCCATATCACCCGATCCGCTTGGCGCCTTCATGGCGCACGCCCCCTATGCGCTTGAGGGTTACGCCGTCGAACCACAGAATGGCCCGCTGAGCGGGCACTCGCTGGCGGTCAAAGACCTGTTCGATGTGGCGGGATTGAAGACCGGCGCAGGATCGCCGGTTTGGTTGAAAAGTACTCCGGATACCGAAAGGCACGCGCCTGCTGTTGACGCGTTGCTGGAGGCTGGTGCCCGCTTTGTGGGCAAAACGCTGACCGACGAGTTGGCATGGAGTCTGAACGGCGAGAACGCGCATTACGGCACGCCGGTCAATCCGGCAGCACCCGGGCGCATTCCTGGAGGGTCATCGGCCGGGTCGGCGGCGGCGGTTGCTGGTGGTTTGGCGGAGATCGGTCTGGGTTCAGATACCGGCGGATCGGTGCGGCTTCCGGCAAGTTATTGCGGCATCTGGGGTCTGCGCCCAACCCATGGACGGATCGATCTCGGTGGGGCGGTGCAATTGGCACCGAGCTTTGACACGGTTGGTTGGTTTGCCAAGTCTCCAGAATTGATGGCCAAGATCGGCGCGGTTTTGATGACAGATGGTGGCGTTGGCGCCGCACCGGAAAGGCTGCTGCTGGCCGAAGACATGTTTGCGCGGGTGGACGGGACTGTCCGCGATGCTTTGCTCGCCAAAGCCGTGCTTTTGGCCGAGCGGCTCGGATTGCATCTGGAGACAACCGTTCTGGCGCCGCACGACGGCGATCTGGGTGATCTGGAGGCGTGGCGCGGCGTGTTCCGGGTGTGCCAATCGGCGGAAGCCTGGCAGGTGCACGGGCCCTGGGTGATCGCCGAGCAGCCCGATCTTGGGCCAGGGATCAAGGATCGTTTCGCTTACGCTCGTGGGTTGGATGCGGACGAAGTCGCGCAAGCCCAGGCCAGACGCGAGGATATCGCGGCCTATCTCGCCGGAACGCTGTTGCCAGGAACCTTGCTTGTGGTGCCGGGCGCTGCGGGCGTCGCGCCGCTGAAGGGGCTGCAAGGCCCAGCGCTTGATGCCGTCCGCAACCGCGCGCTGGACATTCTTTCGCCAGCCGGCCTTGGGCGCCTGCCGCAATTGGCGATCCCTGCGCTGACCACCGCCGATGGTCCCCTTGGCTTGGGGTTGGTTGGCTGGTCGGGAGCTGACGAAGTGCTGCTCGGCGTTGGCCTTGATCTGGAGGGTCTATGAGCCGTTTTGAGGGCCTGACACCGCTGGGACCCAACCCGCGCAACCGTTGGAAGGTGGGCGAGGATGCAGCCGATCTGGTGCGAGACCTTACGCCGCCACGTCCAGTTGAGATCGAAGCCAATCCCAAACCGGTCCGGATCGATTTGGCGCGCAGCGCGCTGATC
This sequence comes from Hyphomicrobiales bacterium, assembly GCA_017642935.1. NCBI lineage: Bacteria > Pseudomonadati > Pseudomonadota > Alphaproteobacteria > Hyphomicrobiales > Hyphomicrobiales bacterium. The sequence goes on from JAEPOK010000001.1 coordinate 114,958, forward strand.
ATTGTCGACATGCAGAACGACTTTTGCCATGCCGATGGCTGGCTTGCCGGTATTGGTGTCGATGTAACCGGCGCGGGCTCTGCCATTGCGCCCTTGCAGCAGGTGCTTTCAGCCGCACGATTGGTGGCCATGCCCGTCATCTGGGTGAACTGGGGCAACCGGCAGGACTTGGCCAACATCTCGCCAGCCCTGCGGCATGTTTACGATGGCGCGGGCAGTGGCGGCGGTCTTGGCGATGCCGTCGGACCGCGCAAGGCGCTGGTGCTTGAAAAGGATAGCTGGGGCGCGGCGATCGTTGATCCGCTGGAACCCGAGCCGAGCGATATCTTCGTCGACAAGTACCGCATGTCTGGGTTTTGGGACACGCCGCTCGACAGCATTCTGCGCAATTTGAAGGTCGACACGCTGTTCTTCGGCGGCGTCAACGCCGACCAGTGCGTGCTGCACACGCTCGCCGATGCCAGTTTCCTTGGCTACGACACGCTGCTCTTTGAAGATGCGAGCGCCACGACAAACCCCGATTTCTGCATGCAGGCGACGTTGCACAACGCACGGCAAATCTTCGGTTTCACTCTGACATCGACCGCCTTTGTTGCCGGCATAGAAGGAGAGACATCATGACCGGACAGGTGGTCGCCAAATCACCCGCTGACCTGAAGGCTTACAAAATCAGCCCCGACGACACGAACTATTTCGCCTGTCTTGCTGACCCGGTGGCCGAGGGCGTGCCGTTCACGTTCATTGTTGAGATCTACGAAAAAGGCGGGGCCACGCCGCCGAACACGCACAGCATTGCCCATGAGTTCTTCTTCATCCTGGAAGGCACTGGCAAGGGCTATTGCGATGGGGTGGAGGTCGATCTGGCGCCCGGGTCATCGCTGCTCATTCCGCCGGGCAAGGAGCACATTGTGGAGAACACCGGCGCGGGCAAGCTTTATGCGCTCTGCGCGATGGTGCCCAATGAAGAATTTGCGGAGTTGATCCATTCTGGGCAAGAGGTGCCGCTGACGAAGGAAGACCTGGCCGTGATCTCGCGGCGCATGCCGGTGGCCGCATGACGATCAACGACCCCGCAGTCTTGGTGGAGGTTGAGGCGGCGTTTGCACGCTATGAAGCGGCGCTGATCGGCAATGATGTCGCCGTTCTTGATGCGCTGTTTTGGGGCTCGCCGCATACCATTCGCTATGGTCCGGCGGAGAGCCTTTACGGGCAGGACGAAATCCTGGCGTTTCGCAAGGCGCGCCCGTCCGCGGGATTGGACCGCACGCTACGTCGTACCGTTATCACGACCTTTGGAACGGACTTTGCGACCGCCAACACCGAGTTCATCCGCGAGGGAACCGATAAAATTGGCCGCCAATCACAGAGCTGGGTGCGGATGCCAGATGGCTGGAAGGTGGTCGCCGCGCATGTTTCGCTGCGCGAGCCGGTGGAGGGCGAAGCGTGACGGTGGCCTATTTGCAGGATCGCGAAGCTTACGATCTGGCGGGTTTTCGTGCGTCAGTGCCGGGCATCACGCTGCTTGATGATCCGGTGACGCTGAAGCGGCGAAGTCGCGACTATTATTGGTTCAGCCCCATCGCCAAGGCGGCCCTGGATGGAAAAGTGGCCGATCTGGTCGCTGTGCCGCAGAGCATTGACGATGTCATGCAGATTGCCGCGGCGGCGGCGCGACATCGCATCCCGGTGACAGTGCGCGGCCTTGGCACCGGGACCTATGGGCAGGCCGTTCCGCTTTTTGGCGGCATTGTGCTCGATTTTTCGCAAATGACGGCGATTGAGCGCGTCGGCTCGGATGGGTTCAAGGCGCAATCCGGCGCCAAGGTCGATGCGGTGGAACAGGCGGCGCGGGATCAGGGGTTGGAGCTACGTATGCACCCCTCGACCAAAAAGATGGCAACCATCGGTGGCTATTTCTGCGGCGGGTCCGGTGGCATCGGGTCGGTGACCTGGGGCGGTTTGCGCGAAGCAGGCAATCTTCATGGCGCCACGGTCGTCACCCTTGAGGAAGAGCCGCAGATCATCATGCTGGGAGGTCTCGACACCAACTTGGTCAACCGTACCTTCGGCTCGACCGGCATCGTGGTGGATGTGTCCGCCCCTTTGGAGCCGGCGCGGCCCTGGCAGGACGTTGTTGCCGCGTTTGCCGATTTCGACGAGGCACTTGCCTATGCGCACGATGTGGCGGCCAATGATGCCATCGCCAAGCGGCTGGTGTCGTTTCATGTGGCGAGCTGCGCTCACTATCTGCGCCCTCTGATCCCGGGACTGGAGGCGGGGCAGTGTGCAGTTCTGATGATGATCGACAGTCGCGATTTGGAAAAACTCGAGACCAAACCTGTCATCCTGTCGGAACCTTCCGATGAGCGCGAGGCCGATCCCAAACGTTTGCCGATCTATGAGATGGCCTGGGGTCACACCACGCTGCACGCGCTGAAAGAGAACCGGAACCTCTCCTATTTGCAGACGCTGTTTCCCCCAGGGCGCATCATCGAAACGGCGACGAAGATGCATAATGCGCTCGGTGATGAACTGCCGATGCATTTGGAGTTCATCCGTTATGAGGGTGAGCTGGCCGCCAATGGTGCGCAGCTTTGGCCGTACACGTCGCCGGAGCGACTTGCTGAGATTATCGCGCTGCACGAGGAGGTCGGCGTGCCGGTCGCCAACCCGCATGTCTTCACCGTCGAAGACGGCTCGCGCCACAAACGCGTGCCTGGCGATCAGTTGGCATTCAAGGCCAAAGTTGACCCGCATGGGCTTTTGAACCCTGGCAAGATGCCAAGCTATGTTCCGGCAATTCCGTGAGGGGTTTGATTAGCATTGCCTCATTTTTCGGCAAAAGGCTGTGCATCGGGAATGAATGTTGGGCATGATGGATAAATGTGCAGGACTCGCGCTTTTCGCTGCTTGTCCTGGTTTTTCCTGACCTTTACCCGTGGGTCAGGCGCGCGGCCGTAAGGCGCGCGCAGGGGCCGATCTCGGTCTGGATCAACAAGAATGAGGAGAACAGCAATGGGTCGCAAGATGATGGGACGCGCCGTAGTGGCCGCGACGTTGAGCGTTGGATTGGGTGCAACGTCCGCTGCCGCCACCGATATTCGGTTCATGATGGATTGGGCCTGGCAGGGTCCGCAGGCTTTCGCGCTGATGGCGCGGAACTCCGGCTGCTTTGAAGAAGGCGGCGTCAACATTTCGATGGACCGCGGTTTTGGGTCCGGTCGTGTGCCGGTGGAACTGGCAGGCGGCAATTATGATATGGGCCTGGCCGACATCAACCCGACCATCAAATTCCGGGCTGAAAACCCTGACAGCGACCTGATTGCCGTTGCGGTGCTCTTTGCCGGTTCCCCGCTGGTGGCCGTGGTTGCTGCTGACAGTGAGATTACCGAACCCGCTGATTTTGAGGGCACAACGCTTGCCGCGCCTGACTTCGATGCGGGCCGCCAGCTCTTCCCGATCTTCGCCGCTGCCACAGGCATTGATGATTCCACCATCGAGTGGATCTCGGTCAGCCCTGAATTGCGCGAGCCGATGTTGGTGCGTGGTGAGGCCGATGGCATCACCGGCTTCATCACGTCCTCGACGATCTCGCTTGATCGCCTGGGCATGGCCACCGATGAGCAGCGGGTGTTCCGCTACAAGGATTATGATGTGGAACTTTACTCCACTTCGATCCTGACGAGCCGCGCGTTTGCCGAAGAAAACCCGGAAGCGGTCAGCACGGTCGTGGGTTGCATGATCAATGGTGTGCAGATGGCCATGGCTGATCCAGAGGCCGCTATGGAAGCTTTGGTCGACCATGAGCCGCTGACCGATCCAGAGGTTGAGCTGCGTCGTTGGCGGATCACCATGGAAGAAATGATCACCACGCCCGCGGTGGTCGAAAGCGGCATCTCCACCATCGATCCGGAGTACTTCCAGCGCTCCATCGCGTCGGTTGAGGATGCCTACGGTCTGCCCAACGTGCTGAGTGTAGATGACATCTTCAGCGATGCCTATCTGCCACCGGCTGAAGAGCGTATGCTGCCGTAACACCGAAAGCCTGGAGGCGGTTACATGGGGACTGGATTTGTCGATATCGACAATGTGGCGCTGCGCTATGGTGGTGAAGCCACCGGCACGCTCGCCTTGTCGGGTATGAACCTGTCGGTGGACAAGGGCGAGTTCATCGCCGTTGTCGGCCCGTCAGGTTGTGGCAAGTCCACCCTTATGAAAGCGATGTCCGGGCTTTGGCCCGTGACCTCCGGCGGCGTTTCCGTCGCCGGGCAAACCGTTTCCGGTCCCCTGTCGATTGTCGGCATGGCCTTCCAGGCAGCGACCTTGCTGCCGTGGCGCACGACGCTCGACAATGTGATGCTGCCGCTGGAGATCACCCAGCCTTATCGCTCGGAGATGAGCCGGCGAAAAAGCCACTTCAAGGACAAAGCGCGGGCGCTATTAAAGCTTGTCGGCCTTGAGGGGTTCGATGAAAAATACCCATGGCAGTTGTCCGGCGGTATGCAGCAGCGGGTGTCGCTCTGCCGGGCGTTGATCCATGAACCAGCTCTGCTGATGCTCGACGAACCCTTTGCAGCGCTCGACATGTTCACCCGTGAGGAGCTGTGGGGGGTTCTGCAAGAAGTGTGGATGACCAAAAGCCCCACCGTTATCCTGGTGACCCACGATCTGCGCGAGGCGGTTTATCTGGCCGACAAGGTGTACGTGATGAGTTCGCGACCGGGGCGCATCATCCATGAGCGCGAGATTGAGTTTGCCCGTCCGCGCGATCTCGATATCACCTTCCGCCCGGACTTTGGCGACATCGCGCACGATCTGCGCGACCACATCTACACCGCTCGACAGGATGCCGCCTGATGGCCGATACGACAGCACCGCAGGCGACGTCACCCAGCGCTGACAAGGCACCTTCCGGCTTTCATATGTCGGCCAAGACCCTTGAGCGGATTATGCCCTGGGCGGTGGTAATCGGCCTCTTTGTGTTCTGGGAATTCGCCGTTTGGGTTTTTGATTTTCCGCAGTTCATTCTGCCTGCGCCCTCAGTAATCTTTGAGGCCATGTGGCAGTGGCGGGTGCCGATCCTGGACAATGCGGCGCAAACCGCCATGACGACGGTCGTGGGCTTTGCTATCGCCATCGTCTTTGGCCTTGTCACCGGGATCATCATCGGTTCGTCGAGCCTGATCTACAATGGCTTTTATCCGGTGCTGATCGGCTTCAACTCGATCCCGAAAGTGGCCGTCGTGCCGATCCTGGTGATCTGGTTTGGCATCGGTACGGTGCCGGCCATCATCACCGCGTTTCTCATTTCCTTCTTTCCGATCCTAGTGAACGTTGCGACGGGGATCGCGACCGTTGAGCCGGAGCTGAAAGACGTGTTGCGGGCACTGGGTGCCTCCAAACGCGACATCATCGTCAAGGTCGGTATACCGCGCTCGCTGCCCTACTTCTTCGCCTCGCTGAAGATCGCGATCACGGTGGCGTTTGTCGGCTCGATCATCGCCGAGACGGTGGCCTCCAACAAAGGCATCGGTCATCTCATGATCGTGGCAAGCTCGCGGTTCGAAGTGCCGCTGGTCTTTGCCGGACTGCTGGTAACCGCCATCATGGGCGTCATCATGTATGTGATTGCCATCGCGGTGGAAAAGCGGATGACCGGGTGGTCGATGCGCGAAATGGATGGGCCAGCGGCGGGCAGCTAAAGGGCCGATCTAACGGATCGCAGTCTATCGTATTGCAGTCTAGCGTATCGCCTGGCCGTCCTCGTCGAAGAAGCAGATAAAGTCCTTTTCGAAGACCAGCGCGACCTCATCGCCCACCTTCACGGTCTCGGTGCCTGCCACGCGCACGATCATGGTCTCGTGACCTTTGGGTGTCACGTAAAGATAGGTGTCGGCGCCAAGATACTCGACCACATCGACGCGGCCTTGCATGTGCGCATAGGCCGGATCGCCGAGCTGAATATGTTCCGGGCGTATGCCAAGCTTCACTGCCTTGCGACCGGTTGTGTGCTGCGGGAAGCTGCCGGTTCCATGACCGTCAATCTTGAAGTTCTCCGCCACCGTCGTGCAAGGAATGATGTTCATCTTCGGTGAGCCGATGAACTGGGCGACGAACAGATTGGCCGGATGATCGTAGAGATCGCGCGGCGAGCCGACCTGTTCGATTTGGCCAGCTGAGAGCACGACAATCTTGTCGGCCAGCGTCATTGCCTCGACCTGATCATGGGTCACATAGATCATCGTCGAGCCAAGGTTTTGGTGCAGCTTGGCGATTTCAAAACGCATTTCGACGCGTAGCGCCGCATCAAGGTTGGAAAGCGGCTCATCGAATAGAAACGCACTGGGCTCACGCACAATGGCGCGCCCGATGGCAACACGCTGACGCTGTCCGCCGGACAGCGCTTTGGGTCGCCGGTCGAGATAATCATCGAGCTTCAAGATGCTCGCTGCATAATCGACTTTCTCTTGGATTTCGCTTTTCGGTTTGCCGGCTGTTTTCAGACCAAACCCGACATTCTCGCGCACCGACATGTGCGGATAGAGCGCATAGGACTGGAACACCATTGCAAGACCACGCTGCGATGGTGGCGCCGAAACAACGCTTTTGCCGTCGATCAGAATGTCACCGCGCGAGGTCTCTTCCAGGCCGGAGATAAGCCGCAGGAGCGTCGATTTCCCACAGCCTGACGGACCGACAAAAACGACGAACTCTCCATCGTCGATGGTCAGGTCCACACCCTTGATGACCTGTAACTCGTCGAACCATTTTTCAACCGCTTTGAGTTCAATCGCGCCCATTGGAACCCTCTACTCTTTGTTCTGTGGAGCCCAAGGGGCTCCGTCCGCGGCGTATTGCAGCCATGTGGCGGCCGTCCAGGAGAACGCGCCGCCTCCAGCTGGTGAGCCGTCATTGCAATCAAAATATTCGGCAAAACCGAAATTGGACATCAGCGCGCGGGTGTCGTCCCAAACCTGCTGGGCTTCGGTCGCATAACCTTGGTCGCTCAGCCCCTTGCCAATCATCATGTTCATGAAGGCCCAGACTGGGCCGCGCCAATAGCGAATGGAATCAAAGTTGGGCTGATCGGGATCGTGGCTGGCAACGCCATAGCCGGTCTTTGCGCGAATGCGCCTGAAATGGCCCAGCATGGCCGCGCGTTGGTCGTCTGAACCAGCACCGGCAAAGAAACAGAGCATGGCCGCATTGGAGACACCGCCGCCATGTTTGGAGGTGCGCAGGTCAAGCGCGGCAAAGGTTTCTTGGCTTGCATCCCACAGGCGGTCCACGCCGGCTTCTGCGCGGGCGATCCATTCTTCGATGACTGGGATGTCGTCGATCTTTTTCAAGACATGCGCCATGCGCAGCAGCGCCCGGTCGGCGGCCAGAAGGATGAAGGTGGTGCCGGGATCAGCGACGAAGAAGGGGTTGCGCTGACCGATGTCGCGGGCGTTCCAACCGAGCGAACGACCAAACTCCACCAGCGCAATGTAACGGTCATACTCTTCTTTGGTTGGCCGCATTTTGGCATCCACATGCTTCAAGTCGCGTCGCTCATAGGGCGCCACCTTGGAGCCATCGACGGCCTTCAGCGCCTCATCCCAATCAGGAGAATTATCGCGGCCCGATTCCCAAGGGTGGGTAACGGCAACAATGCCGAGCTTTCCGGGGTCACGGTAATCGTGCCACCAGCGGTGCCAGCGCATAAGCGCATCGAACACGCGCGCCGCGCGGGCCTGGCCGAGCGGGCCGTTGTCGCGGGAGAGCAGTTCCTCGGCGCAGAAGGCGGCTACCGGTGGCTGCGAGTGCCCAGACGTCGGCACAGGGCGTCCGGTGTCCCAAACATTCGGGCCGGGGAAATAGGTCGGCGCTTCCTTGTGGAAGACGATGTGCGGGATCATCCCGTCGGGCCACTGATGGGCAACGAGCGTTTCGATCTCCGTCCAAGCGCGATCCAGATCGAAGGCGGCGAAGCCCATGGCAACGATCGCTGAATCCCAGTTCCATTGGTAGGGGTAAAGCCCCGCCGTTGGCACGGTGTACCCACCGCGATCATTGCCGGTGATGATCGCCTGCGCCTGCCGCGACAGCGCAGCGTCATCCAAGTCCAGTTTTTCTGCTGCGGACACGGGCTAGCCTTTCACACTGCCGGCGGTGAGCCCGGCTACCAGGAACCGCTCCAGCCATAGGAAGACGACGAGCACTGGCACGGTCGCCACCACGGCACCGGCCATCAAATGCTGACGTGGCACTTCGGAGGAGTTGAGCGAGACGACACCGCGCGAGAGCGTGAAGATGCTCGGGTCATCGAGGAACATGAAGGCGAAGAGAAACTCGTTCCAGGCGATCATGAAGACGTAGAGCGAGACTGAGGCGAGGGCCGGCAGGGCGAGCGGCAGGGTGATTTTGACGATCACGCCGAACCGCGTCAGCCCATCCATCAGTCCGGCCTCTTCCAACTCCGCCGGGATGCCCTCGAAATAGCCTTTGAGCATGTAAAGCGCCACTGGAACCGTGGTTGCCGGATAGACGATCAACAGGCCGAGCAGCGAGTTGCGCAAGCCAAGCTGCGAGAACACCGCGTAGAGTGGGATCACCAGCACGATGGCCGGCACCATGTAGATTAAGAGGATCGAGCGCGCAAAGGCGTGCTGGCCTTTGAACCGCAGCCGCGCCACGGCATAGGCGCCGGGGATGGAAAAGAGCAGTGTCAGGATCACCGTTGCCGTCGAGACGATGAACGAGACGAGCAGATAGCGCCCGAAATTGAACTGGGTGAACAGCTCGTAATAGCTGGAGAAAAGGCCGGCAAAGCCCTGGCTGAGATCGATGGATAGGTCGAGTGGGTTGGCCAAAAGCTCCGCCTGGTTCTTCAGGCTGGTCATCACCATGACATAGAAGGGCAGGGCGACCATGACCGTGAAGATCACATAGCCAAGGCCCTTCATGGTGCGGATAAAGGCCGCTTCAGCCATGTAACGCGAGACTTTGCCCGATGGCAGATCGCCGATCATCAGCGTCGTACCGATAACGGTCAGCATTCCGAGAATGGCGAGCGCAATGCCTTGCCAAACCGCGACGGCGTCCATCGGCAGGCCGAAGGGCATGGCGAACGTTGCCAGCAAGTGGACGATCAAGAAGAGTATGAAAGCGATGGCGCGGGAGCGTTTGGTGGCGCGGGACTTGGGGTCGAGTGCGCTGATGTAAGCGCCTGCGACCAGGCCTGCGAGCGCGGCAGCGCCGGCGGGCGGTGAGGCAAAGGCGCCGGTGATGAGGCCGAGCGTCACCCCGACCACAATCATCACCACGAAGCCCGCCAAGGCGCCGATGACCGCGCTGATCAAGGTGCCTGCGCCGAAGTTAAAACCGGACTGTGCCGGGGCAGGCGCTGGGGACGTTTCTGCGATGGCCATGGCTTACGCCCCTCCCTCTTTGGGTGAGAACCTGAAGAAGGCGAGTGCGAAGACCAAAAGCACGAAGAAGACGACCACGGCCACCGCAGCACCTGCACCAAGGTTGGAGAGGGCAAAGCCCTGCTCGTAGACTTGGACGGTCAGCGTGCGCGTGCCCGCTGCACCACCAGTCAGCAGGAAGATGTCGTCGAATTTGTTGAAGGTCCAAATGAAGCGCAGAAGGAAAAGCACCGATAGGATGCCGACCAATTGCGGCAGCGACAGGTACCAGAACTGTTGCAGCGGTGTGGCGCCGTCCATCTCGGCGGCCTCGTACATCTCTGCGGAGACCGATTGCATCGCTGCCAGGATGAAAAGGAAAGAGAGCGGGAAGTACCGCCAGGCTTCGAACGCGATCACCGTGGAAAGCGCGACCGGGAATCCGAAGGTGAAGCCGAAGATGGTGACATCCACCTCACGCGTCCCGAAGAAGTTTATCGGCGCACCTATCAGCCCCATCTCGACCAGCATCGCGTTGATCGTGCCGGAAAACGGATCGAGCAGGATGAGCCAGGTGAAGGCAACCGCGATCACCGGCGCGACATAGGGAAAGAGGAAAAGGCCGCGCAGAATACCGCGACCCTTGAAGGCGGTGTTCATCAGTTGCGCAGCAAACAGTCCAACCACCAGCGCGCCTGCGGTGGAGAACACGGTATAGTAGATGGTGACGCGCAGCACGAACCAGAACTCGGAGCTGTCAAAAACGCGCTGAAAGTTCTCAAGCGTGAAATCAAAGCTGGTGAGCACATTGACGCCGGAGCCCGTGACATTCGGCTCGGTTTGGCGAACGTCGATCGGGTTGTCGAGGAACGCCTGGGTGACCTCGGCCTGCAAGCGAAAGCGCTCGCGGAAGCCGCCTTCCAGATCGCCCAACGCGCAGGAAAGCTCACGGCCGGTCAGCGTGCAGCGCTCGTCAAGACCGGTGACCGTCAGGCCCTCTGGAATTTGGTCAGTGAAGGCCGCATCACGCACCGGTTGGTTGGGCGAGGAGTTGCGCATGCGATATTCAAGCTCGACCTCATCGCCAACAGCCTCAGCGTCGCCGCGAAAGCGCTCGGTAAGTAGCATGCTGGGCGCGCGAAGATCAGCCAACTCGACCGGTTTGACGGAAATCCAGAAGTTGGCGAGCAGCGGGCCTAGCACGACCAAGACCACGATCAGCGCCGTCGGCAGCAGCATGTTGAAGGCAAGCCGCGCCTCGCGTTTGCGCATAGGTCCCGACCCCTTGGGCGGGCCAAGGGCGGATATGGGGCCGGAGCCTTTGGGCGGGCCTGAGGAGGAGTCAGCAATCGACACGGCATTCACCCGGTGCGTTCAAGCAAAGAATTGGTCGCAAACAAGGGTGCCAGAGGGGGAGGGCGATGCCGCCCATTCAGGGCAGCATCGCATCTAGCGTCTTTCGTTGGTGCCTACTCGACGGCGGCAGCCAACTCGTCGTTGATGATCGCAACCGTCGCGGCGGCGTCACGCTCGCCATCGATGAACTCGCGCACATAGCGGTTGATAATCTGCGAGTTGATGATCTGCGAAGCAATGGAGAGTTGACCTTCGGTCACGCCCCAGCGATCAGCGGTTTCAAGGCCAGCGACGATGCTGCCAATGACCTCTTCTGGATAGAGATCAGACAGGGGCGCCCGGCGATCCACACCCACATCCAGCATCGACCAACCATCAACAAATTCAGTCGGGTTGTCCTCGGTGCCGCGACGCACGGGGAACTTGCCTTCCGGCGCGATGGAGAGCGTCGACATGTAGCCTTCGCTCATCGAGTAGGCGACGAAGTCCTGTGCCACATCAAGGTTTGCGCCCGATGTAATGCCGAGATAGCGGATGTCCGCCCAGGCCGCGCCATCCGGATTGGATGGGCCAGAAATGGTGGTCACGACACCCGTATTAGAGGCGAGCTCGCGCGAGGTTGGATCATCATTGACGGTTGGTGGCGCGCTGTCGCGCAGACCGGCCAGTTCATCCAAGATGAAGGGTGACCAGATGATCATCGCGGCCTGGCCGGCAAAGTACAGCTCACGCGATTGCTGCCAGAAAAGGTCGCCCGGAGGAGAGGCCTCGGCGATGGCTTTGTAAAACTCCAACACTTCGATGGTGGAGTCTTCGTCCAGCGGCTCGAAGCCATCATCGTCGACAGGGGAGACGCCATTGGCGAGGAACACATGTTCTAGCACCTGGCTCATGAAGTTTTCATCGATCTTTGTCGCGGCGACAAAGCCGAACACCTCCGGTGGATTGTGGAGTGCTTCAACGGCGGCCAAAATGTTGGCGTACGAGGTTGGCGGCTCCAGGCCGGCTGCCTCAAACAGGTCGGTCCGGTAGACGACCATTTGCGTCCAGCCGTCCACTGGCACAGCGGCGTAGAGATCGTCGTCGATCTCGGCCATTTCCAGAGCGCCGGGTGCGAATGTGTCGTCGCCCAGATCATCGATGATGTCGGTGGCGGCGTCCGGGTCAAGGATGCCGGCCTCGGTCCAAGGCAGGACATATTGCAGCGTGTGATAGATCACGTCGGGCAGGTCACCGGCGGCGAAGGCTGCAGTAGCGCGGGTGCCCAGCTCGTTTTCCGACACCGGGATAACCTGCACATCATTGCCGGTGGCGGCAGAAAAGTCAGCGGCCATCTGCTCTTGGATAGCAAGGCGTTCGGGCTGCTCTTCGGTCGTCCAGAAGCGGATCGTCTCAGCGCTTGCGGCGGACGCCAAGAAGGTGCCGGCCAAAAGCGCACTGATGGTAAGGGTTGTTCTTTTCATTGATCATCTCCCTAGAATTGGAAGCGCTTTCGAGGAGTGCCCCACGCCGCGCTTGACCTCGTTGATCGAGGTTCGGGAGAAAACGTAGGCGATGAAATTTCCCTCGTCCAGCCCAACAATTAGGCAGGCAACCTTGGCCGGGTTCCTCGCAGTTAGCTTCGCTTGCCGAACCACATGCGGCTGATCAGCCCGTCATGACGTACCAGTTCGTGGTAAAAGGCTGCCGCGATATGACCGAGGATCAGCACTGCAAGCGCGGCTGCAAAGAAGCCATGGGCGGCCCGAGGTGCGAGTTCGTCAAACACTGGCAATGGATCGCCAGATCCGCCGAAAACAATCGGGGGAAGGCCGCCAAGCACGCTCATCGCGATGCCGGAACCCACCATCGCAAACACCAAGAGATAGAGCGCCCAATGCGCCAGCCGCGCAACGCGGTTTATGGCTGGGATGCCAATATCGGCTTCCGGCGGATGCTCGGTCCGCAGTCGCACGACCAGGCGTACCAGCATCAACAGGAGGATCACCGCGCCGCCAATCATGTGAGAGCGCAAGGCGTCGATTTTGGCCGGGTCGCTTTCCGGAATTGGATCGAGCGCAAAATTGCCGATCAAAAGCGCAGCGATAATGAACAGTGCCAAGAGCCAATGAAGTGTCACAAGGGCGGGATGGTAGCGGGTCATGGCATGCGTCCTTTGCGGTGTTGATACGCCCTATTAGCTCAATCTCTTTTTTGTTGCAATATGCAAATGTTGCTGAATGCGATATTTCTGCCTATGGCGTTCTGACCAAGAGGCGAGGTGGCATGACGGTTGGATTCGATGAGTTGAGCGAGCAGGTCCGCGCCACGCGCACCAGCAGCGCCGGCTGGCACATTCAGCGGCTGGCAGGGCAGTTGGATCGGGCAATGAACCGCGCCTTGGAACCCCATGGGCTGACCGTGCAAAGCTTCGCCATCGTCATGGCGCTGGTTGAGCAAGACGGGCTGTCGCAGACGCAAATCGGTGAGCGGTTCAGTGCGCCTGCCTATGCGATCAGCCGGGCCATCGATTCCCTGGAGCGTGATGGCTATCTGGAGCGGCGGACGGACCCCAGGTCGCGGCGGTCGAACACCGTGCACGCGACCGGCAAGGCGAAGGCGCTGATACCGACCCTGCTCACGATCATCGACGGCGTGAATGGTGGTTTGATGGCTAGGCTGTCATCCGCCGAACGATCGCAGATGATTGCGCTCCTCAGCAAGGTACTTGCTGACAACAGCCTTGCCGACGTCTAGCGCGGTTTGACGCCATTGAGCAGGATCGACAGCACCGCCTGCGAGGCTTGCTCGTAAAAGCCGGAGCGTTTCGACTGTCCCCCAGTGACGGCGTCGATCTGGGCTTCGAAATCGGCATAGTGCTGGGTGGTCGCCCAGATCATGAAGATGAGATGCACCGGATCAACTGGCGCCAGTTTGTCCGCATCGATCCAGCCCTGAAGAATGGTGGCTTTCTCCTCCACCAGCGACTTCAGCCGCGTTTCCAGAAAGTCTTTCAGGATCGGCGCGCCGGCAAGAACCTCCGAGGCAAAAAGCCTGGACGCTTGCGGGCGATCGGCGGACATGCGCATTTTCAGCGTGATGTAGCGGCGCAGTTCCTCCACCGGATCAGCGGCGGGGTCGAGCGTCATCAGCGGCGACAGCCACTCTTCGACGATCTGTTCCAGAACCGTTCTGTAGATCGCCTCTTTGGAGGGGAAATAGTAGAGCAGGTTGGGCTTGGACATGCCCGCCCGGTCGGCAATCGCGTCGATGGTCGCGCCGTGATAGCCACGTGACGAAAACTCGCTGACCGCCGCCTCGGCAATTGCGGCTCGGTTTTCCAGTTGAATGCGGCTGTGTTTGTTCAAGCGTGTCGGCCAATGCGCAGTTGTTTTCGGGAAGCGACGCTAGCGCTTAGATCTCTCGGGACGCAACCCTACGCTGTTGGAACGGCCACCAACATTCGACCAAATGGTCAAAATCTTGACGTGGGGCCGTTTGCGGTCTTCACTGCCCCAAACCGATTTGAACCAGAGGGGAACGCAATGGGTTCAGTGGGCAATCAGTCAGGAAACCAACCTGGAGAAAATCTGCGGATCAATCCGGAGCGCCTTTGGGATTCGCTGATGGATATGGCGAAGATCGGTCCGGGAATCGCTGGCGGCAACAATCGACAGACGGTGACCGATGAGGATGCTGAGGGTCGTAGGCTTTTCCAAAAATGGTGTGAAGAGGCTGGCCTCACCATGGGCGTCGATGAGATGGGCACCATGTTCATGCGCCGTGAGGGCACCGACCCCGATGCGCTGCCGGTCTATGTCGGATCGCACCTCGATACGCAGCCGACCGGCGGCAAGTATGACGGCGTTCTCGGCGTGCTTGGCGGCCTGGAAATCGTGCGCACGCTCAATGATCTCGACATTAAGACCAAGCATCCCATCGTCGTCACCAACTGGACCAATGAAGAGGGCACGCGCTACGCCCCGGCCATGATGGCGTCCGGTGTGTTTGCCGGTGTTCTCGACCAGGCCGATGTCTATGAGCACACCGATGCTGAGGGAAAAAAGTTCGGCGATGAGCTGAAGCGGATAGGCTGGAAGGGCGACGAAAAAGTCGGCGATCGCAAGATGCACGCTTTCTTTGAGCTGCACATCGAACAAGGCCCGATCCTCGAAGCTGAGGGCAAGGATATTGGCGTTGTCACCCACGGACAGGGGCTGCGCTGGATTGAATGCACGGTGACCGGCAAGGAGAGCCACACCGGCTCAACACCGATGCCGATGCGCAAGAATGCCGGCCGTGGTTTGGCGCGGATCACCGAGCTGGTGCACGAGATCGCGATGGACAATGCGCCCAACGCCGTCGGTGCGATTGGCCATATCGATGTCTATCCCAACAGCCGCAACATCATTCCGGGCAAGGTGGTTTTCACCGTTGATATGCGCAGCCATGAGCTGGAACGCCTGCAGCGCATGGTGGCGCGGTTTGAAGAAGAAGCACCCAAGCTCTGCGAGGCGATTGGCGTAGAGCTGAGCTACGAGACGGTGGGTGAATTCGACCCGCCTGCCTTTGATGAAGGCTGTGTTGGCATGATCCGCGATGCTGCCGAGCGTTTGGGATACTCCCACCGCGATATCGTTTCCGGCGCTGGCCACGATGCCTGCTGGATCAACCGTGTGGCGCCAACCGCCATGGTCATGTGCCCCTGCGTCGATGGCCTGTCGCATAATGAGGCCGAAGAGATCACCAAGGACTGGGCGCGCGCCGGGGCCGATGTGCTGTTCCACGCGGTGGTGGAAAAAGCGGAGATTGTTGGGTGAGAAAACTTCACCCCACCCCTAACCCCTCCCCATCAAGGGGAGGGGAATCTATTCTGAGTTGCGGAGGGCGCGATGCTGTCTCCCTCCCCCTTGTGGGGAGGGATTAAGGGTGGGGGGCAATCCAGCCATTGCGCGCGCTCGCGCTCTGCGTCACTCCATGACGGAAGGTGAAAAGCGTTTGTGGGCTCGTCTACGAACTTTGCGGCGAAGCCACAATCTGCACATTCGCCGGCAAGCACCCATTGGTCCCTACGTGGCGGATTTCGCAGTCCACGATGCGAGGCTGATCATTGAAGTTGACGGCGAGCACCATCAATCAGCCCAGCAACAAAGCCTCGATGCGCACCGTGAGGTTTGGTTCGCTGGGCAAGGCTATCAAACTCTGCGTTTTTCCACCGGCGACTTGATTTCGAATATAGAAGGGTGCCTGCAGGCTATTTTGGATGTGGCTGCACCCCCACCCCTAGCCCCTCCCCACAAGGGGGAGGGGAATGCCATCGCGCTTGCCCCAAAATCGGGAGACCAACAATGACCACCATTATCAAGAACGGCACAATCGTCACCGCCGATCTGACCTACAAGTCCGACATCAGAATAGAAGACGGTGTGATCACCGAAATCGGCGAGAACCTCTCCGGCGGCACGGAGCTGGACGCCACGGGCTGCTACGTGATGCCGGGCGGGATCGACCCGCATGTGCACCTGGAAATGCCGTTTATGGGCACCTACTCGTCGGACGATTTTGAGTCCGGCACGCGTGCTGGGCTTTCCGGCGGGACGACGATGGTGGTGGATTTCTGCCTGCCCAACCCTGACCAGAGCCTGCTCGAAGCGTTGCAGCGCTGGGACAACAAATCGACCCGCGCCAACTGCGACTATTCCTTCCACATGGCCATCACCTGGTGGGGTGAGCAGGTGTGGAACGAGATGGAGGACGTCACCAAGCGCGGCATCAACACGTTCAAGCACTTCATGGCCTACAAGGGCGCGTTGATGGTGGACGATGATGAGATGTTCTCATCCTTCCAGCGCTGCGCGGCCATCGGTGCCTTGCCTTTGGTGCATGCTGAAAATGGCGATGTGGTCGCCCAGCTTCAGCAGAAACTTTTGGCCGAAGGCAACAATGGTCCGGAGGCGCATGCCTATTCTCGCCCTGCCGAAGTGGAAGGAGAGGCGACCAACCGCGCCATCATGATCGCTGATATGGCGGGCGTGCCGGTCTACATCGTGCACACCTCGTCTGAGCAGGCGCATGAAGCGATCCGTCGGGCCCGCCAGAACGGCATTCGTGCCTATGGCGAGCCGCTGATCCAGCATCTGACACTCGATGATAGCGAATATGCGCATCCCGATTGGGATCATGCCGCGCGCCGGGTGATGAGCCCACCATTCCGCGACAAGAAGCACCAAGATAGCTTGTGGGCGGGGCTAGCGGCAGGTTCCCTGCAAGTCGTGGCTACCGATCATTGCGCCTTCACCACCGAGCAAAAACGCAACGGCGTCGGCGATTTCACCCTGATCCCCAACGGTACCGGCGGCCTGGAAGATCGCTTGCCGATGCTTTGGACTCACGGCGTGGAAACGGGCCGGCTGACCATGAACGAATTTGTCGCCGTCACGTCCACCAACATCGCCAAAATCCTGAACGTCTATCCGAAGAAGGGTGCGATCCTGGAAGGGGCCGATGCTGACATCGTGGTGTGGGATCCGGCCAAGGAGAAAACAATCACGGCTGACACCCAACAGTCGGCCATCGACTACAATGTGTTTGAGGGCAAGCATGTGAAAGGCCTGCCGCGATACACGCTGACACGTGGCGTGGTGGCTGTGGATGATGGCGAGGTGAAGACGCGTGAAGGGCACGGCAAGTTCGTTGCTCGCGAGCCGTTCCAGGCGGTGAACACTGCGCTTTCCACCTGGAAAGAGGTGACCGCGCCAAGGAAAGTGGAGCGCACTGGCATTCCGGCGAGCGGGGTGTGATGCGCCTCGTTTTGGTTGCTGCAGCCGGGCTTTGCGCCACCTCCGTTCTCGCTGCTGAGCTGCCGATCGACGGTGTTTTCGGCGATGAGCTTGGTTGCGCGCGGCTCACTATGGGTCCCAACGATATCGACGAACCGGGCGGCATCAATGTCTATGCCGACCGCCTGGTTGGGTATGAGTGGGGATGCAGTTGGGCTGAAGTCTGGCCCTATCCGAACGATCAAGGTTATGGGTTGCAAGGTTTGTGCAGCGGCGAAGGCATTCCTTCGTTGGAGCAGTTCATTGTCCAGCTCAACCGCGATGGCCCCACGCCGCGCATGACCGTTTCTGGACCGGATGGTAGCCAGCTCTGGGTTCTGGATGTGTGCGAGAGCGCGCCGGACCAAGGTGGCAAGGGATGAGTAGGGTTTCGTCCCATTTAAGATCGTCATGGCCGGTCTTGAATCGGCCATCCAGCTTTGATGGTAGCCATCAATCCGGTGGGCGCATCCCCGAGCTGGATCTCCGGATCAAGCCCGAGGGTGACGATTGGCGATTTGGCAAACATCTTGCTTTGCTGAGAACCAGCAAGACCCCGATGAAAGTTTCCGCGTGACGACCCCACCCGTTATATCCGCCAAGAATCTTGATCTCACCTTCACCACCAATGATGGGCCGGTGCATGCTCTGTCCGACGTCAATTTGGACATCCACAAGGGCGAGTTCGTTTCGTTCATCGGGCCGTCGGGCTGCGGCAAGACCACGTTTCTGCGCGTGATCGCCGATCTGGAAAGCCCGACCGGTGGCACGATCAAAGTGGATGGGACCACGCCGCATCAGGCCCGGCTGAACCGCGCTTATGGCTATGTGTTCCAGGCCCCGGCGCTCTATCCCTGGCGCACGATTGAAGCCAACATTACGCTGCCGCTGGAGATCATGGGCTTTTCCAGATCCGAACAGCGGGAGCGGGCCGAAAAGGCGCTGGCGCTGGTGGATCTGGCAGGTTTTGGCAAGAAGTTTCCCTGGCAGCTTTCTGGCGGCATGCAGCAGCGTGCCAGCATTGCTAGGGCCTTGGCCTTCGATGCCGATATCCTGCTGATGGATGAACCGTTTGGCGCGTTGGATGAGATTGTCCGCGACCACCTGAACGAACAGCTTTTGAAGCTTTGGGACCGGACCAACAAGACGATCTGCTTCGTCACCCACTCGATCCCGGAGGCGGTCTATCTCTCCACCAAGATCGTCGTGATGAGCCCGCGCCCGGGCCGTGTGACGGATGTGATCGAGTCGACACTGCCGAAGGAGCGTCCACTGGATATTCGTGAGAGCAAAGAGTTTCTCGATATAGCGCATCGCGTGCGTGAGGGCCTGCGGGCTGGCCATGCTTATGAGGAGGTTGTTTGACGTCTTCTCAGGCATCAATGGAGCATGACAAATCGAGCGGTGATCGAGCAGATGCCGAACTTGTTGTCCATCATTCCCGCAAAGTCGCAGATCACCTCGCAGGCTTATTCCTGATCTTCTTTATCGGTTTGTTGACTGCCGGTGTCTGGTTGACCATCGCCGATTCCGATATCGATTGGAATTCACGCGGCCAAGTTGAACGGTTCATGATTTTCGCTGGCGGTGCTTTATTCGTTGTCCTTGTCGCTCGGGCCATCAATACCTTGGCGCAAACACTATTTGGAGATGAGCGATTGTCTTTCACAGAGGATGCGCTCATCCACAGTGTAGCTCTATTCGGATTCCGGAGGCGCTCACGTTATCTGCGTCAGCACATAGGCCCGATCAGCTACTTGCCCTACAAAAAGGTCGGTTCGGGCAAGTATGCCGTTCATCGGCCCTCGCAGATTTATGTCCCTTATATGAGCCGGTTCAAACGGCTGGCCTTGGATATCGACGATGAAGAAGGCGCGCGCATTTTGGCGTTTCTTCGCGACGTTGGCGGATTTGAAATCGCTGAAAACGAGAGTGTATCGCGATGACCAAGAACGTGCTTTTCGGGATGATTTTTGGTCATGAATGAATCAGCTCAAATGCCGTCGGTCAACGGAACGGTGACGGACGATCGCGCCCCAGAATCGTTCGAAATCGCTTACCCGAGAAGGCCATTTATCGTCTTGCTCGGTGTGGTTCTCACCACAGTGTGTGGCGGATTGGCTACGCTGTTTTTCTCCATGACCTTCCACGCCTTGGGCGTTGGTGGTGAACCCGCAGAAGAGCCAACTGTGATTGTCTTTTCTGTTGTCGGTTTGCTTTTTACCTTGATCGGAACGGCAACGTTCGCGGTCGATGTTGCTTGGTTCACCGCACGACGCGAAACGCTCACCATCAAAACCGACGCTTTGGTTCGGACGTTCCGATGTCTGAGTTATTCAAAAGTCACCCTCTATTCGTTTGCGAAGCTGGACACGGTTCGATTTGTTGCGGAGCATTGGCGCAGTGGAGTTGGGAAAGATCAGCTGGTGCATGCTCACCTTGCTTCCTCCTACTCTGGAAAAGCGATCAAGTTGGCCCATGGTCTGAGCGCAGACCAGGCGCGTGAAATTCTGCGAGCACTTGCCGACACCGGTCGCGTTGACGTGGAGCCAGTTGCATGATCGCCCGCTCGATCCTCCCCATTCTCACGGTCCTCTCGATCATCCTCGCCGTTTGGTACGGCGGGGCCGTGGCCATGAACTGGCGCATCGAGGCGGAACGTTTCGAGCGCATGGGGCTGGAAAAAACCACCATGGAAATGGTCCAGGCGACGATGGCCATGGACCGGCCGGTGCTGCCGGCGCCGCATCAGGTCTGGGTCGAATTCCAGGAGAGTGTCTTCGAGCGCAACCCGTCCTCGCCGCGCAGCCTGGTGTTCCACGCCTGGATCACGCTGTCGTCGTCGCTGGTGGGGTTTGCGATGGGCACCTTGCTCGGCATTCTGCTGGCCGTCGGGATCGTCCATTCCAAAGTGCTCGACAAATCCCTTCTTCCCTGGATCATCGCCTCGCAGACCATTCCCATCCTCGCCATCGCACCGATGATCATCATCGTCTTTTCAACGCTTGGCGTGCAGGGGCTGATCCCCAAGGCCTTCATCTCCACCTATCTGGCGTTTTTCCCGGTCGCCATCGGCATGACCAAGGGGCTGCGCTCGCCCGAAGCCATGCACCTTGATCTGATGCACACGTATAACGCGACGCGCAGCCAGACCTTTTGGAAGCTGCGGCTGCCTGCCTCGCTGCCCTATCTGTTTGCCTCGATGAAGATTGCCGTGGCCATCTCGCTGGTCGGCGCCATTGTCGGCGAGTTGCCAACCGGCGCGCAGGGCGGCATCGGCGCGCGGCTGCTCAACAGCTCTTATTACGGTCAGACCATCCAGATCTGGGCGGCGCTGTTTGCTGCTGCCTTTATGTCGGCGTTGCTCGTCTATGCCATTGGCTGGATCGGCGCGGTTGTGAACAAGCGCATGGGTGCGCGTGAGGCGGCAGTATGATGGGCCTCACCGGAACCAGTATTCTTTGGGCTGCGCTTGCTTTCTGGATCGTCGCCTGGGCCGCCAACCAACGGCTTGCCGGGCTGAACCTTTCCGGTGCGCCCAAGGTGCTGGTGAACCTTCTGATCCCGGTGCTGTTTGGCGCGACGCTTCTGGTGCTCTGGGAAGGGGTTACGCGCGGGCTGGATGTGCCCCAGGTGGTGATGCCACCGCCGTCCATGGTGTGGGAGCGGATCGTTTCGAGCACCGATATTCTCTGGGCCGACTTCCAACAAACGTTCTTGAAAGCTGTCATCGCAGGCTACGTCATGGGCTGCGGGCTGGGGTTTGTGGTCGCGATCCTGGTGGACCGTTCGCCGTTCTGGAAAGCAGGCATCATGCCGGTGGGCAATCTGATGTCGGCCCTGCCGATCATCGGGATAGCGCCTATCATGGTGATGTGGTTCGGCTTCGACTGGCCTTCCAAGGCCGCGGTCGTCGTCGTGATGACGTTCTTCCCGATGCTGGTGAACACGTTGGCGGGCCTTAACGCTTCAGGCCAGATGGAAAGGGATTTGATGCACACTTACGCATCATCCTATCCGCAAACGCTGATCAAGCTGCGCTTGCCTGCGGCGATGCCGTTCATCTTCAATGCACTCAAAATCAACTCCACTCTGGCGCTTATTGGAGCAATCGTTGCAGAATTTTTCGGCACGCCAATTGTTGGCATGGGCTTTCGAATCTCTACTGCTGTCGGCAGCCTCAACATTGATCTGGTGTGGGCAGAAATTTTCGTCGCCGCCTTGGCAGGCTCGCTCACCTATGGTGCGATAGCTTTGATCGAACGGCGCGTGACGTTCTGGCATCCGTCCAACCGGCGGGCGCGATAGTTTCGAAGAATAAGGGGAATGGGCGTCGCAAAGGTGCCCACGAAAACTGGAAGGAGTTCCAACTTATGAAAACCGCAACCAAACTTTTGGCAGGGGGCGCATTGCTTGCCTCATCCTTTGCGATGACCGCACCGGCGCTGTCGGCAGATGAGCTGACACTGCAGCTGAAATGGGTCACGCAGGCGCAGTTTGCCGGCTACTATGTGGCGCTGCATGAGGGGCTCTATGAGGCTGAAGATCTTGATGTCACCATCAATCCGGGTGGCCCGGATATCGCACCGCCGCAGGTGATTGCTGGTGGTGCTGCCGATGTGATCGTTGAGTGGATGCCGGCTGCTTTGGCTGCGCGTGAGCGTGGTGTGCCGCTGGTCAACATCGCTCAGCCGTTTGCCCGTTCTGGCATGATGCTAACCTGTCGCGCCGATAGCGGTGTGACCTCACCGGAGGATTTCCCGGGCGAGACGTTGGGCGTCTGGTTCTTCGGCAATGAGTATCCGTTCCTGTCCTGGATGAGCCAGCTTGGCATTCCCACCGATGGTGGTGATGAAGGCGTGACGGTTGTGCGTCAGGGCTTCAACGTTGATCCGCTCATTCAAGGTCAGGCCGCTTGCGTGTCGACCATGAACTACAATGAATATTGGCAGGTGATCGACGCTGGGTTCTCGCCGGACGATCTGGTGGTGTTCAACTACACCGACCAAGGCGTCGCGACGCTGGAAGACGGTCTTTATGTGCTCGAAGAGTCGCTGGAAGACCCTGAAATGGTCGACAAGCTGACCCGCTTCGTGCGGGCCTCGATGGCGGGCTGGAACTGGGCGCAGGAAAACCCTGAAGAAGCGGCGATGATCGTGCTGGAGTATGACCAGACCGGCGCACAGACTGAAGCGCATCAGATCCGCATGATGGGTGAGATCAACAATCTGACGGCCGGGTCCACCGGCGCGCTGGATGTGGCGGCCGCCGAGACAACGGTCGACTCGCTGCTCTTTGGTGGCGATGATCCAGTGATCACCGAGCGCCCAACCGGTGCTTGGACATCCGTCATCACGGACGGCTTGTAAGCCGTCCATTTGTTGGTCTGGGTCGCTCTGTTCTTTCAGAACAACCGCTCAGCCAGACGACGTGATGAATGGTGCTACCCCCGCGGGTGGTTGTTCCGTCAGGAACAGAACGACCGGGAACACCAAGAGATGCAGGAGGGCCGGGAGACCGGCCCTTTTTTACGGGAGTCTGTCCAACGCCGTCAGCAACCAGACTTGCTCCTGGCCGCTGCATCGCTCAGCCAGTGCACCGGAAATGGCTGTGTCGGAAATCAACTCTCGCTTGAACACGTCATCGTAATAAGTCGCGATTGTCTTGTCGGGCACTGAGAACGGCGGGCCATTCATCTGGCTTTGATCATAGTCGAACGAGACCAGAAGTTGGCGAGCCTTGCCGGTGATCGCCATGAGATGCTGGGCGTAGTCGGCGCGCATGCTGTCGGGCATGGCAACCAGAGCCGCGCGATCATAAACGGCGTTCACCGTCCCAATGTCGCTGGCTTGCAGCAGGAAAAAATCGCCAACAAACACTGTGAGCGCCTCGGCGCTGTAGCGTTTCAGTGCGCCGATTGCAGTAATCTCTGGTGTCAGGCGCAGGCGCTCAAACACCTCCTGCACGGCGCCTTCATTGAGTTCAGCACCGATAACTGTGACGCCTTGGAGGAGCAGCCAATCCAGATCGAACGATTTGCCACAGAGCGGCACGAAAACCTGATCACCGGCTGAAAGCTTAAGGTGGTGATAGTTCTGGGTGAGCAGCGGGTTGGGTTCTGCTTCGTGAAACGCGATGCGGTTCTCGCGCCAGCGCTCCTGCCAAAAGGCGTGCTCCATTAGGGTCTCCGTTCTTGGCTCGCGATAGCGGGAATGCTGAGCGAAAGTGTTAGTAAAACCGGACGCCACCGACGCTTACATCTGCGTCAACCGCCCGTCCAATTGCCAGAATGCCTAGGCGGCGCAGTTTGGAAACATCCATTGGCGTATCGATGCGATGTGGCGCAAAATCGGTGAAGGGGACGCGATGGGTTTCCCAGCTAGGACCGGCGATCAAGCTTTGGCGGTAGCTTTGCCAGGGACGCGTTAGATCGGTTGTGCGCAGATGGAGATTGTAAGTTTCGCCGTTCCCCGTCACGTCCAGTGCGATGCCAGAGAAGGCGCTTGCATCCACCGCTGAACCATCGGGGGTCAAATCCAGCGCCACCTGGATGAAGCCACCATTGTTCTCCAAACTCACTGCGCCGCGAATGCGATAAGCCTCGCGCCCATCAACCGTTTCGCGGGTCATGGTGCCTTGCGACACACCGCCCATCACACCGTCGGCGATGAACTGCCAGGTCGCGCCGTTGCTTGCCTGCGGGGCAGGGCGGCTGAGATCATCAATGATCATGTCACAAGTGCCTTGGCGATCTCTGTGGCCAGGCGCGCATTGTTTTTCACCAGCGCGATGTTGCTGGTCAGGCTCTTGCCGTCCGTCAGTTCAAGAATGCGCCCAAGCAAATAGGGCGTGACCTCTTTGCCTTTGATGTCAAGACGCTCCAGATCGGCTTGTGCCTGCGCGATGTAGCCCTGCATTTCAGCTTGCGGAATTTCATCGGCAACCGGAATGGGGTTGGCGACCAGCATGCCGCCGTCCACACCCATATGATCGCGGGTCTTTTGGAAGGCCGCAATCCCCTGCCCGCTGTCGATCCGCAAAGGCACGGAATGCTCTGACTCGCGCGACCAAAAGGCGGGCATCACGTCCGTTTGGTAGCCGACCACCGGCACGCCCTGGGTTTCCAGCACTTCCAGCGTTTTGGGAATATCGAGGATGGCCTTGGCGCCGGCGGCGACCACGATCACCCCAGTGCGACCCAGCTCCATCAGATCGGCGGAAACGTCGAAGCTGTCGCTCGCGCCCTGATGCACGCCGCCAATGCCGCCGGTGGCAAAGACTTTGATGCCGACCATCTGCGCTACCATCATGGTGGCGGCGACGGTGGTGCCTGCACTTTCTCCGCTGGAAACGGCATAGGCCAGATCAGCGCGGGAGGCTTTGCGGGCGTCTTTGGTCTGGCCCAGGGCGGATCGTTCTTCATCGCTCAAACCGACCTTGATGCGGCCATCCACCACCGCTATCAGCGCTGGAGTCGCACCACCTTCAGTGATGATATCCTCCACTGCCTGCGCCATCTCAAGGTTTTGCGGGTAGGGCATGCCGTGGGTGATGATGGTGCTTTCCAGCGCCACGAGGGGCTTGGCGGCGGCCAGCGCCGCGGCGACCGTCGGGTGGATATCAATCAAAGCCTTGAGGGAGTCGGGTGTCATGAAATGGGCAGCTTTCGTGATGTGATGCGGGCCAGGCGGTCGGTCTGTGACTCCAACCAAGCAGGGGTGAGGTCCGGCAAAACGTCTTGCTCGGATTCAAGGGTAAAGGTCGCGAGCACGGCGCCGAGGCGCGAGGCATCGACCAGAGATTGGCCGTTCATCAGGCCGTAGAGCGTGCCCGACATCAGCGCATCGCCGGCGCCCGTGACATCGACGGTGTGAGCGTCCAGCGCCTTGACTTGGTGCGTGCCGGTATCATCCGCGACCAGGTGCCCATCCGCGCCAAGGGTCAGCACCACGGCATTGGCACCACGTTGGCGCAGGCCCGTGGTGAGATCGCTGGGCGCGTTGGTGTTGATGCCAAGCATCGCCTTGGCTTCACCGGCGTTGGTGAAGAGCACGTCGATCGCCGACAAATCATCGGGCAGGCGCACGGCTTTGGGCACCGACACCGTGTTGACGGCGAGCTTGGCGCCAGCCTTGCCTTGCAGCAGCGCGTGCAGCGTTGCTTCAGGCAGATTGCAATCGGCAAATATCCAGCGGCTCGCAGCGATGTGCGGCCAAGCGCTGACGAGCATGGCGGGTGTGATCGCTTCGAGTGCGTCCATCGCCGCCATGGCGATGTGGAGATCGCCGGTGCCGTCCAAGATCGCGGCATATTCCGCCGTTGCGCTCATGGGCGACACAGCAACTTGG
Source organism: Hyphomicrobiales bacterium (assembly GCA_017642935.1). NCBI lineage: Bacteria > Pseudomonadati > Pseudomonadota > Alphaproteobacteria > Hyphomicrobiales > Hyphomicrobiales bacterium. The sequence goes on from JAEPOK010000001.1 coordinate 140,851, forward strand.
CCGACATCGACGCCTAGCTCGCTCAAATGATGAAAGATGGCGCGACCCGCCTCGTCCTCACCAACCAGCGAGACCAGTGCCACAGCCTTCTGCAAACGCGCCAGTGTTTCGGCGACATTGCGCGCCACGCCGCCGAAGCTCTGATTGGTGGTGGCAGGGTTGGACGTGCCGGCGATGAGCGCGCCCTTGGCGTGGTATTTGCGGTTGATTGCCGCCCCGCCAATACACACCAGATCGCTGGTTCGCCGTGCTGTGCCATCTGAAGTTTTTGGGGATGTCATGCGGTTCCGGCTCGCCAAGGATGGTCGAGGCTATAGCCAACGCGCGACGGTTGAGGAAGAGGCTGGCGCTTATCCGGCGCAGCTGATCTCCACCCGACGGTTCAGCGAACGGCCGGCTTCATCATCATTGCTGGCGATGGGCTCGTCCTCGCCACGGCCAGAGGCGGAGATGCGCGCCGGATCCATGCCCTGCGCCACCAGCGCCGCAACCACCGAGCTGGCACGGCGCTCGGAAAGATCGCGGTTGTAGTCGTCTGCCCCTTCGCTGGAAGAATGGCCAATGATCTCAACGCTCACATCCCCTTCGGCTTGCAGCCCTTCAAACATAGCGGTGAGGATCGGCGCGGCGTCGGGGCGCAGCAGGTCGGAATCAAAATCGAACCCGATCCCGTGCACCACCGAACCGCAGCCGAGCATCGGCTCTTCGGCCGGCAGGCAGACGGGTGAGGCCGCGCTTGCCTCCCCATCATAGGGGCGGAACGGTGCCCCATTGGTGGAGCGCAGACCGCGCAGCGCGCCATTCTCAGCGGCGATCAGGATGAATTGCGAGGGGATGCCGGCCTCGTCTGCGCCAAGCGCGCGCAGGACATTGCCATCGACAGTCCCACTGAGCGGGCTACGCGTGTCGTAACAGCCGGTTACGCTGGCGCCGTCCTGCGCCAGTTCGATGTCAACGCCTCGGCCGTCCCACACGCCGCTGAACTGCTCCGATAGCGCTGCCGGCGCCTGGGTGCCGTTGCCGATCAGTTCGGAGAATTCGAAAAACGTGTTCTCCACCTGCACGTCGAGGCCATCGGAGAGGCGCAGCCGCACCCACTGCACATCGGGCTGGTCAGCCGTCATGGTGAGGTCGGTGACGAGGCCACGCTCGGCATGCTCTTCCAGCGTGCCGGCGGCGAGCGTGACGAAGGGCCCTTCGGCGCTCTCGGTCGAGCCTAAAACCTCCACCGATTTAAAGAAGGTTTGCGAGGGGCTCGGCGTTTCGGCGATGCCCGGCACGGCGAAGCGGGTGAACTGGGTCGGCGCCGGCAGGGCGTAGGTGATCTCTAGCGTGTCGCTGGGCCCGCCAAAGCGAGGCGTCATCACATACTTGCCCGGGTTGCCATCAATCGCGCTGATGGCGTGCTCCATGGCGGTGCGGAAGTCAGCGCTGGTGGTGATCGCAACCGGCAGCACGCCTTGCGCGAACGTCATCAGATCGATGGGCTCGGGGGCGTCTTGGGCGTACGGTACAGTTGTGAGCAGCGCGGTGATGGCGGCTGTGGCCATCGTTCCGGATAGGGTTGCAGCGGGATGGTTTGGCATCAGTCTCTCCCCGGTTTTGCCGGAGTTTAGGCAGGGGGAGGTGTGGGGGCAATGAGGCCACTAGAAAACAGGAATTTGTTCTGGAGTATCGATCGCCCGTAACCTTTCCAAAATTTTTTTAGCTCCGTCTATATGAGCGACACTGGATTTTTCTGGCTTGCGACGGGCAGTCTCCCCCCAGGGGTCATGAAAACCGTCTTTTGCCAAAAAGACGGCTGTGGCGGCCAGTTCTAACTCTATCGCATTTTCGCCAACTATCGCCTTAGCAAACTCACTGCGGGGACCAGTAGTCACATTTGACGCAGATTTAGGACTTTCAAAAACGGAATAGGTTCCACCCCAGTTTGCAGGATGCTCTGTTTCGCTAAATTCTCCCAACAAATTCCCAACCATCAACGCGTCAGCTAATTCTTCGCTATAGGGACCGTAGTGTTTATAGGAAAATTTGAAATCATTCTCCATTCCTGCTACCGTTAAAAGGTAGGCGATTTTTTGTATTCGAGTGCGACCAATAACTTTGCCTCCAGAATCAGCAATTAAAGATGCGGCTCTTTTTGATTTATTTATTGACATGCAGATACCTCCCTCAAAATAGTTGAATTAATCAATTCCAAAGAGCCATCATCGCCATGATCATGATAGGCGCGAAGCAATTTGAAGTCTTTAAGGCTGGCAACGACCTGTGATTGCTCTTTAAGGTCTACAAGTTCACCGCCGTCGGTTCGTATGTTTATTCTACCAAGTAAACCTGCGTTCCGCTTGTAAGGGGAGCGAGTTGCTTCATCTATCAGGATAGCAGGCAAATTTCCGTCTCGACGGTCCGTCCATTCAGTTAATTTTTCTTTAATCGCCTCACAGCAACGATCTATCTTTTCGATATGGGTAGGAGTGCCCTGACTGGCAGGGTCAAGTGCGTGGACGACCCTCGAACGAATATCAACGCATTTAAAAAGCTTGCGGTCTCGAAGTCGCGATGCAAGTTCTGCCACAACTGAATCATTTGCATTGGCCAATAAAGGCAAAGCTCCCCATATGACTGAGTCATCCAAATCAAGAACTGCCTCAAGGTTTTCTGGATCTCGGATAAAAAGAAGTATGGGATGGTTCTGCGGCAAGCCAGTTCTGTTTGAGCTGCTATCAAGCGCAAGCGCGACGATTCGAACGAACAACTCTGTAAAAATTTTCTCTAAGCAACGTGTTGCTTTATGAAAATAAACAGTTGGATATAATTGAAACAGGCCTAAAACATAAGCCTCTGCAGCATAAATTGCCTTAGAGCCAAGGACAAATGTGTTAACGTCTCCAGTCTTTTGCTCGTCGACTCCGATGGGGATTGTTCCAATCTCCAAATTATTAATAAGCCAAGTAAAATCAATGGCGGCATGTTCACTGCCGCTCATCAATCGATCGCGTCTCATGTAGTCGAGTCGGTCGGCATCAAATTGACTTGATACAACCGCGTTATGGACAGTTATATTACCTTCACCTTTGATTATGTCTGCGACATCTGAAGCAAATCCGCTTCCCATGTCGTTTAAAATTTCAGCAACTTCCCCATCCCTAATTAGGGCGTCGCTTACCAACTCATGATCGGCCAACTTCAGCCCTAGGCGTTCACCGACCTTTTCAAAGGCGTGGCTAAAGGGACCGTGGCCTAGGTCATGAACCAGAGCTGCAGCCATGGCTCGATTTTCCCGTGAAGGGGACTGGATTACATCACTCGCTCGATTAATAACTTTCATCAACTGGCGCGCAGTATGAAACACTCCCAGGCTATGAATTAGTCTTGAATGACTTGCACCGGGATATACTAAGTCGGAAAATCCCAGCTGCTTTATTCGACGCAATCTTTGAAATGGTCGGCTCTGAACCACACGCCACAAATGGCTTTCAAGTTCGTCGTCAGTTTTGAACTCAATCAAATCATGAAGTGGATCGCGAATGCGCTGCATGAACACCCAGTATGAGATTCGCTAAGTAGTTGCTAGCCTTTATGAGAACAAAAGTAGAACAAATTTGCTCAGGCGTCTACCCCTTGACCGAAATTTGACCAAATGGTCTAGTTTCCTCTGAAAGCGGTTGCGCTCGCCAGAAAGTGCCCGCTGATGTCGAGGGGACAGGCCTTATGGTCAGCCTGCACGAGGCAGTTGCATATGAACATGCAGGCGAAAGTTTGCGCCGCGAACTCGCGCGTCAGGCGTCTGCCATCCGCTCTGCCCAATGGGGCGACACGGTCACCTATTCCCGCAAAGTGTTTGCGCCGCTGACCACCATGTGCCGCGACACCTGCGGCTACTGCACCTTCGTCAAGCACCCCGATGATCCCGGCGCCTTCATCATGACACCGAACGAGGTTCTCGCCACCGCCCGCAAGGGCGAAGACACTGGCTGCAAGGAGCTGCTCTTCTCGCTGGGTGAAAAGCCTGAGCAGCGCTACGAGAAAGCCGCCGAGGCGCTGGCCAAGTGCGGCTATTCCAGCATGATCGACTATCTGGCCGCCGTGTGTGCGCTGGTGCTGGAAGAAACCTCGCTGCTGCCGCACGTCAACGCCGGTACGCTAACGGACCAAGAGATCGAGACATTGAAGCCGGTTTCGGCCAGTATGGGCATGATGCTGGAGACGGTCTCCAACCGGCTGATGCAGCCGGGCATGCCGCACCATCAATGCCCCGATAAAACGCCAAAGGCGCGGCTGCGCACGCTTGAGGTTGCCGGGCGCAACAAGGTGCCGTTCACCACCGGGCTGCTCATCGGGATTGGTGAGACCTGGGCTGAGCGCGTCGAAGCGCTGTTTGCGATCAATGCAGCACACCGCCGCCATGGTCACATCCAGGAAGTGATCATCCAGAATTTTCGCGCCAAGCCGGGCATCGCCATGGCCGATCATCCCGAACCGTCGCTGGACGATATGCTGCTGACGCTTGCCACCGCGCGGCTGATACTGGACCCGTCGATCAGCCTGCAGGCGCCGCCCAACCTGTCGGCGCGACATGCCGCGTATCTGGATGCCGGGATCAATGATTGGGGTGGGATTTCGCCGGTGACGCGTGACTTCATCAATCCCGAACGCCCGTGGCCGCAGCTGGATGGGCTCGCCAAGGCCTGCGCCGAAAAGGGTCTGAAATTGCAGGAGCGGCTCACCGTCTATCCGAGTTATCTGCAATCTGGCGGTTATGTGGCGCCGCCTGTCGCCGCGCGGGCGAAGGCCATGGCGCGCCGGGATGGGTTGGCGCTTTCCCAGGCGTTGGAGCAAGAGGGGGAGGCTGCCCATGCTGCTGCCTAAACCGGCCTCCTCGCCGGTGCGGGCGATCCTCGATCAGGCGCTGGCTGGCAAAGATGTGACCCGCGAGCAGGGCACTGTTCTGTTTCAGGCGCGCGGCGCTGATCTGGAAGCCATTGTTGCCGTTGCCGACCAGCTACGCCGCCAGGCGGTGGGCGATGAGGTGACGTTTGCCGTCAACCGGAACATCAACTTCACCAACATCTGCTACATGGGCTGCCAGTTCTGCGGCTTTGCCAAGCGCATGGAAGAGGACGGCGCGGAGTTCCTGTCGCTGGAAACCGTTGTCGCCCGCGCCCGCGAAGCCTGGGACCGCGGCGCCACGGAGGTCTGCATCCAGGGTGGGCTGCACCCGAAGATGAAGGGCACGCATTACCGCGATATTCTGCTCGCCATCAAAGCCGAGCTGCCGGACATGCATATCCACGCGTTCTCACCGTTCGAGATCTGGTATGGCGTGAAAAAGACCGGCATGAGCATCGAAGACTTTCTCACCGATCTCAAATCCTGCGGATTGGGGTCGATGCCGGGCACGGCGGCGGAGATTTTGGACACTGAGATCCGCAAAGTGCTGACCCGAGACAAGCTTACTGCCGATGAGTGGGTGGAGATCATATCCACTGCGCATCATGTTGGCATTCAGACCACCGCGACGATCATGTACGGGCACGTCGATGGGCCGGAACACTGGTCGGATCATCTGGTGCGTATTCGCGACATTCAGGTAATTAGTCGCGACAAAACCGGCGGTAGTCGCGACAAAGAGGGGGCGTATTCTTTCCGTGGTTTTACGGAGTTCGTGCCGCTGTCGTTCGTGCACGAGGACGCACCGCTTTACCGCAAGGATCCCTCGGCGGTGCGACCCGGTCCGACCCGCGAAGAGGTGGTTTTGATGCACGCCGTCTCGCGGATCATGCTTCACAGATACATTGATAACATCCAGGTTTCCTGGACCAAGCTCGGCCCAGAAATGGCGCAGGCGATGCTTGCCTGCGGCGTCAATGATTTGGGCGGTACGCTGATGAATGAGAGCATCTCGCGGGCCGCTGGCGCCAAGAATGGGCAGGAGGTTACGGCCCACGAGATGGTGCGAATCATCCGCTCTGCAGGTCGGGTGCCTGTGCAACGGAATACGCTCTACGGAACGATCCAACGCTTTGATAAAGTTGATCCTTTGGCGCTTGACCCACTGGTCGACCGCAAGGGCGCTGACCCTCTTTCCTTCCTAGAGAAGGGTGAGCGCAAACGTGCCTAAAGTGACCCTTCTTGCAGGCGGTGTCGGTGGCGCCAAAATGGCTGAAGGTCTGGCCGCCCTGGACGATGTCGAGCTGACGATCATCGGCAACATCGCCGATGATGATCAGTTTCACGGGCTTTGGGTCTCGCCAGATATCGACACGGTGACATACACGCTGGCTGGCCTCATTGACCGTCAGCAGGGCTGGGGTGTTGCCGATGAGGGGCTGCGGGCGCTCGGCGTTTTGGAGACGCTTGGCGAGCACACTTGGATGACGCTTGGCGACAAAGACCTTGGCTTGCATATCTATCGTACCATGCGCCGCCATGAGGGCGATCGGCCCAGCGATATTGCCCGCCACATCGCTAAGGCTTTCGGGGTTGAACCAACAATTGTCCTGCCGACGGACGATTGGATGCAAACGCGGTTGGTGACCGATATCGGGCCGCTCAGCTTCCAGGAATATTTCGTGCGCGAGAAGTGCAAACCTGACGTTCAGGAGATTTGGTTTGAGGGTGTTGAGTTCGCCAAGCCGACGCCGGAAGCGTTGGAAGCCCTTGAAAATGCGGACCTTATTATTGTTGCTCCGTCCAACCCGCTGGTGAGCATTGATCCCATTCTTGCGATCCCCGGCATGCATGACGCTCTGGTGGAGGCCCCCGCTTCGGTGATCGCCGTCAGTCCATTGATCGCGGGCAAAACCGTGAAGGGGCCCGCAGCACGGATGATGACAGGCGTTGGTCTTGAAGCGTCGGCGCTGGGTGTCGCGCGGCACTATCAGGGGCTGGTCGATTGCCTGGTGATCGACAATCAGGATGCCGCGCTTGAAGCCGACATCGAAGCGCTCGGCATGGATGTCTCGGTCACCGACATCATGATCGGAACGCCGGAGCGCAAGCGAACGCTGGCGGCCCATTTGGCGGAGGTGGGGATGTGAGCTCGCCCAACCCATCGCTTTGCGTCGTGATCCCGATGAAAGACCCCGACCAGGCGAAGACCCGGCTCGGCGACACGCTGCCGGCGAAGACGCGCGCGGCCCTGACGCGTACCTTGTTCCGGCAAACGCTGCGGGTGCTGAAGTCTCTCGATCAAGATCTGCACATTGTGGTGGTCACCGATTCCGATGCCATTGCCGAAATCTGTCTGCCATTTCGTGTGCAGGTGCTCGGTGACCCAGGAGGCGGGTTGAACGCTGCCGTGAAAGCGGGCGTCGACTATGCGGCGCACCATCGTTTTGCGAGCCTCTGTGTTCTGCCCGGTGATCTCGCCGACCCGTCGCGCGATGACCTGACCGCGCTGTTGGCGATGCCGCGCGAGGAGAAGTCCGTGATCCTCGCACCCGCCCATGATGGCGGGACAAACGCGCTGGTGGTCACCCCGCCGGACGCCATGACCTTCGCGTACGGCCCGGACAGCTGTGCGGCTCATCAGGCTCTGGCGGAAAAGTCTGGCCTTTCTTGTGTGGTGATGCCGCTGCCAAGCCTGCTCTACGATGTGGATCGTTCCTCTGATCTCGGCGCCCGTTTGGTGCGGGGGCTCGATCGCTCGCTTGGTGCTTTCGGCAAGGGGGTGGCTGGATGAGGCGCGCGGAGATCCTAGCTGTACCTGGTCTGCCGGAAGTGAAAGCCGGCGATGATCTGGCGACCCTTATCGGCGATGCGCTGGTCGTAGCTGATCTTGTTCCCGGCGATGGCGACGTCCTGACCCTTGCCCACAAGATCGTCTCCAAAGCCGAGGGGCAGGTGAGACGACTGGCCGACATCACGCCGGGTGACGAAGCGCTGCAGTATGGCGAAGAGCTTGCCAAAGACCCGCGCAAAGTTCAGGCCGTTCTTGATGAAAGCACCCGCGTGGTTCGCGCATTCAAACATCCCCATGCCAAGGAAGGCACGATGATTTGCGAGCATCGGTTGGGGCTGATTTCCGCCAATGCGGCTGTGGATGAAAGCAACACAGGCGGTGCGGATGAGGTGATCCTGCTGCCCAAGGACCCAGATGCCAGCGCCCGAGCGCTTCGTGATGCGCTTCAAGTGCGCTTTGGCGCAGATATCGGCGTGATCATCACCGACACGTTTGGCAGGCCATGGCGTCTTGGCCAAGTGAATGTGGCCATCGGCTTGGCCGGTGTCCCAGCGCGGATCAATGAAGCCGGTGGACACGATGCGCGCGGGCGCGAGTTAAAGGTGACCGAGCCAGCCTTTGCCGATGAGGTGGCGGCCGCCTCCGGCTTGGTGATTGGCAAAGCGGCGCAAACGCCGGTGGTGCTTTTTCGCGGCCTTGATTGGCCGCCAACAAATGAGGCGCGGGGGGCTGACCTGATCCGCGCGCAAAGCGAGGATATGTTTCGATGACGATTGCGATAGTCGGGGGCACAGGCCCTCAGGGAAAAGGGTTGGCCCTGCGGTTTGCCCGCGCTGGTGTGCCGGTGGCCATCGGGTCGCGCGATGGTGGGCGCGCGGCGGACATAGCGGCGGAGCTTTCAGGCCAGCTTGGTAGTGACGCTGCCCCCATCTCTGGCCATAGCAACGAGGATGCCGTTGCCGCCGCTGATCGGATCGTGATCCTTTCGGTGCCCTATGCCGGGCACAACGCCACGCTGGAGCAGATCAAAGGCGCACTTTCCGGCAAAATCCTGGTCGATATCGTCGTGCCGCTCGCGCCCAACGATCCGAAAATCGTTGAGATGCCCCCAGAAGGCTCGGCCACCGAGGCGGCGCAGGCCCTTATTGGTGACGACATTCCCGTTATCGGCGCTTTGCACAATGTGTCTGCGGCGACGCTCAACAACCTTGATTGGGATATCAATTGCGACATCCTGGTCTGCGGCAACTCGCTGGATGCCCGTAAAGAGGTGATGGCGCTGGTCAAAAAGCTGGGTGTGGAAGCCTACAATGCCGGTGGTGCCAGTGCGGCGCGGTGCATCGAGGCGATCACGCCCATTCTCATCCGTATCAATATTTCCAAGCAGGTGCCGTTCACCCATGCGGGCATCAAGATCTGGCCACCTGCCCATTAAGCTTCACTGAGTTCAACAAATAAGAGGGAGTAAACCGATGGAATTTGGGATTACATTTAAGGGCTTTGTGGAGCCAGACCGCGCACGCGCTTTGGTACGCCAAGCGGAGAATGCAGGCTTCACCTATTGCTGGTTCTACGACAGCCACATTCTTTGGCGTGAGAGCTTTGCTGCTATGGCCATGTGCATGGAGCACACCAAGACCATGCGGTTTGGTCCCTGCGTGACCAACCCGAACACCCGCGATTGGTCGTTGGCTGCGTCCATGTTCGGCTCCCTTGCCAAACAGTCCGGAGGCCGGTTCGACATCGGTGTTGGTCGCGGCGACAGCGCCGTGCGCGTGATGGGCAAAAAGCCGGCCAAGCTCGCCGTGCTGGAAGAGTTCATCACCAAGGTCAAAGCCATGGTGCGCGGCGAAGAGGTGACCTACGGCGATGTGCCTGCGCCGATTCAGTTTCCCTGGGCTACCGGCTACGAGCTGCCGGCTTGGGTCGCCGCATACGGCCCAATGGCGTTGAAGTCAGCCGGCAAGGTCGGTGACGGTTTGATCCTGCAAATCGCCGAGCCGGGCATCTGCAAATGGCTAGCCGACCAGGCTATCGCCGCCGGAAACGAGGCAGGCCGTGACATGTCAAACTTCAAGGTGATGTCCGCGGCACCGGCCTATATCGGTGAGATGGCCGAAGCGCGCGAAGCGACCAAATGGTTCCCCGCCATGGTTGGCAACCACGTTGCCGATATTGTCGAGAAGTATGGCGCTGATACCGATCTGGTGCCGCAGAGCCTGACCGCCTATGTGGAGAAGCGTCGCGGCTACGACTATTCCAAGCACGGCCAGAGCGACAATCCGTATCTCGATTTCATCACCGATGACATCATCGACGGGTTCGCCGTTCTCGGCTCTGTGGATGACCACATCGCCAAACTTCAAGAGCTGGAAAGCGTGGGTGTGACCCAGTTCAACATCTATCTGGATAATGGCGATGAAGAGAACATCATCGCGCGCTACGGCGATACGATCATCCCTGCGATGACGAGCTAACAAGACGTCTTCAAAGGACGCGCACTGAGCAGAGCGACTGGCCGGCGGCGTAGCCGCCGGCTTGATTTTGCCGCTACGGGCTTTTCCCAAGCGACGAAGGTTGCGGCGCACCTAATTGCTGCGCCGCACCGCTGATATCGATGGGCAAGTCAAATCTATATCATTGAAATTATTGACTAATTTTTGACCTAGCCAAAGGTTGAACGCCCTTCGTTGATTACCCGGAAGTATAGGGGGTAGTCCGTACGTACCCGCTTCAAGAATCCGAAACCTTCCGATAGTTTGCCCGACAGCTTTGGATCGTTACCATTCGGTAATCCTATGGGCGCGCCTTCGGGCCTGCTCGCAGGAGGCCCATTCGGGCACACGCGATCCAAGGGCTGGAAACGTCTTTAGGGAGGACGCGTATTGTCTGACTACTCAGAAGAAAACACGGCATACTGGAAGGCGAATCTTCGCCTCATCAGCATCTGCCTTGTTATCTGGGCCATTGCATCCTTTGGCTTCGCCATTCTGCTACGCCCACTCATTTCCGGTATCGCCGTCGGCGGCACCGATCTTGGTTTTTGGTTCGCCCAGCAGGGCTCCATCCTCGTGTTCTTGGTCCTGATCTTCTTCTACGCTTGGCGTATGAATGCTCTCGACCGTGAACACGGCGTGGACGAAGAATAGTCCGGGAGCGCTGTAATGGATCAAACAACCCTCAACTTTATCGTGGTGGGCGCGTCGTTTGCGCTCTACTTCGGTATCGCCATCTGGGCGCGTGCTGCGTCGACGAGTGAGTTCTATGCCGCTGGTCGCGGCGTGAACCCAATCATCAACGGTATGGCGACCGCAGCTGACTGGATGTCCGCTGCTTCGTTTATTTCGATGGCGGGTCTTATCGCCTTCGTTGGTTACAACAACTCACTGTTCCTGATGGGTTGGACGGGCGGCTACGTGCTGATGGCCATGCTGCTTGCACCGTACCTTCGTAAGTTCGGCAAGTTCACGGTTCCTGAGTTTGTGGGCGACCGGTACTACTCCACCGCCGCGCGCGTTGTGGCAGTTATCTGTCTCATCGTGATCTCGGTGACCTATGTGATCGGTCAGATGCGTGGTGCAGGCATTGCCTTCTCGCGCTTCCTGGAAATCCCGATTGACCTCGGCCTCTACACCGCTGGTTTTGTCGTTCTGGTCTACGCTGTGCTCGGCGGTATGAAGGGCATCACCTATACCCAGGTGGCCCAGTATTGCGTGCTGATCATCGCCTACACCATTCCGGCGATCTTCATCTCGCTCAACCTGACCGGCAACCCGATCCCGGGTCTTGGCCTGTTCTCAACCATGGCAGAAGGCAATGCAGGCGCAGGCCAGCACCTTCTCGTGGTGCTCGATGGGCTGCTGACGGATCTTGGCTTTAGGGAATACACCGCCACCACCAATCCTTGGTTGATGGCGCTCTACACCCTGTCGCTGATGATCGGTACTGCTGGTCTACCCCACGTGATCATCCGCTTCTTCACCGTTCCTAAGGTGGCTGACGCGCGTTGGTCTGCTGGTTGGGCACTGGTGTTCATCGCCCTTCTGTACCTGACGGCTCCGGCTGTTGGTGCGATGGCGCGCCTCAACATCACCACCACGATGTGGCCGGCTGGTCTTGAAGGTGAAGCGGTTGCGGTCGATGAGTTGCCCGATTGGTTCGAAACCTGGCAGGTCACCGGCCTTCTGGGTGTCGAAGACAAGAACGGCGACGGTCGGATCCAGTACTACAACGATGCCAATCCGGCGATGGCCGAACTGGCCGCTGAGCGTGGCTGGGAAGGCAATGAGCTTGTCACCTTCAACCGTGACATCCTCGTGCTTGCTAACCCGGAGATTGCACAGCTTCCAGGCTGGGTGATCGCGTTGATTGCTGCCGGTGGTATCGCCGCCGCGCTGTCAACGGCTGCTGGTCTGTTGCTCGCCATCTCCTCGGCGATCAGTCATGACCTCATCAAGTCGGTATTCAATCCGGATATCTCAGAGAAGGGCGAGCTACTTGCAGCGCGTATTTCGATGTTGGTATCCATCTGTGTGGCGGTGTATCTGGGCCTCAATCCCCCGGGCTTCGCGGCTCAGGTGGTGGCGCTGGCCTTCGGTCTTGCCGCTGCGACCCTGTTCCCGACGCTGATGATGGGCATCTTCTCCAAGCGGATGAACTCTGCTGGTGCTATCGCAGGTATGCTGGCCGGTCTGATTTCGACCTGTCTGTACCTCTTCCTGTTCCTTGGATGGTTCTTCATCCCAGGCACGGCGACATTCGATAGCTCGCAGTATCTGTTCGGCATCCCACCGACCCACTTCGGGCCGATTGGTGCGGTGTTCAACTTCGCTGCAGCGTTCCTGGTGTCGCGTGCGACAGCTGCTCCACCGGAGCACATTCAGGAGCTGGTGGAATCGGTTCGGTTCCCACGCGGTGCCGCCGCAGCTGCTGCGGATCACTAACACCGCAGCCTCTGCCATATGCTTTGACGGGTCCCGCTTTTGCGGGGCCCGTTTTCGTTTGGGACTGCAAATTCTGCGCTGTTGGAAGGGTTTACGCGCTTTGCCCTATTGGCCCTCGTCGACCAACGGCGCATGGTCTGATCGCCTCATGTGCGACGCCTGATTCAAGGATTCCCTATGGACGTCACCCTCGCCAATGCGCCCAGCTTCGTGCGCAACTATCATCCGTTCGATTCCCTGTCAGAAGAGGCGATGGCGACGTTGCTCGGCAGTCTTGGTGTTGAGACCTATGCCGATGGGGCGATCATTTACGGGTTCGGCCAGGACGTGGACGCGCTTCGGATTGTGGCGCGCGGCGAGGTGGATTTGCTGTCGCCCGACGGCGATGTGATCAGCCAGGTCCATGCTGGCGATAGTTTTGGTTCGCGCGCCCTTTTCAATGACGGCGTGGCCAATCAATCGGCCCGCGCGCGCGGTGACCAGGCAGCCGTCTACACCGTTCCGCTGACGACGTTCATAGAGCTGGTGGAATCCAGCGATCCGTTCAAGGCGTTCTTCGGTCGCTTCCTGCCGGACCAGAGCGAGCCGGCTCCGACCACCGATGCCAGCCTTGTCGGCATTCCGCTGCACGAGTTGATGACGCCGAACCCCGTCACGGTACCGCTCGGCACCCGTGTCCAGGACGCGGCGACCTTGATGGCCGACAAGCACATTTCCTGTGTCCTCGTCGTCGATGGCGACCAGTTGGTCGGTCTTTTGACGACTGGCGATATCACTGGGCGGGTCGTCTCGGCAGGCCGTGATCCGGGCGTGCCGGTGGACGAGGTCATGACGCGTGATCCGATGGCCTTTGCGCCCGATGCCTCCGGCTTTGATGCGATGCTGGCCATGAGCACCAACGGGATCGGTCATTTGCCGATTGCCGAGGATGGTAAGCCGGTTGGCATCATCACGCGGACCAATCTGGTGCGCCGCCAGCAAGTGTCGGCGGTCTATATGATCGGCGACATCCAACGGCTGTCCGACACCGCGGAGTTGGCCGGTGTGATCGAGCAGACGCCCTCACTTTTGGTGCAACTGGTCGGGTCGGGCGTACCGCCGCACGAAATCGGACGGGTCATCACCTCGCTCACCGATGCGCTCACCATCCGCCTTCTGGAGATGGCCGAAGAAAAGCTGGGGCCGCCACCGGTGCCCTATCTGTGGCTGGCCTGCGGTAGCCAAGGGCGGCGCGAGCAGACCGGCGTCTCAGACCAGGATAACTGCCTGATCCTGCATAATGATTTCGACGCCGCCAAGCATGATGCCTACTTCAAGGACATGGCAACATTTGTGTCGGATGGGCTTGATGAGGCGGGCTATTTCTATTGCCCGGGCGATATGATGGCGACCAACGATCGTTGGCGGAAACCGGTGAACGTCTGGCGCGGCTATTTCGAGAGCTGGGTGCGCAAGCCCGACCCGATGGCGCAGATGCTCGCCTCGGTGATGTTCGATTTGCGCGCTATCCACGGCGAAATGAGCCTGTTCGACGGTCTTCAGGAGAAGACCTTGGAGTTGGCGTCGAAGAACTCGATCTTCCGCGCGCATATGGCGGCCAACTCGCTGAAGCATACGCCACCGCTCGGCTTGTTCCGCGGGTTTGCGCTGATCCGCTCCGGTGAGCACAAGGACACCGTCGATCTGAAGCACAATGGTGTGGTTCCGATCGTCGATCTGGCGCGCATGTACGCCCTGGAAGGCGCGATCGGCGCGGTCAATACGCGCGAGCGGCTTCAGGCGGCGCAGGAGGCGGGCACTGTCTCCAAGTCGGGCGCGAGCGACCTCATTGATGCCTATGATCTGATATCGACCATGCGCCTTCGCCATCAGGCCCGACAAATCCGCGACGGTGAGAAGCCGGACAATTTCCTAGCGCCTTCCCGGTTGTCTTCATTTGAGCGCAACCATCTAAAAGATGCGTTCGGTGTCATCAAAAGCCTGCAATCGGCTCTTGGGCATGGGCGGAGCGTCGGCTGACGCGCCGGCATCCTGATGCGCCTTAAACATCGACCAAATGAGGTGCTGGCGCTCCAGAGCGCCAAGGGCTACATCAAGCGCCTGGGCTCTTAGTTGGTATGCGTGAAAGGCATCGATGTTTTTAGGATATATTGGCGCCATTGCCGGCGGCATCTCGTTGGCCGCTGTCTTGTTGATCATCTCCAAGACGTTTCGGCTCAACCTGCCGCGCTGGCTTTATCCGGCGACCGGCGGTCTGGGCATGCTGCTGCTCACGATCCACATCGAATATAGCTGGTTCAATCAGGTACGCTCCACGCTGCCCGAAGAGATTGAGGTGGTGGAGACGTTTGATTACTCGGTGCCCTATCAGCCTTGGACCTATCTCGTTCCGCGCATCAATCGTTTTGTCGCGATCGATCACACGACGGCACGCACCAACCCTGACGTTGAAAATTTTGTGCTCATCGACGTCATTTTGATGGAGCGTTTCTCGCCGACCTTCGTGGCCACCAATTTCGTGGATTGCGAGGCTGGTGCACGGCTTTTGGTCGGCGATGCTAT
Source organism: Hyphomicrobiales bacterium (assembly GCA_017642935.1). NCBI lineage: Bacteria > Pseudomonadati > Pseudomonadota > Alphaproteobacteria > Hyphomicrobiales > Hyphomicrobiales bacterium. The sequence goes on from JAEPOK010000001.1 coordinate 156,040, forward strand.
GCAGCTTGACGAGAACGGTATGCCGCTTGACGGCGACTGGTCGTCGGTTGGCCTGGACGATCCACTTGTTGCGGCGGCCTGCGCTCGACATGGAACGCCAGTCGATAGTTAGACCGGGCTATCCGACGAAAGCGCTAGACTGATGTTGGCGAGGATCAAGGCATACTGAATGCCCCGCGGCTTAACTGCCGGGGTTGGCCCGCGTTTAGAAACAACAACAATGAATGCGGATGCCGCTAATTGGTGACCACCTGTGGGAGGGAACACACCATGGCTTCTGCTGATCAAGCGCGTGATCATGCCTCCGCGCGCGTGGCGCCTGAACCCAATGCGCTGGCGCGCCGCCTGTTTATGCCGACGCTGACCGTCGCGATCCTCCTGATCGTGCTATCGGGCCTTGCCGCCTGGGGCGGCAGCGATGGCGGGCTCGGCCGAACCTTGGCGCCGGTCATTGTGCTTTTGGCGTTCGGGTTGGTGGGTTTGCTTTTTGCCTGCATGGCCAAGGTCAAATCCACAGCGCTTGCGCCCGCAACCCGCTTGCAGACGGCTTTGCGCCGGGTACCGGACGAAGGCGTCGCCGCGGTTTCCGGCTTGCGTGATCCGGGATTACTCGGCGGTGTGGTGCGTGAGGTCAGCGCGCTGCTTGAAGCCTATTTGCCGAGCGGTCAGGACGATGCCAAAGAGCGCGAGACGGTCGTGCGCGGTCGGCTGGAGACCGTGCTGCGCGATCTCCATGACGGGGTGCTGATATGCACGCTCGACCATCAGGTGCTGCTCTACAATCGCCGGGCGCTGGAAATCCTGCACGTCACCGGCGATGTGGGTCTTGACCGTCCTCTGTTCGAAACCTTGGCCGAGCGACCGTTTCGTCACGCGCTTTTGCGTCTTCAATCCCGGTTTGCTTCGGGTCGCCATGCCGAGCATGCCGATGGCCTAAGCATCATGTTGATTGCCGGGACGGTAGATGGGCGCCATACCATCAAGGGGCGCATGTCTCTGATGATGGACGATGCTGGCGCGGTGCCCGTCGGGTATGTCGTGACGTTTGAGGACGTCACCAACGCACTATCGACAGCGCTTTATCGTGAGCGTGCGCTGTTCGACATTCGCGATGATCTGCGCGCGCGCCTCACCGGGCTCACGGCCAAAGCCGATGCGGCCGACATGGGCGAGGACATGGCGGCTGTGACCGAAGAGATTGAGCGTCTCGATACGTTCCTGTTGGACGTCCTTGCAGGCGCCTGGCCGATGAGCGCAGTGTTTTCCACCACGCTGTTTCATTGCATCGCGGAACGCGACTCTGAGGGCCGCGGGCTGACATTCACCGTCGAAGGCGACCCGGTCTGGCTGCATTGCGACAGCGCCTCGATCACCGATCTTTTGGACCGGCTGGCCAACCGCTTGGCCATCGACTTTGAGGTGAAAGACTTCCGCGTTATCGCCACCCTTGCCTCGGACGGCGATGCGTTTGTCGATCTGCTCTACACAGGTGAAGCGGTTTCAGAAGAAACGCTGTCCAGTTGGCTGGAGGAACAGTTGGAGCCCGATCTTGGCGCGGTCACCGGCGGCGACATTCTCCACCGTCACCGCACGCAGCTGCGTGTCGATGCGGACATTGGCGAAGGCGTGACGCGTTTGCGCCTTCCGCTGAAGGTGGCTGCTGAGCGCTATGAGCGAACCGAACGCTCGTTCATGCCGGCCGAAGCGCGGCGCGAATTCTACGATTTCGACCTGCTCCATCGCCCCCACGCCAGCGAGCTCGACAAGCGACCGCTGCGCGCGCTGACATCGGTGGTGTTCGACACCGAGACCACGGGTCTTGAGCCGTCCAAGGGTGATGAGATCATCTCCATCGGGGCGGTACGGATCGTCAATGGGCGGGTCTTGCGCGGCGAAATCTTCAATGAGTTCGTCAATCCGCAACGCACCATTCCGGCGGCCTCCACAAAAATCCACGGCATCACCGATGCGATGGTGGCCGATGCGCCAGGGATCGAAGAAACCCTGCCGCGGTTTCATGGCTTTGTCGGGCCAGGCGCACTGATCGCGCACAATGCGGCGTTCGACATGAAGTTTCTCTCCTTGAAGGAAGCCCAAGTCGGCGTGCGGTTTAATCAGCCGGTGCTCGATACGCTGCTGTTGGCGGCCCATGCGTTGGGGCGTGATGAGAGCCTTTCTCTCGACGGTCTGTCAGAGCGGTTCGGCGTGGTTCTGCCGCCGGAAGATCGTCACACCGCGCTTGGCGATGCCCTGGCAACCGGCGAGGTTTTCATCAAGCTCCTACCATTGCTTGAGGCGCAGGGCGTTGTGACGCTCGCCGATGCTCTGGCCGCCTCCGACCGGCAGATTGGCCTGCGGCGGATGCAGGAACAGTTCTGACAATAGCGGGAATGCGAGCATGAAAAAGGGCGGCGCCGTAGCACCGCCCTTTGATATGTCGGGACGAAGGTGTTTGGCTTAGATCGCCAGTTCCTCGACCTCTTCGCCAGGCTGCGGTTTGGCCAGCTCAGGGTTGGCGCCGTTGAGGCCCACCAGGAAGAGCGCCACCAGGAACAGCGGCGTTGCAACCACGCCGAAAACGATGAGCGCCATTGGGCCGAAGACGATGAGCGCGATGATCAGCGCCACGACGGCATTGATGAGGAACAGCGACAGCGTCGTTGCGTCGGTCCAACGGCCATAGAAGAAGCTGCGCTTCTGACCGCTTTCATCGACATCATCGATGGTTGGTTCGATGCCCATTTTGCGGTCGCGCTGCGCTTTCAGGCGGCGGAAGAGGCCGACAATGACGGCCGGGATGAACAGGACAATGCTGGCGACCAACGCGAAAGGCGCGGAGACGATTTTGGCCAAACCGGTCTGTTCGGCGCCCGACGTTAGGCTGGGCCACGCGTAGAGAAGTCCGTAGAGAACCAGGCCGATGAGGGTGACCCATATGGCGCCGGTGACACCGCCAACGGCGTAGCCGATGCCCGCGAAGCCGACGATAACAATAAGGAGGACGATGAGACCGCCTAGGGTTTTACCGGCGCTCGATTGGCCCGCGTTTGAAGTGCTCATTGCTTTTCATCCATCGTGTTGGGTGTGTCAGGTGGCAGGGAATGCTCAGGATGGTCATCGGTGTAGAGGATCCGTTCGGCCGCGCCTTGAAGATCATCAAACTGTCCCGATTTTAGCGCCCAAAAGAACGCAATTAGACCAATTGTTGAGAGAAAAAGGGCAAGCGGCACCAAAAACAGGAGCACATCCATCAGGCGGCTCCCTCGGTGGCGAGGATTTGCGCCGGTGGTTGCTGGCGGGTGGCGATCCGTTTGAACGGACCGGCACCGTCAAGCCGCATGGCGTTGAGCGTGACGATCAGCGAGCTGGCGGCCATGGCGATGGCCGCGATCCACGGTGTGACGAGGCCGAGCACGGCAACCGGCACCCAGAAAAGGTTGTAGCCCACAGAGAACGTAATGTTTTGTACCACGATGCGGCGGGTCGCGCGGGCCGTGGCCAGCGTTTCGGGCAAAGCTCTGAGGCTGTTGCCCTGAAAAACCGCGTCCGCCGCGCGCCGGGAAATGTCGGCAGCGCTGGTCGGCGCAAGCGAGGCGTGGGCGGCGGCAAGCGCAGGGGTGTCGTTGAGGCCGTCGCCGACCATCAAGACATGTTTGCCATCGGCCTTCATCGCTTCAATAGCGGCGATTTTGTCGGCGGGCGTCATGTCGCCTTGCCAATCGGCGATACCCAACTGATCGGCAAGCGGCCCCACGAACCGAGCGCGGTCGCCGGACATGATGGCGATCTGGAACCCGCCTTCCTTTAGCGTGTCGATGACTTGCCGGGTTTGCGGCCGCAGCAGCGGGGCAAAGACAAAGCGTGCCGGGCCATGGCCAGGGCGGGTGAGCCAGACCTCAGTTTCCAGGCCGCCGCCGGAAGTGTTGGCGGCTTCAGTATCCTCGTCTGACAGACCGCACCAGCGCGCCGAGCCAAGGCGAACTTCGCCGTCTTCGTTTTGCCAGGAAAGGCCCATGCCGGGTGTGTCTTCGACGCCTTTGGCGCGCGGCACATCCGGCGCGGCGGCGCGGATCGACTGGGCGAGGGGGTGTTTGGACGAAGCTGCGATTGAGGAGGCGATCTGCAGGGCTTCCTCGTCGTCTGGCAGACCGACCAGGCGCGGCTCAAGCGTGGTCAGCGTGCCTGTCTTGTCGAAGACGATGGTGTCGATGGCGGCGTAGCGTTCCAGCGCCGTTTCGGATTTCACCAGCACGCCTTGGCGGCTGAGACGGCCTGCGGCGACCACTTGGGTGATCGGCACGGCAAGACCAAGGGCGCAGGGGCAGGTGATGATGAGCACGCAAACCGCGATCATCAGCGCTTCGGGCACGGCCATGCCGCCAAAAAGCCACCAGCCAAGGAAGGCGCCGAGCGACAGGGCGTGCACAGTGGGTGAATACCAGCGCACCACCTTGTCGGCGAAGGCCATGTAGCGGCCCTTTTTCTGCTCGGCAGCTTCCAACAAGCGCACGATTTCGGCAAGCACGGTGGCTTCGCCGACGCTCTTGGCCTCCACAATCAGCGGGCCGGTGAGGTTCATGGTGCCGGCCAGCACATTGGCGCCGACAGCGACATCTTTCGGCGTGGTTTCGCCATCAATGAGCGCCGTGTCGATGGACGAGCCGCCTTCGCGCACGATGCCGTCCACGCCGATGCGTTCGCCGGCGGCCACTTGGATTCGATCACCACTTGCCAAACTGTCGGAGGCTACGGCCTGCAGCGTTCCGTCTGGCAGAAGCTTCTGCACCGGTTGACCAGCGAGCATCGCCAGATCGTGTACGGCGGAGCGGGCAGTCCCGCGCACCTTGTGATCAAGATAACGGCCAACCAGCAAGATGAAGAGCAGCATCAGCGCGCCGTCGAAATAGACGTGCGGGCCACCGGTCCAGGTTTCATACATGCTCATCGCCGTCGTCAGCGTCACGCCGACCGAGATCGGCACATCCATGTTGGAGCGGCCCTTGCGCAGCGCGGCAATGGCCGAGCGATAGAAGGGCAGGCCGGCATAATAGACCGACGGCACGGCGATCAGCGCGGCGATCCAATGGAAGAAGTCGCGGGTCGCCTGGCCCATGGTCGCGAAATGCCCGGCCCATACGGCCCAAGCGAGCATCATCAGATTGGCAGCGGCGAAGAACGACACCGCCAGCGCCATGATCAGCTCGCGCTCGGTCTTTTTGTCGCGTTCGACCACAGCTTCCATGCGGTAGAGGGCAACGGGATAGCCAAGATCCTCAATCGCGCTGGCAAACGCGTTGGCGCGATCCTCATCCCCGTTCCATTTCACCGTCAGTCGACGAGTGGAGAGATTGACGCGTGCCGTCTCAACGCCGGGTTCCTTGGCCAAGCGGTCTTCGATCTTCCGCACGCAACCGCCACAGTGCACATTGCCGACCAGAAGGTTGATCGTGTGCGTGCCTTTGGCATCGGTCTCAGCGGCGGTCGACAAATCGACGACCGTGCGCGTCTTTGCGCGGCTGGAAGGTGGGGCGAGGGACGCGTCGAGTGATGCCATTACGAGGTCTCAGAACAATCCTGCGATGGAGGCCTAGTTGACGCCGGGTGCATGGACGAAAATCTCTTCGGTCGCGAAGTGACGGCTTCCTTCGACATCGGCCAAGACGCTGACGAACCAGCGACCGGAGATCGGAAACTCCATCGGCGCTTCGTAGCGGCCCTCGCCAACATCGGTAAGTTGAACACGAACCTGCTGGGCGTAACGGGTCATGCGTTCAGCCATCATGATCACGGTGCCGCCTGACAGCGCTTCGCCATTGCGGTCGGCAAGCGTAATCGCCGCGATCTGGCCATCGCCGGAAAACTCAGGCGCAAGAATCTGCATTTGCCAGCCCTGCTCGGCCTGTGCCTGTTCGGCGGCAATCACATCGTCATAGGCAAGGCCACGCTCATAGGCATTGGTCGTGACAAGGCCGGGGAACGTGGTCAGGGCCAGGCGAACGAAGTTGCCGGTGACTGCGAAGAGAATGAGAAAACCACCGACAAAGAGCAACGGTATCCAGCCATTGGAGCCGATCAGCCAGCCGAGGAAACCTCCGCGCTTAGGCGGCTCATTGTGCAAAGCATCGGTGCTCATGGTCGTTCTTCCCTTCCGGCCCGTGTCGGACCGCTGGCCTTCTTCGAGGCTTCTAATTCTCTGGACCCCAGAAATAGGTATTGCTGGTCGTCATCACCTGGCCGCTGTCACCATTGACCAGCGAGAAGGTGATTGGCGTGCGACCTTCCGGGCGCCGCGTCGGCGGCACGGTGATGAGGACGCGCAGCGAGGCCGCTTCGATATCGCCAAAGGCAATGGTCGGGTTCTCGCCCTCGGCCAGTGCCGAGCCGGCATGGCTGATCGTGACCGTTTCGCCGACCAAGCCATCGATCTCAAAACGCACCATCTCGGCTTCCGAGCCGCGATCCGACAGGCGCACATTGTAGATGTTGCGGATCGAACCATCCGACAGCGTGACGAAGGCTGGGTTGCGCTCCGGCGTGATGGCGACGTCAAAGCCAGTGCGGTTGAGCACGGTGAAAACCATGGCGGCAGACACCAGAATCATCAAAGCGCCATAACCGTAGAAACGCACTTTGGTGGGTTTGCGTTTCTTGCCACCCACTTCCACCATCGGTGCGGCCAGATGAGCCTCATCGTGGGTTTCGGCAAGGCTGGCGAAGTTGATCAGGCCGGTCGGGCGTTTCAGCTTGGTCATGATGCCATCGCAGGCATCCGCGCAGAGCCCGCAGCCAATGCAACCCAATTGCAGGCCGTTGCGGATATCGACACCCGTTGGGCAGACATTGACGCACAGATTGCAGTCCACGCAGTCGCCAATGTCGGCGCCAGCCGCCTTCTTCTTGGCGCTGCCGCGCGGTTCACCGCGCCAGGCGTGATAGGTCACGATCTTGGTGTTGGGGTCGAGCATGGCCGACTGAAAACGCGGCCAGGGGCACATGTAGAGGCAAACTTTTTCGCGCGCGAACCCGGCCAGCAGATAGGTGAGCGCGGCGAACACGCCGACCATCACGATCGTCGGTGTGGCGGCTTGAAACGTCGGGACCTGGGTGAAGGTGTTGATGGTGCCAGCGAAATAACCAATCAGCGTCAGACCGGTCAGCAGGCCGATGGCCGCCCAAACGGTGTGCTTGCCAATTTTGCGGACAAGGTTCTGGGCAGTCAGACCTTCTTTGGCGCGTTTGATTTGCTCGTTGCGGTCGCCCTCAAACAGCCGCTCGATCATCTGGAACCCATCGGTCCAGAGCGTCTGCGGGCAGGAAAAGCCGCACCAGATACGCCCGACAATGGTGTTGGTGAAGAACAGCCCAAAGGCGGAGAACAGAAGCACCAGCGTCAGCAGATAGAGATCTTGCGGCCAGAAGGTCCATGGGCCAGCGTAAAACTTGCCTTCGGTGAACGACATGAGGAAGGCTTGGTCGGGGGTGTCGCCGGGGCGGTTCCATGGAATCCACGCCGCGCCGAAGAAGAACACCGTGATCGCTGCCAGAACCGCGCTTTTGATCCGGCGGAACGTGCCAGTGACGGATTTTTGGTAGACCTTTTTGACGCCAGGAAACTCGTCTGCCTGGTAGCCCACGACCATGGATTGCATGCCTTTTGGTTGGTTTGAATAATGTGCTGCTAATGTTCCACAGCGGTGGCTGCTTCGTCGTCAGCACTAGCCCTTAAGGGCAACCGCGCGGACGAAATGCCGCGCGGCCTGTTGGTGTGGCGTTGGTCCTATTGCAGCGCGGCGGTTTCACCAGAACCGGCGGCTTCACCACCGCCCAAGGAGTGCACATAGATGGCCAGCATCTTGATGGTGGCTTCATCCAGGCGTTCGCCGAACGCTGGCATCACGCCCATTTGCGGGTTGGTGATTTGCGCGACGATTTCTTCGCGTTCGCCGCCATAGAGCCAGACGGCATCCGACAGATTTGGCGCCCCAAAGATCGGATCACCCAGACCATTCACGCCGTGACAGGCTGAGCATTCCAGCTCAAACGTCTCCGCGCCAGGCAATTGGTCGCGCGTGGCGTGGTTGGGTGCGGATGGGTTGAGGGCCAGCACATAATCGGTGACGGCTTCAATGTCGGCCTGCTCGTAGAAATCGCCATAGGCCGGCATGATGGAGAAGCGTGCATCGAGCGTTTCATTGCGGATGCCGTGATTGATGGAATACCAGATGTCATCGAGCGTGCCGCCCCACAGCCAGTCATCATCGATCAGCGATGGGAACTGACCAATTTGGCCGCCACCGCCAGCGCCGTGGCACTGGATGCAGTTCACACCGAAGGCCGAGCGACCGCCATTGAAGGCGAGCGTTGCCAGTTCGGCATCGGCGGCGATGTCGGCCAACTCCATTTCTGCCAAAACCGCGCCTTGGGCTTCGCGTGCTGTGCGCACGGTTTCCAGCTGTTCCTCCAGCGCCAGGCGAGCCGTGTAACCGGTGGTGCCAGAGGTTGTCTGATCACCGAGCGGGATGGACGGCAGCAACACAACGTAGACAACGGCAAAGGCGATGGAGGCGATCCACACCAGCATCCACCAGGTTGGCACCGGTGTGCGCAGCTCGCGAATCCCGTTCCATTGGTGGCCGGTTGTGTATTGGCCGGTAATCGGGTCGCGTTCGATCTTGTTACCCATGTCAGTCCTGCCTTGCCGGGTTGCGGCTTGGTTCGTGGTTATCGGGCATCCGAGGTTCGGGGGCATCTTCGCCACGGAAAATGATGTTGGCGTGGTCGTCCATCTTGGCGCGATTGGCTGGATGGAAGACGCGCACCAGCAACAGGAGGATGGCTAGGAGGCCGATCGCAAGGAAGGCGGCCTCCGAGTAGCCGATCAGAGCCTCAGAGCTCATCGTCCCACCTCCTGGCCCTGCAGCATGGTTTCCGGATCGAAGGTGGTGAAGTCCACCATCGTGCCGAGCACCTGCAGGTAGGCGATCATCGCGTCCATTTCCGTGACCTCTTCATCGTTGCCGGTGAATGGGCCAAGCGGGGCGTCGGCATAACGCTCGCGCAGTGCCGTGGCGTCGCCAATGGTCGGGACAGCCTGAGCGATGATGTCATCGCGGGCCGCTTCGATGTCGGCGTCGGTGTAGGGCACGCCGACGAAGCGCAGGGTGCGCATGTGCAGCTCGATATCGTCATAGTCCAGCGGGCGTTCCAGGAACGCGTAGTCCGGCATGATCGATTCCGGCAGCACGGCTTGCGGGTTGCGCAAGTGGGCAGCGTGCCACTCGTTGGAGTATTTGCCGCCGACGCGGGCAAGATCCGGCCCGGTGCGTTTGGAGCCCCATAGGAAGGGGTAGTCGTAGACCCCCTCTGCGGCGAGCGAATAGTGGCCATAACGGTCCACTTCATCGCGGAACGGACGCACCTGCTGCGAGTGGCAGTTGTAGCAGCCCTCGCGCATGTAGAGGTTGCGGCCGATCTGCTCCAGCGGTGAGTAGGGTCGCACACCCGACACCGGCTCGATGGTCGATTCCACTTTGTACAGCGGGATGATCTGGACCATGCCGCCGACGATAAGCGACAGCAGGATCAAGAGCAGCATCAACGGCGTGCTTTTTTCAATGATACCGTGATTCAACATGACCGTTTACTCCGCCGGTGCGAGGTCGCCGGGCTTGTGGCCCGAAACGAGGGGGGTGGGGGTGCGCGCTTGGATCGGTCCGGTGATGGTGCGGTAGAGGTTGTACATCATGACCACCACGCCACCGAGATAGAGGACACCGCCCAGGAAGCGCGTCACGTAGTAGGGGTGCAGCATCGCGACCGTGTCGGAGAACGTGTAGAGCAAGAAGCCGTTCTCATCATAGGTGCGCCACATCAGGCCCTGCGTGATACCCGACACCCACATCGCGGTGATGTAGAGAAGGATACCGATTGAGGCGAGCCAGAAGTGGACCTCGATCAGGGCGACCGAGTGCATGGTGCGCCGCCAAAGGCGTGGCACGAGATAGTAGATCGCGCCGAAGGCAACGAACGCCACCCAGCCAAGAGCACCGGAGTGCACGTGACCAACCGTCCAGTCGGTGTAATGCGAGAGGGCATTGACCTCTTTGATCGACATGAGCGGACCTTCGAAGGTCGACATGCCGTAGAAGGCAACAGCCACCACCAGGAAGCGCATGATCGGGTCGGTGCGCAGCTTATGCCAGGCGCCCGACAGGGTCATGATACCGTTCACCATGCCGCCCCACGAAGGCATCCACAGCATGACCGAGAACACCACGCCCAGCGTCTGCGCCCAATCGGGCAGCGCGGTGTAGTGCAGGTGGTGCGGACCAGCCCAGATGTAGAGGAAGATCAGCGCCCAGAAGTGCACGATCGACAGGCGATAGCTGTAGATCGGGCGTTCGGCCTGTTTGGGCACAAAATAGTACATGATGCCGATGAAGCCGGCGGTCAGGAAGAAGCCGACCATGTTGTGTCCGTACCACCACTGGATCATCGCCGACTGGACGCCGGAATAGATCGAGTAGGAATGTGGCGAGAACAACGAAATCGGGATCGAAATGTTGTTGACCGTATGCAGCATGGCCACGGCGACGATGTAGGCCAGGAAGAACCAGTTCGCGACATAGATGTGCGGTTCTTTGCGCCGGACCAGCGTGCCGACAAAGACAACCAGGTAGGACACCCACCAGACGGTGATGAGAATGTCGAAGAACCACTCAGGCTCGGCATATTCTTTCGATTGGGTGAACCCAAGCACGTAGGAGCCGGCGGCTGACAGCAGCACAACTTGGAATAGCCAGAACTGCAGGATGTGGAACCAGTTGGGTCCGAACAGCCGTGTCTGACAGGTGCGCTGTACAACATAGTAGGACGTGGCCAGCAAAGCGTTGCCGCCAAAGCCCAGAATCACGCCGGAGGTGTGGACGGGGCGGAAGCGGCCGAAATTGACCCACTCGTGAAAATTTAGGGCCGGAAAGGCGAGCTGTGCGGCAATGAAGACCCCGCCTGCCATCCCAACAAAAGCCCAAAGGACCGTTGCGATGGTAAACAGGCGTACGGCGTCATCCGCGTAAGTGAGCGGGCGGGCCGGGGCCTCTGTGCTGCCAGCCGATTGAGCTACGGCTTGTGCTGACATTGTTTGGTGTCCTTGACCTAATTCGTGTCATGTCGCGTCTGCGTGCGGGCGAAGCGATGCCGGATGCCTGTCAAATCGTCGAAACCGATATGATGCTGGCGGACACGGACTCGCGGCCCAACGCATCGCCCACAAACCCTCAAGCGGGCGCGAGGGCGTTGCGCTACATCAAAGGTAGCCAAACTCACTTATCATCCATCAGTTGGGGGTGCTGCGCACGGGGGTTCCCTGATCGACAAAAGTCGGGTCCGCATTTGATCTATGTCGATCCCAGGAAACGGGTTTCGGTATAGCGGTCGGGGTGGACCCCATCGTGAAGCTGGTGGGCTGGTATGCAGTCACTTGCCCGGACTTGCGCTTTTTGCGCCTCTTGGACAGGTTGTCGCATACGGCAGGCCGCGGGCATACGCTGTGGTCCGACTGGAACGAGCGTTGTCGCGCGCACTTGGCCGCGCCCGCTTGGCATGATGCAGGCACTAGAGGGATGAAACACCGATGACGAGTGCAAACGACGTAAACAACATCAGCGAGCTTGATGAGATCATTGGTGAGCCCGAGGACAGCCGTGCCGGTTTCGTGCCGCAAGGCTATGTGCCGCCGACCAAGGTCAATCAGATCAGTCTCGACACGGTGTTCAGCTCGCTGCACGCGGGCATTTCCGATTTTAAGAAGGGCGCCTTTGTCTCCACCTTCTTCGGCGCGGCCTATTTCATCATGGGCCTGCTCTTGATGGTGTTCTTGCTGGTCACCGAGTCCTATTCGTTGATCTTCCCTTTCACCGCCGGCTTTTTGCTGATCGGCCCGATCGCGGCGATTGGTCTTTATGAGATTTCGCGCCGTATCGAAACCGGCGAGCAGGTTGGCTGGGACGTGCTCGGGGCCTTCAAACGCCATGGCGTCACGCACGTGTTTCTTTATGGTTTCGTGCTGGCGTTCATGCTGATCGTCTGGCTGGTCGTTGCTCGCGTGATCTACGCGCTGAATTTCGGCTACAACCCGCTCTACTTCGCGCAGATGGATCTCAGCTCGCTGATCGAGGAAGCCTTCACCGCCCGTGGTCTGGTATTCCTGTTCGTCGGCAACGCCTTCGGTGCCGTTCTCGCGGGCACTGTGTTCTCCATCTCGGTCGTCGGCGTGCCCTACCTGCACGATAAGCCAGTGGATTTCATGACCGCGATCATGACCAGCGTCCACGCCGTGGCGAAAAACCCCTGGCCGATGTTCGTCTGGGGCGTGATGGTTGCCGGTATCGTGGCGGTTTCAGCGCTGCTGTTCTTCTTCCCGCTGATCATCACGCTGCCGATCATTGGGCACGCGACCTGGCACCTTTATCGCCAGACGGTCGTGCCGAATGACGAGGCCTAAGCCCCAAAGGTTCTGCGGGTCCTACACGACCGCGTCCGGACAAAAAGACGCCGCGTTGGAAATCCCAGCGCGGCGTTTTCAGTTTGGGAGGAGACTTTATCTCAGGGGTGCTTTGCGCCGGGTTTGGGTTTTACCGGTAGAGGGCGCAACCCGAGGCGGCGCATTTCCTTGTTCGACATGAGCGGGCTGGCGCGGCCGGGCTGTCCCTTGTCGATATCGTCTGAGGCAAACATCACCGCAAAGCCCATTTGCAGGCTGGCAAAGGTGAAGCCGATCATCAGCGTCATCAGCACGATCGCGAACAGGCCGACATCGGATTGGACGATAAGGGCCATTAGGTTGCCGACGTTGAAGTAAAGCATCGCGGCGACAAACAGGACGGCCGTCGCAAAGCCAATGGCAGCATTTTTGATAAGGAATCGCACCAGTGGCGGCTTGGGCATTCTGCCCGGTGGCGAAAGGTAAGGTGCTTGCATGGTCACACTCCTTGGTTGGAGGGCCAGTTGGTCCGTACTTAACCTTAGCCTTTTAGGCGCATATTTGGGCTAAAATTTGCGTCATTGTTTCACTTTTCGCAAAAGTGTCTGACGCCATTCAGGAATTTCGGTCGGCAGGCTTTTCCGCAACCGGTATTGATTCCCAAGGCTTTTTCTCATTCCCCAACGTAAAGCGGCTCCAGAGTCATCTCCGGAACGCGCACCATACCCTTGTCGGTGATTCGGATTTCCGGGATCACCGAGAGGGGAATCAGGTTGAAGCCCATGAAGGGAATGGTGCAGCCCATTTCCTTCCAGACGGCTTTCAGCGTGCTCATCTCTTCAGCGACCACCGTGACACGCTTGTCCGACAGCAACCCGGCGATCGGCAGCGGCACCATGGCTGTAACCTCTTCACCCTGGACGGTGACGACGCCGCCTTGATGCTCCTTGAGAGCTGCCAGCGCGACCTGCATATCCTCGGCGTTGGTGCCAGCGATGATGATGTTGTGGCTGTCATGGCCAACCGATGAGGCCACCGCGCCATCCTTCAAACCGAAGTCCTTCAACAAACCGTGGGCGACGTTTCCGTCGGTCTTGCCGTGGCGTTCGATGATGGTGACGAAGCACAGCCCGTGGTCATCGAAGTGCGTGCCCCAGTCATTGCTGGCCTTAAGATCTACCGTGTCATGGTAGAGGGTGATGCCAGGCAGCGCGACGCGCAGCACGTTGGCGGTGACATCGCGCGAGGGGACCTCAGGCGTCATGGTGATAGCCTCGGGCAGCTTCACGCTGGTGAAGGCCGCATCGGGATAGGTGTAGCGTGTGGAGAGCGCCTGATCGAGGCGTGGCGTGATCGATTTGTTTTCAACGACCAGCTCGCCACCATACCAGGTGTTTTGCGGTTCCAACTCATCATTGAGCAGCACCAGATCGGCGCGGCGCCCACCGCCGAGGCCGCCGATCTCGTTTTCCATGCCGAAGCGTGTGGCCCCATGGAGCGAGCCCATCGACCAGGCGGTCTCCGGTTTGATGCCGGCGTTGACGGCTTGGCGGGTGACCCAATCCTGGCCGAACATCAAAAGATCATCGGCGTCGCGATCATCGGTGCAGACGGCGACGCGTTTGGTGGAGGCGCCGAGCTCGGTGATCGTCTTGATCGCCTCCGGCAGCGAGTGCCATGGCGTTGTCGGTGGTCCGCCGCGCAGAAACACCCAAATGCCGGCGTCCAGAAGATCGTCGGCGATGTCGCGGTCGATCGCTTCGTGGGTGTCGGTGACACCAGCGGCGGCATAGGCGGCAACGAACTCGCGGCCATAGACGTGACCGGAGACCGGGCGCCCGCGTGACAAAGAAGCTTCGATGATGGCGTGCGAGCGTTCGTCCGACAGGCAGACGGGCACGAAATCCATCTTCTCGCCGAGGGCCACTGCTTCCGGCCAGCGATCGAAAATGCCGGCGATTTTCTCCGGCGTCAGATCGCCACCTGCCGTTTCAAGCTCCGGTGAAGTGGCGGGGACGGTCGATGGCACGGTGAGGAAGATGGAAAGCGGGGCCTGGCGCGCATCTTCCAGCATGGCCTCGACCCCGGCGACGTCCATGACGTTGCCGATTTCGTGACTGTCGCAAAAGATCGTGGTCGTACCGTTGAGCAAAGCTGCCTCGGCATAGGCGCAAGCGGTGACCATGGAGGATTCGATGTGCAGGTGCGGATCGACCAGGCCAGGCGCGATGATGCCGCCTTTTCCGTCATAGCGCGGGGCTGCGCCCTGGTAGGTGCCGGCAGGTTTCACGGCGGCGATCCGTCCACCGGCAATCCACACTTCTTTGTCCGGTGCAATGCGCTCGGAGTAGGTGTTGAGCGTGCGCACGTCGGTGATCACCGTGTCGGGATCGGCGCGCCCGGATGTTACGTCCGCAAGGTGGCGGGTCATGCCGGACAAGGGCGCGACGGAAAAGCGGGTGAGGGTGGTTGAAGGCGAGGACATCAGTGGGCTCCAAGCATCGATTTGATGCCCTCACCCTTTCATCGCGCCTCCAACCTTGGCAAGCGGCATTTCTGTTCACATTGCCTTCGCCTGCGTCAGCAGGTCGGGAGTTCCTCGTCCAATCCGTCGGTTGAGATTTCGCGCAGATCAAAGCCATCAAGGGTACGGACGAAGCGATTGGTTTCGCTGGTTTTCAAGAAGACGTCGACGCGCAGCGGACCATCTGGAAGGTCGCCGGCAACGCACATCTCGTCGACGCTGACGCTCACGCTGAGCGATCCGCTTTGCTGGTTCGCTTTGGCGACCTCGACGGCCCGGCGGATGGCGTCCATGCCACGCTGATCGTCCGGCGAAAGCGCATAAATGAAGGTGTGGCGGTCGCCGTCGGCTTGCGGAAGATCTGTTTGGACTGACGTGAGGTCTTGCCCAACCAGCGCGTAGGAACGCTCTTCGGCCACGGCTCCTTCAATGGTCAGCCTGACATTGAGCCGAACGCCGTCAATTTTCGGCACCAGAGCAGCCGGCATCTCGATCGCGGCGCGCAGGGCGCCAAACTCTGTCGTTTGGAAGTCAATGGCTGCGAGCGCCGGAACGGATGTGATGGGCACATGGCTGCAGCCGGCCAGCAGGGCAAGCGCCGTTGCGCCGCCAAGAACGGCAGCGGTGATTTTGCGGGAGATGGAACCGCGGGAGAGCACGGATAGGGGGAATTTCATGATTTGAAGAACTCTTACTTTGACTCGATAAAATTCATCTATTATATTAATTTTTAGATTGGAAGCGATAATTTCATCGCTCGATCATTCCCAGTTCAAGGACATCCCCATGCTTGCCTCCCCCCATTCCTCCCCGTCTGCCCTCACACCTGTCTCGCGTCGCGCCCGTTGGGTCGCGATTGTTCCCTTGCTTGCTGCTGCCGGGCTGTTGATCGGCTTGATCGGTCAATGGGTCTCTGAAGACATCCGCATCACCTTCATCAGCACCTCGCTTGGCATGCTGGGCACAGAAATGGCGGCTGATGCGGCCAGCTTCCCCAATGTGATTGTGCCGATGCTGCTGCGCACGGTCCCCGTTGTCGTGTTTGTGCTGACGATGCTGGTGCTTTTTCAGCTGTTTCGCCGCCTGGCCAAAGGCACCGTGCTGGATGCCCGTAACGCGCAGCTGGTGTCGCGGGCGGGTCTGGGGTTCGTGGTGTTCGCGGTGACGGCTATGGCAAGCAACACGCTATCCACGCTCTATCTTTCGATGACCAATCCAGACGGCCCAGGTGTGCTCAGTGTCGGTTTCACAACATCTGATATTGGCGCATTCGCAGCAGGTTTTGCGCTGTGGGGATTGGGATTGGTGCTCAGCGAAGCCGCGCGGGTGGCCGATGATCATGCGAGCATCGTCTGATGGCGATTGTCGTTGATCTTGATGTGATGCTGGCGCGGCGGAAGGTGCGTTCCAAAGAGCTTGCCGCCGCCATTGGCATCACGGAGCAGCAGGTGTCGCTGCTCAAGTCCGGCAAGGTGAAGGGCGTGCGCTTTGAGACGCTGGAGAAGATTTGCGCGTATCTCGACTGCCAGCCGGGAGATTTGATTCGCTACGAGCCGGACGAGGCCGGCGAGGGCTAGAGCCGCCTAGTCGAACCGGGTGATGTCCGCCTCGGCAACGTCTTTCAACAGGCCGATGAAACCACGCGCATAATGGTCGGCAGTTTGTCGGCCTTTTTCCGCCGTTGCTATGCTCGCATCACCCACCGTGCCATCGCTGTTGAGGTCGGACGAAATCCATCCATAGGCGGGCATGCCGGTTGGGGAGATCTTGAAGCCGCCTTGCAGATCTTCGGCGGTGGAGCGGAAGTTCTCCGCCTTGCTCATATCCACCAAATCCTCATGGAAGTGCAGCATCATCGACGTTTCAACATCGCCGCCATGGATGCCGAACTTCATCTCATCCTCCGTGTAGAGCCCATCTGGCACGCCCCAATTGCCCCACTGGCTTTTGACGCAGAGCATCCGTGCCTGCACCCGCATTTCGCGCGATAGGATGGAGATCAGATCGAGATTGCCGCCATGGGAGTTGGTGATGACCATCTTGCGCACGCCAGCACGGGCAACCGAAAGGCCGATCTCCGTCCAGATGGCAAGGGCCAAGTCGGCGGGCAGGGTTAGCGTGCCAGGCGCGTGCAGATGCTCGTTGGATTTGCCGATAGCCTGCACCGGCAAGATGCGCACATCTAGGTCCGGCGCCAGCTCAGGCAGCAGCGTTTCAACGGTGGCGAGCATGCCCTCATTCAAGAACGTATCGACGCCGACCGGCAAATGTGGCCCGTGCTGCTCAATGGCAGCCGTTGGCAATACTGCGATCACCTTTTGCGGATCGAGATTTTCAAATTCGGTGGTCTTGTAGTCGGCCCAGCGGTAGCGTTTCGTCATTTAGCTTGCCGCTTTCTGGCTGTAGGTGGCCGTCAGGCGCATCGTGAGATATTCGTGGCAGAGGATTGGCTCATAATGCTTTTCCTCGCCCGTTCCGGGCAGCGCTTGCACGAGCGCGTTCGGGTTGGGGTCCATAAAGAAAGCAATCGAGCGGCGCTCTTTTACTGGGCGCAGAACCCGGTGCGGGTTCGACACATAGATGTCGTTGGTCCAGCGCATCAGCAGATCACCGATGTTGACGATAAAGGCACCATCAATAGCCGGGACATCAATCCACTCGGCGCTGTCGCGTGGCTTCACCTGAAGGCCGGCAGTGCCATCACTCATCAACAAAGTGATGGAACCGTAGTCGGTGTGCGCCCCCGCGCCGATTTCGCCGGGCTGGGGGTTGATCGCCGGTGGATAGCGCAGCACCCGCAAGGTGGACATGGAATCCACAAAGGGTTCAGCGAAATGGTCCTCTGGCAGGCTGAGATCCAGCGCGATGGCGCGGTGGAGATTCTGTCCGAGGTCGAACACTTGATCGAAATAGGCGGTGAACGTGTCTTTGAAGCCCGGAACATCGGGCCACATATTGGTGCCGCGATAGGGCTCTTTGGCGATCACGCGCGGATCATCGGCAGGCAGATCAAGGGCCATGTTGAAGGCCTCTTTTTGATCCATCTGGCCGCTCTTCTCATCCAAGCTTTCCGACCCGGTGCCGGCATAACCGCGGTTATGCGGTGATTTATCGATCGAAATCTTGGCTTTTTCCTCTCCGGGCAGAGCAAAGAACTCATCGGCTTTGGCAAACATGTTTGCGATCAGGTCTGGGTCCACGCCGTGGTTTTTCACCACCATGAAGCCCGGCCCACGGGCGGCTTTGCCCCAAGCGTCCACAAAGTCCTGTTTGGTCGCGCCGGAGAACGTTGCGTAGTCGAGAACGGGGATGGTCGTCATGCCGTTTGCCTCACCTTGTTGGGATAGCCTGCGACCGGCACTGCTGCGGTTGGCTGGCCGATCAGCTTGCGCATCTTTTTGCGAACGCGTGCCAAGTGCCGGGTGCGGCTATCCGATGTTGAAAAATCCATGCGGTAGTGGGCGGCGAACACGGTGCGCGCCCGATCGTGGCAAAGAGCTCGCAAACCGCGCATCAGGATGCGCTTGCCGGGCGAGCCGATCAATTTGGTGAGCCAGAACGAGGCACCGCAGGTGGTGAAGACGCCCAGATGCTTGATGTGCTTGAGCGTGTGGCCAAAGCGCTTGTTGTCCTCACACGGCATGGTGAAGGCAACGCCGGGCACCAGCACGCGGTCAAGCCAACCCTTCAGCATGGCCGGTTGGCCGAACCACCAGGTGGGGTAGACGAAGATCAGCGCGTTGCACCATTGCAGGCTTTCCACATGCGGGCCGATACGGTCGGTGTTGCAGCTGGTGTCTTCGTAGTCGGTCCAGTCTTCCAACGTCAGTGACGGTTGGAAGCGCTCGGCATAAAGGTCGATGACGCGGGTCTCAGCGCCGGCCTGGGTCAGTTCGTCGGTGACGGTCTCAAGAACCGAATGGTTGAAGCTTGTCGCGCTGGGATGGCAATAAACGATCAGCGCTTTCATGCCGCTGGTTGCACGGTTGGCCTGCATGCCGGGTCAGAACCTCTCCATCTGTTGGGTGACGTGGGCGAGAAACGCCGCCCTCTTCTGATCGCTCGCTCGGTTCATGTCGTAAAGTGCGAGGTATTGCATAGGCGCGCCGCCCATCACGTAGCGCACAGGCCGCGTCATGAGCTTACGTGGCGGATCGCCGGCCAGAAAGGCACGTAGACGTGTGCCGCCATAGGTGGTGACCGTGGCGTACTTCTTGATGTTGGTGAGCGCCGGGCGCACATGGCCATCGACCAGCTTGAAGGAGACGCCAGGAAGGAAAACCCTGTCGAAAAACCCTTTCAGGATGGCAGGGTAGCCGAAGTTCCAAACTGGGTAGACGAATACGACGGCTTGGGCTGCCTGGAGCCGTTCGACATATCGTTTAACTGGATTTTTGTTGATTTGCTCGTCATGATAGGTGCGCCGTTCCTCGCAGGTCATGACGGCTGGGAAGTTTTCCGCGTTCAGATCGCAGTCATCCACTTGCCATCCGGCCGTTTCCATTGTCTTGACGACACGTGCATGCAACGCGGCTGAGAAGCTTTCAGGCACGGGGTGTGCAAAGATCACCATCACCCTTTTGCCAGCCTCGGACACCACAAATCCCCTTATTTAACTGAAAGTCAGTTGATCAAATTGCTTGCTTCATCTTCGGATAGGCGTACATCGTTTCGTAAGACCAATTTGGATCGTCCCAGGAGATCATCTTGCCCGGGTTCAACAGGCCTTTGGGATCGGCTTCTTTTTTGAATTTCAGCTGACGATCATCGGTTTTCTGCCGTCCGCCTTCTTCCAGCGTGTAGCGGTGCGGGTTGAAGATCATGCAGCCCAGCTCTTCGTGGATGCGCACGATCTCGTTGAGCCGTTCCTCTTTGGAAAAATCGACGATGGGCAGTCCAGCATAGATGACGTTGCCGCCTTCGCGCATGGCCTCAAGATGCTGGAGCACTTCGGCGCCAAACGTTTCGCGGACCTTGGCGACCTTAGCCAGCGGATCAGGGCCGCCATAACGCACCTGGAGATAGGTGACAGTCGGATCGACCTGCAGCGCGCGCAGGGTGGTGTGGTTCCAAGTGTATTCAGCCAGATGACCGGGCGTGCGATCGAAGGTCGACGCATCAGAGCGGTAGATCACGTCCGGGTCGTTGTTGCGGCCCATGAAGGCGGTGAACCCATCCAGCGATTGCGGCGCGACCAGCACGATAAGGATCGACTGATCTTCCCGGACATGCCCCTGAAAACGCTTGAAGAATTTAAAGGGGATCGGCGCTTCGATGGGTGTGATGAGCTTCACCAGGATGCCGTCCTGCTGGGCCAGATTGTAGCCGAAGGTCGCCGCGTCCATGAAATCGTCAAAGCCGAGCGCGAACTCTACCCAGTCATACGCCGGGGCCAGCGGCATTTCGATCTCGGTGATGATGCCGTTGGTGCCATAGGCGTGGGAAACACGCGCCAAGTCTTCTCCGGTGAATTCCAAAATGCGTGGCTCAGCCTCCATGGTGACAACGCGTAGGCGCAGAATGTTGCCCAGGTCGCGCAAAGCGCCCCAGCGCACTGAGCCGATGCCACCGGAACCACCGGCGATGAAACCGCCAATGGTTGCCGTGCCGTAGGTGGAGGGCATCATACGCTGTTCCTGGCCGGAATGGGCGCGGGTCTCAGCGTCCAGGTCTTTGACCACCTTTCCAGGCTCAACGATCACGCGCCCTGGGTGAATTTCCTTCACCTTGGTCATGTTCTTCATGTGCATAATGACGCCACCGGCCAGCGGCATGGCTTGACCATAATTGCCGGTGCCCGCGCCGCGTGTCGTGACCGGCACATCGTGGGCGAAACAGGTTTTCAGGACTTCGATCACTTCGGCTTCGGAGCGTGGTGACACGACGAAATCGCCGATCAGATGGTCCATCTTCTCTTTGAGCACCGGGGAGTACCAAAAGAAGTCGCGGCTTTTCTGTTTCAGCGTGGCCGGGTTATCGTCGATGTCGAGATGGTCAAGCGCTTCACGCACGGCGGCGATGTTTCCGGTCATTGGTTACTCCATAAACGGGTCGAGAACCGCGTAGTCGGGCGGCGAAAGGTCGAGCACCTTGCCATCACGGATCACGGTCCGGTCGGTTTGCGGACGCGCCATGAATTCGCTCCATGAGCGCGCCTTGAACAGATTGAAGTCGGCGGGTGTGCCAGCAGCAAAGGGCGTGTAGTCAAAGTCGCACATGGCTGCCGGGGTCGTCGAGAAGGCGGTCACCCAATCGGCATCGGAATGGTCCAGATGCGCAATGCGGGTCGCTTCGCGCATCACCTCGACCATATCCAGATCGCCATAGGCGTAGAAGGGGTCGCGTGTGTTGTCCGAGGCAAAGGCGACCGGGATGCCTCGCGCCTTCATCTCGTGCACCAAGGTTACACCACGCCAACGCGGGGTGCGGGCGCCCGAATTGCGATCCTGTAGGTAGAGATTGCACAGCGGCAGCGAGACGACGGTCAGGCCAGCTTCGGCGACCAAATCCATGGTGCGATCAGCTTCGCTTTCATCCTGGACGGCGAGTGAACAGCAATGACCGCAGACGACTTTACCTTTGTAGCCTGTTTTTAGAACAGTTTGCGCGATTTGGCGCAGTGTCGCGACCGAGGGATCGCCGGTTTCATCGACGTGAAAATCGGCGTCCAACTCGCGCTCTGTGGCCAGGCGGAAAAAGGCTTCCAGCCGATCTTCCAGGTCCGGCAAGGGATAGGTGACCAGGCCGAGCACGCCACCGGCTTTGGAAACGATGTCTGCGGTTTTTTGGTAGCGACCGGTGCCGTCTGGTTCGATGCCATCAGCGCCGACAAGACTGACGGCTTGCAGATCGACACGGCCTTTCCAATCGGCGCGCACCTCGTCGAACACCGCCCAGGAGATGTCATCCTGAGGCGGGATCGAATCCAAATGCGTGCGGATCGCCTTGGTGCCGTGGGCATAGGCGGCTTCCAGCGCGAAGTTCATGCGGGCGCGGACATCGTCGGCAGACCAGCGGGCCTCGCGGTCCCCGGCCACTGACGAGAGGGCGCCGTCGAACGTGCCATCGGGGTTAGGTGTGCGCGGCCAAATGTGCCCCTTGTCTAGATGGGTGTGCATATCGACGAAGCTTGGTAGGGCCATGCGCCCATGCATGTTGATCCGGGTCGGCGCAATCTGGTCTGAGAAGAGCCCGTCATTAATCGTGACGGAGCCTGTGACCAATGCGTCATCGGCGCCGATCAGCGGGCCTGGCAGGGTGAGATTATCGAGGGTAACCGGGCCTTCAGGTAGAGCAAATGCGCTGGTCACCTAGCGCTCCCGCTTCAAGGCACTCTCGTGCCATTTGTGGAGCAAGAGCCAACTGAGAAAGCTCAGCACAGCGTAGATCACCACGCCAGTTGCCGCGATCAATATCAGCGCAGCGAACATGCGCGGGATGTTGAGACGGTAACCGGCCTCCAAAATCGTGAAAGCGAGGCCCGAGCCGATACCGCCGGTGCCGGCCACATATTCAGCGACCACCGCGCCAATGAGCGCCAGACCGCCCGCGATACGCAGGCCACCGAGGAAGTAGGGCAGGGCTGAGGGCAGCTCCAAATGCAAAAGGCGTTGCCAGCGCGAGGCGCCGTAGATTTTGAACAGGTCGCGCAGATTATGGTCTGCGGAGTTGAGGCCCAGCGTCGTGTTGGACAGGACAGGGAAGAAGGCCACGAGCCAGGCGCAAATCAGCAGGCCAACCAGGCGCTCTTCGACATAAATGAAGATCAGCGGGGCAATCGCCACGATGGGCGTGACCTGCAAGATCACCGCATACGGGTAGAGTGACATCTCCATCAGGCGAGACTGTTTGAAGAGGATCGCCAAGCCCGCACCACCGATGATGGCGGCCAAAAGCGCGGCGCCTGTGATCATCATGGTGATGGAAAGCGCATCGAACAGAACCCGCCAATCAGCGATCAGCGTGTCCCAAACGCGGCCGGGCGATGGCAAGATGTAATGCGGGATCTCGTTGATCGCGACGACGCGATCCCAGGCAAAGATGCCGAGCGCAATCATGACGACTGGCAGCATCCAAGCACCGATCTTGTCCAAGCGCTCGCGGCGGGCAAGGGCGCGTTCTTCAAGATCGACAACCTGCGCGTCGTCGGATGGCGAGAGGCGTGGTGCATCATCGTTGGAGATCACAGCCATTATGCCGCCTCCGCGTTGGTGCCGAGCGTTGCGTGCAAAGCCTCGGAGGCCTCACGGCAGTGGGCGGCATATTTGGGCGACGTGCGGAAGTCTTCGTGGCGCGGATAGGTCTCGTTCACCCGCAGTTCTTGCACGACGCGACCTGGACGGGCGGCCATGACCACGATGCGGTTCGACAAAAAGACGCTTTCGAACACCGAATGGGTGACGAAGATGACGGTGCAACCGATGCGCGCCTGCATCTCCAGCAAGTCATTGTTGAGCTTGAAGCGGGTGATTTCGTCGAGCGCTGCAAACGGTTCGTCCATCAAGATGAGTTTTGGCCGGGTGACCATGGCGCGGGCGATGGAGACGCGCATTTTCATGCCGCCGGACAGTTCGCGCGGGTAGCTGTTTTCAAACCCAGACAGGCCGACGACTTCGAGGATTTCGTCGATCTTGTCCTTCACCTCAGCTTTGCTGATTTTGGCGAGCCTCATGGGCAGCCAGACGTTATCTTCCACCGTTGCCCACGGCATCAGCGTCGGCTCCTGAAACACCACGCCGAGGTCCTGACCTCCGGTGCTTTTGCGCCCGGTATCGGTCCAGACGATGCGCCCGGATGTTGGCCGCATCAGCCCGGCAATCAAACGCAAAGCGGTGGATTTTCCGCATCCTGACGGCCCGAGGAGACTGACGAAATCGCCGTCGTGAATGTCCATCGACATGTCATCGAGCGCGGTCACCGAGCCGCCGAACACCTTACCGACATGGCGCAGCGATAGGATGGGCGTGGATTGAGCTTGGGTATCAGGCAAGACGCAATGTCCAGGTCTCTTCAGGGGAACGGCGCACCCTTGTTTTTAGGCGCGCCGTTACAGTGTCGTCGGGGGGAGGAATTGAAAAGGGTTATTCCGGTCGCAAGTCCAAGCCCAGGCCTTGGTTGACGAATTCGGTCGTGTACGCGGCCGTGTAGTCAAGCCCCGCGTCGATCACACCGGCGTCGACCATCTGGGCGTAGAACGCGTCGATGGTTTCGTCAGTCATGGCGCCGATCCCCAGCTCCAACGCATCACCGGAATCGACGATGCCGAATTCGAGCATCTTTTCGATCGCGTAGTCGATCTTGTCCTGCGTCATTTCCGGATTGTCGGCCATGATAAGCTCGTTGGCGGCGGCATTGTCGCCATAGAGATAGTTGTACCAACCGAGGATCGAGCCTTCGACGAAGCATTCGACGACTTCAGGCCGCTCTTCGATGGTGGCCGCCATGGTTTCCACGGTCGTTGCGTAGGTCGCAAAGCCCGCGTCGGCGATCAGGAACACGTTGGGGGTGAATCCGCCTTCGGTCTCGATGACATAAGGCTCGGAGGAAAGGTAGCCCTGCATGCCGGTGCGCGTGTCAGCGAGGAACGGTGCCGGGTTGAAGGTGTAAGGCACGCGCTGCTCGTCGGTGAAACCGTGGGCCTCGACCATCCAGCGATAATAGCCGGCAAAGCCGTTGTCGCCGATGAGCAGCGTGAGGTCTTTGAGCTCTTCCCACGAATCGGCCTCACCGGGATGGGCAATAATCACCTGAGGGTGTTTCTGGAAGGCGGCCATGACGGCGACGACCGGGATGTCTTGCTCGGCGGCGAGGAAGGTGGAGACCAAATCGCCACCCATGTGGAAGTCAATCCGGCCGGCCAGAAGCAGCGCCTTGTTGTTCACCTGTGGGCCGCCGGTGACGATGGAAACGTCCAGACCGCAGGCCTCATAGGTGCCGTCGGCGACGGACTGATAGAAACCGCCGTGCTCGGCTTGGGCGAGCCAGTTGGTGCCGAACACCACCTCTTCAAGGGCAAGCGCTGGCGAAACCGCGCCAACGGACAAGGCGGTGGCTGCTAGCAGGGCAATTTTGCGCGTGGATGTGCGGCGGTGGGACGAGGAAGAAAGTGTCATCAAGGACTCCGCTGTTTTTTGTGCGCATGCGTCGCGCATGTTTGGCCTGCCACTATAGGTTAGCCATTTTTGGGGCACAGTCCGGTTCGCTCGATGCGCTCAGACCAACCCGCTTGGTTACGATTAGGTGGCGGGTGGGTTGTGATGTCAACGCAAAAACGCCTAAAATCTAGTCGCAATGCGCCTTTGCCTTTTGCCTGTGCATGATGCCCACGCTTTGTGCTTGCTATGGAGGCAATTGGCCGGTTTTCGTCCTTCATGAGGTGACGCTTTGAGCTTTCGATCCCTTTTGCCCGACGGTTTGGCTCCGCCTTTTGCGCGCTATGCGCACGGTGTGGCGATCGAGGCCGGTCAACGCATGGTGCGCACTGCCGGTCAGTTGGCGATGGCCAAGGACGGGACGATTCCTGAGGGCGCGGAGGCGCAGGCGCATCTGGTTTTTGAAAATATCGAGGCTGTGCTCGCCGAAGGTGGCCTTGGCAAGAACGATGTCTGTCATCTGTTTGCGTTTGTTACGGCCCGCGAGCATATGGCCGGTTATATGAAAGCCCGCGACGCTTGGCTCGCCAATGTGCCAAAGCTACCGGCCTCGACGCTGATCATCGTCGGCGGCTTCACCCGCGAGGAATTTCTGGTGGAGATCGAAGCAACGGCGGTTGGGCCGGTAGCGTAATTTTTTGCTAATTAGGCACCTCGCTAGAGGCTGGCAAAAGCCTCTGGCATGAACAGCAGGTCTGTATCCTCGGTCCTAGCACCTGCCGCGGTGAGCATCGCGTGCATCTGGCCGCGATGGTGGGTCTGATGATTGAAGAAATGGGTCGCCAGGATCTTGTGAGGTTTGCAAACCTCGCCGCCAGCAACCGCCGAATGCCAGCAAAGCTCGCCGTCAAACCAGTCGGCTGGAACGTCGTGCGCCCAGCGCAAAATTGTCTGGTCGAGCGCCTTGCGCCTCGCCCTTAGATCATCCCACGCCGATGCGAAGGCCGTCGACTCTTTGACGCTGCCGCCCGGCGCAGGCGTGCCTGCAAAGCGGCTCATCCAGAATGAGTCGCCCCATAACAGATGGGAGGCCGTTTGATGGATCGACCCAAAGAATGCGCCACGCTCTTTTTCGCGCTCATCTGCGCCTAGTTGATCGGCGGCCGAATAGAGGCTCTCATTTTGCCAGGCATTGTACCGCGCCATGGTGATCGCATGCTCTTTGGTCGGCATGGTGTCTCCTTTCAAAGGATGTGCGCCGGTTTTGGCTTGCCTTCGCTCTGCGCCAGAAAGCTTGGCATCGCTTAAACCACCACAGATCCATCGCCAACGGCCGATGCGACGGGTTTGACCGAGCCGGAGCGGATGTCGCCGACGGCATAGATCCGTCGCATGGAGGTCGCATAGCCTCGGGGGGTTCCAGCCCAATATCGGCACAGTTGTCACGACACTCGTCTCGATGGCAGTGCAACGACCTGGTCAGATCAGCAGGGCTTCAGTCCAAGTCGCGGTTCATTGTGTAGGTGCCGATATGCGCCGCGCTATCAAGGACATGGCCATCGATGGCCGCCAACGCCTCCGGTCCGCCGAAGTCGTTCGGTACGTCCACCGCTTCAACGTCGAGCGCATACACCGTGAAATGGTAGTGGTGGACGATGGCGTCGTTCCATGGTGGGCACGGCCCATCATAGTCGCCATAGGTTCCGCCCATTTCGTCGTCACCGGCAAACCAGTTGGTGTAGTTATTCTCGCCAGCCAGGCCATAGGCTTTCGCGCCAACGGATTTACCCCTGGGCGTCACGCCCGATGAGGCGGCGCCTTCGTCTATCTGGGTGACCGAAGCGGGAATGTTGACCAGAACCCAATGGAAAAAGTCGACCCTTGGCAGCGAGGCTGGAACGGTCTTGCCTTCCTGGTTCACGTCGTCACCGCTCGAAGGAACGTCCGGGTCATGGCAGATCAGGGCGAAGGACTTGGTGCCGGCCGGCGCGTCGCTCCAAGCAACCGCCGGGTTGACATTGTCGGAGAGCTCGAAACGACCCTCGGCCGGGATCTTGCCGAAGGCAAAGCGGGGCGGGATGGGCGCGCCGTTAGCCCAGTCGTTGATCGTGATTTTCATTGCGTTTCTCCCTTAAATCAAAGAGGCGCCGCCCCGGCGTGTGCCGGGACGGTTTTGAGTTCAGCGATTGTAAACCGCGGTGATGGTCGACGAAGCCAGGCTGTTGGCATTGACCATGAAGCCGGCCAGCGCGTTGCTGACAGAGGCGTCCAGTTCGAGCGTCGCACCGAGCGCGTGGACGGTAAAGATGTAGCGGTGCACTTCTCCTGGAGGGGGGCAAGCGCCGCCAAAGCCTGTTGCGCCATAATCATTGGCCAGCTCAACCACGCCTGCTGGCATCTCGCCGCCGCCAGGCAGTTCCGTGACGTCGGCAGGGATGTTGAAGGCAAACCAGTGCCACCAGCCCGAACCGGTCGGTGCGTCCGGGTCATAGACGGTCACGGCAAAGCTCTGCGTGCCGTCAGGGGCGCCGGACCAGGCCAGTGTTGGAGCAGTGTTTTCGCCTTCACAGCCAAAGCCTTGAAAAACGAACTCATTGCTCAACTGCTGGCCTTCGGCAATGTCAGGACTGGTCAGGGTCAATCCGTCTGCCAAAGCGGGGCTCGCAAGTGTTGCGGCCAATACGGTGGAGAAGACTAGGTTGCGGCTCATCGTTCTATCCTTGCTTGGGATCGTGGGTTGTTGATGAGGTCAACCTACCTGCCGTCTCGCTCTGTCGCTTCTTACACCCAATCAAGAATATTCGAAATTCGATCAATTTGCCGCTGAACGGATGTCTTTTGGCTTAACTCCGAACCTTTTGCGGAAAGCGTCGGAGAAGTGCGATGGCGTTTTGAACCCGCACTCTAAGGCTATTTCGGACACTTGCGTGTGCGTTGTTTGCAGCAGGGCTAATCCTCGTTCGAGCCGCGTGTTCAATAGGATTTTGGAGAATCCTTGACCCGTCCGCGATAGCCAGCGGCGCATTGTTGCCTCGCTCATGGCAAAGTGCTCGGCCACCTCTTTGGCCATCCAGGGATGGCTGAGGTCGGTTTCGATCAGGCTTCTAACCTGACTGATCGGGTCATCTTGCACCTTAGTCGGCAATCGAAATCCTTTGCCGCGCAGCCAGAGCAAAGGCTCGATCAGGCGATGTTGTTTGATCGTTTCCGGCAGGCTGTCATTGTCCAAAGTCTCTTGGATCAGGCTTAGGATATGCGATGGATTGTGGTCCTTCGCGCGCACAACCTGCACGCCCAAGGCGCTGTTGGATTTTGGCAGGTCCGCAAAGACCGCATCCACCAGATCGTGGGTGAAACACACCCCCAGAGCTCGGTAATCGTCGTTCATGACCGGGCGGTTTTCCATCGTGACGATGGACCCCGGCGGAAAGATCATCAGATCGCCTTCGTGGCCGGCGATTTCACCCTGCTTCGGGCACAGAACGTGCTTGCTTCCGCGCTGGATAAAGAACAGGAACGTCAGTCGAAAATAGAGCTCGGTGAAGGTCGCGGTCGTGGCCTGCGTGATCGGGTAGATCGAAACTTTGGCCTGCGCACCTGCCCCCAAGTCGCTCCCGGCGTCGCCCAGCTTCGACACGGTGCGTTTATCCGCCATTGAGATGGGCATGCACCGCTGACACCACCACAGAGCCCTCGCCAACCGCCGAGGCGACGCGTTTGACCGACCCGGAGCGGATGTCGCCGACGGCGTAGATCCCTGGCATGGAGGTCGCGTAACCGCGCGTTTCCAGGCTGACGTCCGCGCCGGTTTTGATGAATCCTTTGGCGTCCAAATCGACCTGGCCGTTGAGCCAACCGGTGTTGGGCGCTGCGCCGATCATGATGAACAGCGCTTGGCTATCCACCTGTTTCACCTCGCCGGTCTGCCGGTTCTTGATGTGCACCGATTCCAGGCGTTTTTCGCCATCCAGATGGCAGACTTCACTTTGCGTCCAAAGGGTGATCGACGGGTCGCTTAGGATGCGTGT
Organism: Hyphomicrobiales bacterium; assembly: GCA_017642935.1. Lineage (NCBI taxonomy): Bacteria > Pseudomonadati > Pseudomonadota > Alphaproteobacteria > Hyphomicrobiales > Hyphomicrobiales bacterium. The sequence continues at coordinate 185,164 of JAEPOK010000001.1, forward strand.
CGAGAGGTACGATGACATGGTCTCCGACAAACCGTCACGGCGCACCAGCAAATGCACATGTTTGGCATGACGCGACAGGAACATGGCGGCCTGACCTGCGGAGTTACCGCCGCCGATGATCACCACTTCAGTGTTCTTGCAAAACCGGGCTTCCAGTTCGGTGGCGGCGTAGTAGACGCCATGGCCTTCCAGGCGCTCCAGATCGTCCAATGGTAGGCGCTGGTACTGCACACCATTGGCAAGCACGATAGAGCGGGTGCGGATGCAAGTTTCGTCGTCCAGTTCCACTTCGTAGTGGGTTTTCTTGCAGTGCAGCTTGGTCGCGCGGCGCGGTACGGTGAAACGGGCGCCGAATTTCACCGCCTGCACTTCGCCGAGATAGGCGAGATCAGCGCCGGAAATGCCGCGCGGAAAGCCCAGATAGTTTTCGATCCGCGAGGAGGTGCCCGCCTGGCCGCCGATGGCGGTGTCTTCGATGGTGATCACATTCAACCCTTCAGAGGCCGAGTAGACCGATGCCGCCAGGCCGGCAGGACCAGCGCCGACGACAAGCACATCGAACAGCCGGTCGGCCTTGGCTTCTAGATCGAGGCCAAGCGCAGCTGAGACTTCGCGCGCGCGCGGATTGACCAGGATTTCATCCTTGCCGATCAGCGCAAGGCAATCGGCCTGCGGCAAGGCGCAATGATGATCGAGGGCTTGCTCCCAACCCTCTTGCGTGCGGTCCACAAACCGGTGGGGCACAAGAGACCGGGTGGCAAATTCAAGAAGGCGCAGTGTCGTGCGGTTGGTTGGATCGCCGACGATGGTCAGGCGCCCTTCACCCCATTCCATGATCAGGCGTCGTCGGGCAGCAAAGGCGGTTACGATGATGTCACTGAATTCCGGATGGGTGGCGATCAGCTCTCGCAGCACGTCGTTTTTGACCGTGATGACTTCGGCTTTCTCGCCGATTTCGGCGGCAAAGAAGGTCCGCTGACCCATCAGCATGCCAAGCTCACCGATGAAGTTGGGTGAGGATACCGTCACCACGGTGTGCCCGTCGGTGCGGTCGATAACATGCATCGTGCCCGACAGAAGTTGATGGAAATCGTAGCTGTCTTGTCCCACCTCGAAGACAACGTCTCCCGGTTCCAGCGTGCGGCGCTCGCCAACGCTTTCCAGAAGAGCGACATGTTCATCGGATAGCGTGGGGTAGGCCGCGCGCTCCAGGTTGTTTTTCGGCTGGGTGTTGCGCGGCGTGTGGGTTTTGATTGGCATCGGGGGGACCTTGGTTCAGCGCGTCAGGTGTCCTATGTCGGGATCAACCAGACAAAAAGAAAGAGCGACGATGCGTTATTTGCACACCATGGTTCGCGTCCAAGATATCGACGCCAGCCTCAACTTCTACTGCAACCTTTTGGGCATGGTGGAAATTCGCCGCCGCGACAGCGAAGGCGGCCGGTTCACGCTGGTGTTTCTGGCCGCGCCCGAGGACAAAGAGGCGGCGCTTGCCAACAAGGCGCCGATGATCGAGCTCACCTACAATTGGCCCGATGAGGACGGCAAATCCGAGGCCTATACCGGTGGCCGCAATTTCGGACATCTGGCCTATGTGGTCGATGACATCTACGCGCTCTGCCAAAGACTTCAGGATGGTGGCGTGACCATCAATCGCCCGCCGCGCGATGGGCATATGGCCTTTGTCCGTTCACCGGACGGCATCTCAATCGAGATGCTGCAAAAAGGCGATAATTTGCCGGCGCGGGAGCCTTGGGCATCCATGCCCAACACCGGCGAGTGGTAGGCCTTGCGCTCTGACGACCGGCATTCAGATTATCTGGTGATTGGCGGCGGCATTGTCGGTCTTTCGACCGCGATGCAGCTTGCCAAAACGCATCCGGATTCCACCGTTCGGGTGCTGGAGAAGGAAGACCGCCTGGCCGCCCATCAGAGCGGGCACAATTCCGGTGTCATCCATGCCGGGGTGTATTACGCGCCGGGCAGTTTGAAGGCGAAGTTTTGCCGCGCTGGTGTTGAGGCGACCATCGCTTTCTGCACGCGGCATCAGATCCCATTCGAGCAGTGCGGCAAGCTTTTGGTGGCGACCACGCCCATTGAGCTTGAGCGGATGGATGTGTTGGAAGAGCGCTGCCGCGCCAATGGGCTGGACCCCGAGCGCCTTTCCGCCGATGAGCTCAAAGCGCGCGAGCCAAACATCACCGGGCTTGGTGCGCTGTTCGTGCGGGTGACCGGCATTGTCGATTATCCAGCGATGGCCCGCGCGATGGCTACGGAACTGATGGAAGCTGGCGGTGACGTGGTGCTGAACTGCGTCGTGACGGGTATCGCTGAAGGCCCCGACAGTGTTCCCGTTGCCACCAGTCGGGGCCTCTATGAAGCGAGGCAATTGGTCGTCTGCGGCGGCTTGCAAGCTGATCGGCTTGCCAAGATGGCGGGCGTCGATGTCGATTTTCAGATCGTGCCGTTTCGCGGGGAGTACTATCGCCTGAACGCGCGCCACAACGCGATCATCAAGCACCTTATCTACCCGATCCCTGATCCGGACTTGCCCTTTCTCGGCGTGCACCTGACGCGTATGATCGATGGGTCGGTGACCGTCGGCCCCAACGCGGTGCTTGGCTTTGCCCGCGAAGGTTATCCCAAGGGCTCGTTCAATGCAGGCGATGTCGCCGCGATGCTCGGTTTTTCAGGCTTCTGGAAAGTGATGGGCAAAAATCTCGGCTCGGGCATTACCGAGTTCCGCAACTCGCTCTCAAAACGGCGCTATCTGAAGCTCTGCCAGAAGTATGCGCCTGGTCTGGCGCTTGAGGATTTGGAGCCTTATCCGGCTGGCATTCGCGCCCAAGCGGTCATGATGGACGGCACGCTGGTTCATGATTTTCTGATCAAACAGACGCCGCGCACGCTGCATGTCTGTAACGCGCCGTCACCGGCTGCCACATCATCGCTGCCTATTGGGGAGCATCTTGTTCGTCGTCTGGCAGAGGGCCCTGGCTGATCAGCTCCAATGGTACGCCGCCGCCGGTGAGCGCGGGAATGACCCGTAGCGTGATGATCTGATAGGGCTTCACGTCCAGCTCGATATGGTTGTGGCGCACCGGCACCGGCTCCAGCACATCTTCCAGCAGATTACAGCGCATGACGGCTGCGACATCGAAGCCGAACTGAACCGTGACCGGCCCGCGCTCGCGGCTGTTCTCGTAAAGCCGCATGATAACACCATTGCCGTCTTCGGCCTGCTTGATGGTCTCGATGATGAGGTTGGATTGATGCGGCATGGCAAAATGGCGCCAGGGCGTTCGCCCGCCCGTATGCTTAACGTGACGGACGATCAGCGGATTGTTGAGATCATAGGCCGCGCGCGGCACATCGCGGCGCCAATCACCTTCATGGGGCAGCAGGGCGTAAGTCATGTAGTGCACGCCCTGATCGGCAATCGGATCGGGCATGGTGGCCGATTTCAGCAGCGAGAGCCGCATGACATTGTGGTGGATGTCATAGCCATACTTGCTGTCATTCAGCAGCGCGACGCCGTAATTGCCCTCTGACAGATCGGCCCACTTTTGGGCCGCGCTCTCAAAGTGCGCATAGTCCCAGCTGGTGTTGCGGTGGGTGGTGCGCTCCATATTGCCGAACTGAATGTCGTAGGTCGCGGTTGGCGACAGGATAGCCACCGGAAAAGCGGTTTTCAGCAAGGTGTGGGTTTCGTTCCAATCGATCACCGTGTCGAACATGATGCGTTTGGAGCGATGATCAAGCGAGATGCGCTGGGTGATGGTGGAATGCCGGAAGGTGCGGGTGATTGCGATGGTTGCGCGCAGCGGACCGGTTTCCACCACCTCCATGGAATCGAGGGTATCGATTACATCGCAGCGGTCTTCGTAATAGATGTCGATGTCCCAGGCATCCCAGACAACAGGCCGGTCCTCGAAGGCGAGAAGGCGGTTGCCGGTTTTGCCTTCTTCGAGCACCTCGCGCTTGGCACGCTTGTCCCAGATGGAGGCGATCTCGCCCTTCAGATCGAACACGACCTTGAGGTCAAAGTTCTCCAGGGTAGCGCCGGTCTCGGTAAGTTCGGCGGTGAGGCCGGTGTTCGTGTTGGCCGGGCTCGCGGTCGGTCCAAGGGCGATCACCGAATAGGGCTCGATGATCGGGGTCTCGATCAGCGTGCCGCCATCGACGGCTTGCGTGAGCAGGCTGCGTTCATCGCGCAAATCCATCAGACCGGTGTCGATGTCGTCAGCCAGGAAGCCGGTGCGCCCGCCGCCAAAGGGCTGGGCATTGATGACCAGGGCCGTGGCGCGTTCAGGCATGGACCCAGCCAGTGCTTTGATCGCCTTTTCGCGCACCGCGGAAACGCTGCGGCGCACCTCGGCATAGTCCGCCATGGTTTCCTCGTAGACCTCAGTGATCGAGGAGCCTGGCAGAATGTCGTGGAACTGATTGAGCAGTACCAGCTCCCAGGCCTTGCGCAGCGTTTCGGCCGGGTAGGGGTGACCGGTTGTTATATTGGCCAGCGCGCCGATGAACTCGGCCTGATGCAGCAGCACTTCGCATTTTCGGTTGTGCCACTTGGCTCGGGCCTGGCTGGTCAGCGTGCCACGGTGGAGCTCCAGATAGAACTCGTCGTTCCAGGTGGGGATGCTTGTGACTTCGGGATCGTTTTCAGCGTTTTCGAAGAATTCGCGCACCGTGCCCGGACGTAGGCGCGGCGCGCCTGGCATCTGATCATAGGCGTGCAGCGTGTCGATGAGATCACGGGTCGGTCCGCCGCCGCCATCGCCATAGCCGTAGGCGATAATCAGCTCATTGTGGGAAGGTTTCTGGCGGAAGTTCTCCCAGGTGCCAAACACCTCTTCAGCGGTCAGTTCGGCCTTATAGGTCGTTGCATGGGGCAGGTACTGCACTTTGCGCGGCGTGGTGAAGAAATGGGCCATCACCTTGCTGCCATCCAGGCCTTGCCACCACATCAGCTGGTGCGGCATCTGGTTGTACTGGTTCCAGTTGAGCTTGTTGGTGACGAACCATTTCAGGCCCGCTTCCTTCATCAGTTGCGGCAATGACCAGGTGAACCCGAACGTGTCGGGCAGCCAGAGCACCGGCGTCTCGGCCTCCGGGCCATACTCCTCGCGGAAATAGAGGCGGCCATAGACAATTTGGCGGGCCAACGCTTCGGCACCGGTGATCACGCAGTCGGGCTCGACCCACATGCCACCAAGCACTTCCCAGCGACCTTCTTCGATGCGGGCGCGCATGCCCTCATAGATCGCCGGATAGTCTTCCTTGGTGAACTGATATTGGAGCGGTTGCGACTGGCTGAAGTGATGGTCCGGGTAGGTGTCCATCATCTTCAGCACGTTGGCGAAGGTGCGCCCGCATTTGCGGCGCGACTGATCAACGGTCCACATATAGGCCAGATCAAGATGGGCGTGGCCGATGGCGATGATATCGACGTCCAGCGGGTTGCCACCTTGCGCAAGGCCATCCTTGAGCACCTGAAGCGCCTCTGGCACGGAGGCGTAAAAGGGCTCGCCGCCGACCGGGTCGCGCGTGTCGAGCGCTTTGAAAGCAGCGTCGAGGCTTTTCAGAATTTCGTTGCGCGCGGTGGAGGTTTCCGGCTGCTGGCTGACCACATCGAGCGCGGTGTGCGCCAATTGGCATAGCTCGCGGGTCGGCGGATCAATCTCCACTAGCGAGCATTCGCGCATAAAGAGCTTGTCTTTGGCGTTGGGGTTAGGCGGCCAGCCGGAAAGGCCGGTCCAACCGTGCAGCGCCAGGTCATGTTCTTGCCCATCATTGACGCGCTCCGGCAGGAAGAGTTCGTGATGGTGGCGGTCAACGGAGGCTTCTTGCTCGCCATCGATGTAGGCGAGTGCCTCGGGGTGGGTGAAAATATCGCCGGCCACCCCAAGCGGCAGATGCAGGGCGAGCGGCCCGATATCGCCCCATCCCGGAGGTACTGAAAGCCGCGTGCGCAACACAAAGTCCGTCGCCCAATTGCCCCAGTAGCTGTCGAACGGGATCATCGGCCAATCGCTGATGTCAACGCCCGCTTCGACGGGAGCCTTGGCAAGCGGACCCTCCAGCGTCGTGTAGCGGAACGGCATGATCGGCTGGCGGCGCCGATAGACCAGGGGCGCGACCAGTTTCAGACGGGCGGCGATTTTCTCGACCGTCCAATAGATGTTGTGCTTCATGGGATATGTTCTTCGAAGAGCCTTATGCCGCTTTCGACATACTCCCAGGAACGGTGAGATCAAAGCCCGGCACCTGACCGCGGAACACGGTTTGGGTGTTTTGGCTGAGCGCCGCCAGCGTTTTGACATCCTCATCGGCGGAGGCGGACTCGCCCCAGGAGCGGTTCACATCCGGCCAGGGGATCGAGTCGATGAGAAGCTGGGTGTAGGGGTGCTGTGGGTTGCCGATCACCTCTTTGGGCGGCCCAGCCTCGGCGATATGGCCGTGGTAGAGAACGATCACATAATCTGACACGTGATAGGCGGTCGCCAGATCGTGGGTGATGTAGAGGATCGAAATCCCATACTGGTCTTTCAGATCGTAGATGTTCTTCAGGATCGTTGCGCGCAAGCTTGCATCTACCATCGAAACCGGTTCATCGGCGATCAACAGTTTCGGTGAAAGCATCAGCGCGCGGGCGACGATCAATCTCTGACGCTGGCCGCCGGAGAGCTGGTGCGGGTAGCGGCGCAGCACCTGGTTTGGATCAAGCCCGACGGCTGTGCAGGCCTCGAACATCTTTTCTTCGGTGTGCGCCTCGGACTTGGCAAAACCGAAGCGTTTGAACGGGAATTTCAGGGCGTGATCGACCCGGTAGAACGGGTTGAAGCAGGCATAGGGATCCTGGAACACGGCCTGGACGTTCTTGCGGAAATCAAGGCTCGCTGACGGTCCCATCCTGTTGATGTCCTGACCCTCAAAGAGCACCCGGCCTGAGGAAGGTGGCGTAAAGCCGAGCATCATGCCGCCCATGGTCGATTTGCCGGACCCTGACTGCCCAACGATGGAGATGATCTTTGGTACCTCGCCGTCGAGCTTGAAGGACATGGGGTGCACGGCGGTGACATCGCCATAGGTCTTGGAGACCGCATCGAACTCCAGCAGCGCCTCGGCGCCAGCGGAGCGGTTGACTGGTGGGGCGCCGATGCCCTCATCCAAAAAGCTGTCGCCGCCAACCAGCGGGACAGAGGAAATCAGTTGCTTGGTGTACGGGTGCTGCGGGTTCTCGATGATTTGTTTGACCGTGCCGTGTTCGACCAGTTCGCCATCTTTCAGCACGGCCAATTCATCGACGGATTGCGCCATCAGGCCCATATCGTGACCAATGAGAATGAGGCCCGAACCGATCTTGGCCTGCACCTCTTTGAGCGTCTGCATGACGTGGCGCTGGGTTACCACGTCGAGCGCGGAGGTCGGTTCGTCGGCGATGATGAGTTCCGGGTTCAGCGACACGCCAAGCGCGATGCAGACGCGCTGCTTCATACCGCCCGATAGCTCGTGCGGATAGAGCCTGCCGACATGGCCAGCGAGACCCACGCTTGCCAGGCAATCGTCGGAGCGGCGCTTCAGTTCCGCCTTCGACACATTGCCCTCATGGGCGCGCACGGCATCCCAGATCTGATCCTCGATGCGCATGATGGGGTTGAGCGAGTTCATCGCCCCTTGAGGAATGTAAGCGACCCGCTGAAGGCGGGTCCTGCGCATCTGCTCCTCGTTGAGGTCGAGGATTTCGGTTTCGCCAAGCTTGATCGAGCCCGACGAGACGTATCCCGGCGCTGCCAGCATCTGCATGACTGCCAGTGCGGTGGTGGTCTTTCCGGAGCCGGACTCACCGATGAAGCCGACGCGGCGGCCTTCATAGATTGCCAGATCGAGGTTGCGCACGGCGTGCACCAGCCCCGCCGACGTCGGGAAGTCGATGGAGATGTCCTTCAGTGTGAGGACGGTCTTGCCTGATTGTTCAACGGCCATTGCGTGTGTCCTCACATTTTCCGCAGGCGCGGGTTGGAGACTTCATCGAGCCCCAAATTCACCAGCAACAGCGCGATGAACATGATCGCGAGCAAGGCCGTTGGTAGGCCCCACCACCACCAGAGGTTCTGGATGAGCGCGCCGGAATTGATGGCGTCGTAAATGATGCGCCCAAGGGTCGGGATGCGCTGCGGACCAAGACCAAGGACTTCTAGCCCGACAGCCGTCACGATGGCGGTGGTCACGTTGGCGATGAAGGAGCCGAACAGATAAGGGATCAGGTTCGGCATCATCTCGCGGAACATGATGTGCATGGTCGATGCGCCGGAGAGCTGGGCCATTTTCACGTAGCCCGACTCGCGCATTGAAAGCACTTGCGCGCGGATGAGGCGGGTCGGCGATTGCCACATGAAGCCTGCGATCAGCACCGCCATCATGATCAGCGACACATCGCCAAACGCCGATTGGAACACCACCAGAATGAGCAGCGGCGGGATGGTGATCATGACATCGGAAAAGATGCGGATCACATCGTCGACACGGCCGCCGATGAAGCCGGCGGAAAAACCAAGGAAGATGCCGGTTGACATGCCGATGAGTGACGCGACTGCGCCGATCATCAGCGTGTTGGGGGTGCCAACGATCAAGAGCGCGAGAAGGTCGCGGCCTGCGCCATCGGTGCCAAGCGGAAACTCGGCCAGGCCTTCCTGGCGGCGCAAGTTCTCAAAACCAAGCGGCGGCAGTTTGAGGGGCGTTGACCCGGTGAAGACCAGTTCGGTGTTCCAAATGATCCCGCCGATGAACCCCAGGAAGAGGATGCCGCCAAGGATGACGACGCCCCAGATAAGCTTCGGATTGAGCCAGGGATTGTCGAACCGATTGAAGCGGCCTGACGCGGTAGACGTGTCAACGACGCCGACGGCGGCGCTGTCGGTGGTTGGGTCGATGTTGCCGGGTTTCGCGCCAAGCAAACGGGCAGGGTCGTCTAGCGTTGCCTTGTCGGATGCGGTGCCGGCTTGCGAGTGGGTGGTGTCAGCCATCAGCTGTTGCCTCCCGCAGACTGGCGTATCCTTGGATCGATCAGCGGATAGAGCAGATCAACGAGGAATACGCTGAGCGCCGTCATCAAGATGATGATGAAACTGACGCCTTGGATCACCGCGAAATCCTGATCAAGGATCGCGTCATAAAGCAGTTTGCCCATGCCGTTGTAGGAGAAGATGCGCTCAACAAGAATCTGGCCGGAAACAAGCAGGCCGATCTTCAGTGCAAAGGCTGTAACCTGCGGCAGGATCGCGTTGCGCACCATGTATTTGTAGAGAATGTAACGCGGCTTCAGACCCTTGGCCTTGGCAAGATTCACATAGTCCTCGCCCTGCACGGTGATCATCAGGCCGCGCATGCCGAGCGTCCAAAAGCCGAAGGTGACAAGGATGATGGAAAGGGCAGGCAGCGTGCCGTGCTCGACCACGCTCATGGCAAAATCGAGCGACCATTCGGGCACGACATCCAGGCCGTAACTGCCCGTTAGCGGTAGGGCTCGCAGCTGCACCGCGAACACGTACATCAATAAGAGTCCCGAGAGGATCGGTGGGACCGAGGTGAAGATCATCAAGGTCGGGATCACGACCTTCCAGACCCTTGGGGTTCGCTCCCAAACCATGAAGGCGCCCAGCGCATTGCCGATGATGAAGGTGATGATCACCGAAAGCAGCATCAGGCCGATGGTCCAGGGCAGGGCCTGGGCGATCAGCGAGGCGACGGGCGTGGGAAAGCTGGCTGCGGAAAGGCCGAAGTCGAAGGTGATGATCGATTTCAGATAGAGGAGATATTGCACCCAGAGCGGCTCATTGAGGCCAAAGCGCTCGCGCAACTGTTCTAGAATTTGGTCAGAGCCCTCAACGAAGGCACCGCCGGCGGCCATACGTCCGAGCATTACTTCAGCCGGGTCAACGGGTGAGAGGCGCGGAATGATCCAGATGAGCGTTGCCGCGATCCAGACGGTCAGTACGAAGGTGATCGCCCGGTTGACGATATAGTCGCGCGGGATGCCGAACAGCGTCGCGCCGCCCGATCCCTTGCTTGCCGGTGGGCTGGTTGCCGTTGCATCGCTCATCGGTCATTTCCCCCTCGTCCTTTGCTGCACTGGCCCGGTATTGTGCCGGGCAGGGTGCAAAAAAGGCGGGGCGCATGGATGCGTCCCGCCTTGGATTGGCTGTTATTCAGCGCGTTCCAGATTGTGGATGATCTGGTGTGCCGACCCCCACCAGAAGGCGGGATGGTTGTAGTTGTTTTCAGCCGTCGGCCAGCCCGTCCAATAGGTGGTGTTGAACGGCAGCAGCTTGGCAGCTTGAACCAGTGGCACGAATGGAACCTCGTTTGAGAGATAGCCGTGCGCTTCGGCCACCATCGCCGGGATCGCCGGATCGCCGATGGCCATCGTGCCCATCTGCTCGACAATCTCGGTATAGGCGGCTGTCGCGTCGGTGTCCCACCGGCCGGTGTTGTTGAAGCCTGGCGCGCGCTCGCCGATCGGCGCGATGGTCGCGTTGGTGTAGCGGTTCATCGACGCCCAGGGCTCGTTGACCGAGCCACAAGAGAGCCAGGAATAGCTCATGTCGTAGCCGCCAAGCGGCAGGACTTCGCCCCAGAACACCGAGTTTTCAACCGGCACGGCGCGGGCGGAGATGCCGGCGCGATTGAGCTGTTCAACCACGATGTCGATGGTCCGAGTGTACTCGGTGGAGGCCGAGTTCACATGAATGTTGGCCGTCAGGTCTTCGCCGTTCAGCTCATAAATGCCATCGTCGCCGCGCGTGTAGCCCTGGGCTTCGATGATGGCCTGCGCGCCTTCGACATCGGCTTCGGCCGTGAAGGCGTGGCCCGCGGCTTCCACCGCATCGATGAACGGATCCATCGCGCCATACTGCACGAACATGGAGCGCGAGGGCTGCGTCGTACCCTCATAAGCGATATTCACGATCTGATTGCGATCGATCAGCATCTCCACGGCCCGGCGCATATCGGCATTGTCCCATGGCGCGACGGTCGTGTTGAACTCCATCTGGCGGGCGCAAGGATCTGGCCAAGCGTAGGGCAGATCGTCAAACCAAGCGATTATGTTGGGGTTTTGGAAACCCATTGCCTCGAACGTACCGAGGGTTACGGCCTGCGCCGCATCCATCTGGTTGGAGACCATGAGCTGGGCGCGGTTTTCCTCGCCGCCCGATTCCAGGAAGATCACGCGCAGCGGCTCTGGCAGGTCTTCAAAACCGGCTTGTGCGCCCCACCAATCATCATTGCGATCCCAGATCGCGCGGTTGGTGGCAATGGAATCCAGCGTGTAAGGCCCTGTGCCGATTGGTGGGTTGAAGGCGAAGGTTGCCGGGTCTTCGCCGGCCCAAACATGTTCGGGCATGATCAGGAACGAGCCAAAGATGCGGTTGGAAAAATTCTCCAAAATGAAGCGCGGATTGGCATTGTTCAGTGTGAAGCGCACCGTCAGATCGTCGACCTTTTCGATGCTTGCGACCTGAGCGCGGATCGTTGCCGGCTCGCGTTCCGACAGGCCCTCATTGTCGAGCGCCATCTGCACGGTGAACACCACATCATCGGCGTTGAACGCCTCGCCATCGGACCAGCTAACGCCGTCGCGCAGGGTGACCGTCCACTCGTCTTGGGCTTCGTTGGATGAGAAGCCTGTGGCGAGCCACGGTTCGATTTCACCGGACTCATAGTTCAAGATGAAAAGCGGCTCCCACATCGTCTGGTGGGCACCATGCTGGCGTTTCACGCCAGGCGTGAAGGGATTGAAGTTTTCCGGGTCGCGGATCGTGCGGTCAATGTCAAAGATGACCGTGTCTTCGCGCGCGACCTCTTGGGCGGCGACAACGCCAGTCAGAGCAACGGCGAAGGCCGTGCCAGCAAGCAGGCTGGCTTTCAAATGGTTCATGGTTTCCTCCCTTGGAACCTGATTCATGGAACCGGCGAAAGCCTTTTCGATGGTCGTTGCAGACCAGGCTCGCGCTCTTCTTACGAAGCTATTTTTCAGCAAGCATAAGTCCAGAATGAATACGAATGCAAGGGTGCACGTTTTTTGTGCTGCCGTTGGGTAAATTGTACAGGCTGGTCGGCGTTAGCTGAGTGTCGCGTAAGCCACAGAAAGCAATAGAAGAATGGCGAATGCGATGTTGACGATGCGCGATGTTCGCGGATTTTGCAGGGCACTTGTCATCGCAGCACCGGCAAAAAGCCAGGCCGTGTTGACTACACAGATCGTCAAGATCAGCAGGCCGGCTTTCCAAAGGCTGTCGGTAAGCTGGCTGCCTTCGACGAGCACATGACCGGAAAAGAGCGCCGCCATGGCCGCATAGGCCTTGGGATTGACCAACGAAAGGCCGAACCCTTCATACCAACGCGGCGCCGTTTCTTCATTGACCTTGGTGTTGTCTTCAGCGGGTTGATTCAGCGGCGGAGCCGTCGCGATGCGATAGGCAAGATAAAGGAAATAGGCTGCGGCCAGCGCGGTCACGACGGGCGCAATGCCGGGCACGGCCAGCACAATGCCAGCGAAGCCCGTGCCAACCAAAGCGATCACCGCAACCATCCCGAGGTTAAGGCCGGCCATGTATTCCAGGCCCCGCAAACGCCCGAACGACGCGCCAACGGCGGCCATGCTCAGCGTGTTGGGGCCAGGGCTGCCGGTGAGGGCCAAAGCGGCAAGCAAAAAGGAGAGGGTGGCTGTCAGCATCGCTGCCCACCACTACCGTGGCTAGTGGACGTAATCCATCACCAAGACGCGGGTTTCATCGGGGATGTTGGACTTGGTAATATCGACGACATGTTCAAAGGCAAAGTCGACTTTTGCGTCGTCAAAGTAGGCGAGGAAGCTCTCGATCCACATGGTGTTGCGCGGCTTGTAGGTGAGGGTGCGAAAGTGCATCGGCACGATGATCTTTGGGCGCACTTTTTTGATGAGCACATCCAGGTCCGGCAGCTCAATCGTCAAATAGCCGCCAGCCAGCGCCAGCAGCACATCGACATCTTCAAAGAAGGCCATCTGCGCATCCGTCAGTGGATTTCCAACGTCGCCCATATGGGCGATTTTGATGCCATCGACCTCGAAACGGTACATGCCGTTTTGGCCTGGTATGCCCCGAGGATGGTTGACCCATTCGGCCGCTTCGATGGCATTGACGGTGACGCCTGCCGCCGTTGCGCTTCCACCGTCAAGCGCGGTGTCGAGGGCGTTGATGACCGCCGGTTTGCCAGGGATGAGATCGGCGCGGCAGTGAGCGTCATCATCATCGGATGAGATGATGACCAGATCGGCGGTTTCCTTGATCGGTCGGTAGCCGACACCCTCCGGCGTATAGGGATCGGTGATGATGGAGGTTCCATCCTCGGCGGTGATGCGGAAGGCGGCGTGGCCGTACCATTTCAGTTGCATGACAGAGAAATCCCGGTTTTGGTGCGGTGAATCGTTCGCGCATCTTGAATGCGTATGCAAGACCCGATCGTTCGTTGGGTCCGACAGTGCGCATTTGGCTTCCCGCGCGAGGCAAAGGCGCTGTGATCCGCAAAGGAATGCGCCATGTCCACCGACCCGTCTCCCGCCCTGTTGATTGTCGCCATCCTTGCGATGATCGCCGGTGGCGTGGCCATTTCTGTGCAAGCGCCGATCAACGCCACATTAAGCCGTGGGCTTTCCGATCCGATTCTCACCGCCTGTATTTCCTTCTTTGTCGGCTTTCTCGCGCTCCTTGCGGCTTGGGGGATCAGCCTAACGGTGCGCAGCAGCGGACCTGATCTCGCAGGCCTTTCTGGTTTACCGGCTTGGGTCTGGGTCGGCGGCATTCTCGGCACCGTTTATGTTCTGGCCGCTCTGTGGAGCGTGCCAAAGGTGGGCGTCCTAACCGTCGTGGCGGCGGCGGTCTTCGGACAGCTCATGGCGGCGCTGGTTATGGATGCCATCGGCGCGTTTGGGCTTGCAGCGCGCGAGATATCGCTGACGCGAATTCTAGCTGTCTTCATGGTGCTCGGCGGCTTGGTCCTCTCGCGCGTCTAAGGCGCTAGTTCCCGCCGACATTGCGTGGCCCCTCTTTTGGCGAAAACCGGTCCGATGATGGGCGCGGGTGGTGGCGCCAACGGCCGGTTGGGTCTTCGCCACGGCAGAGGATGGCTTCAATCCCGGTTTCCCATTGCGCGTCGGTGATGGTGACTTCCGGTGGGCAGTAGCGAATCGTGAGGCCGCAGCGGCGACGCTCCGACGTGTTGGGCAGCGAGCCGTGCGCCAGCATGTCGGCGTGAAGCGAAAACTGTCCGGCTTTTAAAGTGTTGGAGAACGGCTTCCCAAGCTCCTGCGCGCCAACAAGTTCCTTGTCGAGAACGTTGCCATCGCCGGCAGCCTGCCATTGCAACTCGCCCTTATCGTGGGTGCGCGGGATGAACCGCATCGCCGCATTGTCCACATCGGCGTCATCGATCGCGAGCCACACGGTCACGGTGCGCGCCGGAGCGAGATGCCAGAAGCTGGCGTCCTGATGCCACGGCACCGTTTTGGGATCGCCGGGCAGTTTGGCGAAAAAGTGCGAGGCCCAGCAGATGATGTTGGGGCCGACAATGTCTTCGACATGGTTGAGGATTGTTGGGTTGGTGCACAGGTCCCAAACGCCTTTCAGACGTGCCTGAAAGCAATTGATGGCATAGCCGCCCTCCGGTCCGGCTTGTTCCAAAAGCGAGTAAAAGTAGGCGCGGTTTTGTGTGGCGCCAGCTTCGTCAAAGGCAGTCAGCCCGGTGATGAAACCCTCGCGGTTGTAGTGGGCGATGTGATCACGCGTCAGGGTACGCGGGTTCTCTGTTTCGACCGGCGAAAATGACAGATCAGAGACTGTTTGCAGCATGGCTTGCGGCATTCCTTGAGGGTGGGTGCTAGCCTTGACGATGTCTCCTATTGAATGATCTATCTTGCATTATCTATCCATTTTCTTATGGTATTTTGACTATTGAGTGCCATCACGCTGCATCTGAGCGATTACCTAGAGCCGGACGAGCGGTTTCACTTCGCACGTACCCGTCTCGTGCCGGGCGCCAAGGCGCGCGAGCATCGGCACGACTTTTTTGAGATGTTTTGGGTCGAGCGCGGACGGGTTGCCCATCGAGCCTTTGACAACGAGGAGCCGCTGGCGGAAGGGGCGCTCTGTTTCATTCGTCCGGAAACTGTCCATAGCTTGCGTCCCAGGGATGGCGCCGCGACGATCACAAACATCGCCTTCTGGCCGGAAACGGTGGTGCATCTTCAAAGTCGATATGGCGAAACGCTGGCACAGGTTGGCGCCTGGTCAGAGGACCGGTCAACCTCTCACGACCTCAATGGTGCCGATCATCGCAAGCTCACTGCGTTGGCGGGCCAGTTGGAACAGGCTGGGCGCAGCCAGTTCGCGCTTGACGCCTTTCTACTTTCAGCATTCTCGCTTTTGACCCATCCGGATCCATTGCCGGACGGCGCTGATCAGGGGCCGGTTTGGCTTACCGAGTCCTGCCGCGCGCTGAGGCAAACCGACGTCTTGCGCGCGGGTGTCGCCGGATTTGTTGCCGTCAGCGGCCTTAATCCCTCGCATGTGTCTCGGGTCTGCGTCCGCCACACCGGCAAGACGCCCTCGCAGCTTGTTGCGGCGGCGCGCATGGCGATGGCAGCCCGTCTTTTGGCCACCACGGATGAGCCGATCATTGCCATCGCAATGGAAGTTGGGCTGGACAATCTCAGCCATTTTTATGCGCTCTTTAAGCGCTACCATGCGACGACGCCGCGGGCCTATCGCGTGCAGCATCGCCGTTCTATCGTTGGCGTCTAGCGTCCAACGGCTGGCATTATCACTCACCTGGTTCGGCTGCTAACATATTGGCAAATTGAGACAAAACACACCCACGCTTAGGTCGCGTTCAGCACTTGTTAACCTTAGAGGCAGACGCTTCCATGATGGCGATAGGCCAGTATGGAGGTAACTGTGATGATGACGGATCAAGGTGCCGACGGACCGCGCGGCGATGCCGGGCATGAAGGTGGCCTGAGCGAAATGGAGCTGATGCTGAAGGGCTATGGCCTGACAACAGCAAACATACTCTATCGCATGCCTGATCATCCCAGCGTCCTGCAGACCTTCATTTGGCAGGACTATGATCTGGCCCCGAAATTTCCGCGCTTATTTAGTTTTTTGGATTTCTGGCGCGATAAGCTGGATGGGCCGCTGCACTCGGTGCAATACGCCCACAATAAGCTGATCAAGCCAGGCCTTTGGCGCAAGGTGGACGGCGAACTCAGCCTGCATTGATTGCACGATTGGACCGTTTCCCAGCGCGCAGATCATTGACCGCTGATGCTATCGGTCTAAACAGGCAGCTCCGTTTGGACTGATCCCTCGGGATCTTCAGCGTCAGGACCAATGCCATGAAGCGCTCGCAGGTAAACGCCATTCTTGAAGAGGGCGATGCCTTCTTCAAATCCTTTTCCTATTGTCTGCCGCCCTTTGCCTATTGGTCGCCGGACGAACTGATCGCGCATGGCCGTGCACCCGGCGGCAGCATGATCATCGACCGGCGCATGGGTTGGGACATTACCGACTATGGCAAGGGCGATTTCGGTTCGACCGGTCTGTTCCTGTTCACCGTGCGAAACGGCCTTTTGTCGGATCTGCAGGCCGGCGGTGGCATGGTCTATGCCGAGAAAATCATGATCTCGAAGAAGGATCAGCTGGCGCCCATGCACAAGCATGTCATCAAGGCTGAGGACATCATCAACCGCGGTGGCGGGAAGCTGGTGCTTGAGCTTTTCACCTCTGCGGAGGACGGCTCATGCCATCCGACCGAACCGGTCACGGTTCCTGTCGATGGCGAGTTGCGCACCTTGCAAGCCGGGGGCCTCTTGAAGCTTGATCCGGGCGAGAGTGTGACGCTTTTGCCGGGCGTTTGGCATGCCTTCTGGGGCGAGGGTGGCGATGTGCTGATCGGCGAAGTCTCCACCGTCAACGATGATGAGACCGACAACATCTTTCAGGAAGATATCCCACGCTTTGCCCACATCGAGGACGATGTGGAGCCCAATCATTTGCTGGTGTCCGACTATGACAAATGGCTGGCCAATGCGTGATGATACGCGCACAGCGGCACGATGAGTGTCTGATGCGCCGCTCCCACTGACCCAAACGCCCAATACGCTGCGCTGGCATGTGCGGCGTACGCTGGTGCTTGCCTGGCCAGTGATCCTCTCGCGCGTCGGCGTGCTGATGATGACCACGCTTGACGTCGTCGTGGTTGGCCGGGCTGGGGCGCAGGAACTTGCCTATTACGTTCTCGGCTACGCGATCATCGACAGCATGGTCGCAGTGATGGCCGGCTTGCAACTGGGTGTACCGGTGCTAACCGCCCGCTCGATTGGCGAGGGCAGGGCGCATTTGGCAGCTTTGATCTGGCGCCGGGGTCTCATCTTTTCCATCGTTATCGGCCTTGGCGCCGCGCTGTTCTGGCAAATCGCGCCTTGGTTTTTTGAGGCTATGGGCCAAGAACCTGATCTAGCACGCGGCGGCGGCGCGGTGACGGCCTTGCTGGCGTTTAGCTTGCCCTTTGTCGGGCTTTTTTTGGTTTCTGCCATGCTCTTGGAAGCGTTGGAAAAACCGTTTCACGCGACCATCGCCGTGTTGCTCGCCAATGGTTTGAACCTAGGCCTGAGCATTCTCTTCGTCTTTGGCGCTGGACCGATCCCGGCCATGGGCGCCTGGGGGTGTGCGCTGGCCACCGTCATCACCTCGGCGTGTCTCGGCTTCGGCCTGGCCGGCTATGTTCGGTTCCTCCTGCCTGGGCGGCAGACGTTCGGCTTTGGCGCGAAAAAAGATGATGCCCCGCCATCGGGCATCGAACAAAGGCGGCTCGGCTATGCCGCCGGTGCGTCCTACGGTCTGGAAGCAGCGGCCTTTGCCGGTATCACGGTGATTGCCGGCTTGCTCGGCGTGATCGGGCTCGCAGCCATGGGCGTTCTGTTCCAGCTTTTCGCGCTCACCTTCATGATCTCGTTCGGCATCGCTGGCGCAACGCAGGTGCGGGTCGGCAATGCTTGGGGCCGCCAGGACGCGCGCGGCATGGCCCAGGCCGGTTGGGCGGGCTTTGGTCTGTCGCTTGTCTGTTCGGCGGCGATCAGCCTGGTGTTTTTGATCGTTCCAACCTTCTTCGTCGGTCTTCTCACCACCGATCAAGTGGTGATCGCCGCCTCGCTTCCAGTCATGATTTGGATGGTGATGGCGTTGCTCGCCGATGGTGGCCAGACCGTTCTCAATCATGCCTGCCGTGGGCGCGGCGATACCTGGGTCCCCACCCTGCTCCATATGGTCAGCTACTGGTTCGTCATGTTGCCGCTGGCCTGGCTGCTGGCGTTGCGGCTCGATGGCGGGGCGGTCGGTCTCTATCAGGCGATCCTGGTAACCAGCCTGGTTTCGCTGGTCGCGATGGGTAGCCGTTTTGTCCAGTTGTCACGCCGCGGCCTGCCTGCCATACCGCAGCCGACGTAAGCCAAACGTGCGGCGCACGGCCTTTGGCAGCGTGCTCTCATCCCGGTTCTTTTTCCTTGACGACGATCTTGGCCCTTGCGCGGCGGCCCTTGGATGGGGCAGGCTGAGCGAAACCGCTTTCGCTAGGTCTCCACCGGCGGCTGCGTTGAAGATGGCCGTGAAGGTCACTACCGGGGGAAACGCGTGACCAAGTCACCGAACACCGGTCCGAGGCGTTTGAAACGTCGCCGGATTGGCATCAATATCAATGATCTGGCCGAACGCGCGGGCGTGGCGCCGGCAACAGTGTCGCGCGCCCTGAACGGCTATACCGATATTGCGGAAGCGACGCGTACGCGCATCCTGAAGCTTGCCAGCGAACTCAATTATCAACCCTCCTCGCGTGCCCGCCAGCTTGCACGTGGTCGCGTGGAGACAGTGGCTTTTGTGCTGCCGGTGAACAGCCGCCAGTCGAACGATCCGTTTCTTTCCGATTTTCTCGACGCGCTCGCCTCGGCACTATCGGCGCGCGACCACGATCTTTTGGTTGCGACGATTCGTGATGATGAAGACGAGATCGAGGTTTATCGACGGCTGATCGCCGCGCGCAAATGCGCAGGGTTCATCGTCACAAACTCACGCGATGATGATCCGCGCATTAGTCTGCTGCGCGAGTTAAACGTACCGTTTGTCGTTTATGGCCGCGCATCCAGTGATGTGCCCTATCCGCATCTGGACATGGACAATGAGGCCGGCATCGCCGGCATGGTCGATCATTTGGTGGCGCTCGGTCACCAGCGGTTTGCCTATGTCGATCTGGAGGAGGTGGCGACTTTTGCACGCCTGCGCCGCGCTGGTTTCGAGCAAGGCGTTTTACGCAACCGATTGCCCGAGCAACAGGTAGCGATGGTGCGGGTGCCGCACACCTCCGCCGGAGGGCAAAGCGCCATCGCCACTTTGTTTGACGGCGGCAACTCGCACCGGCCGACGGCCGTCGTTTGCCCAGCCGATGTAGTGGCGATAGGCGCCATTCAGGCGGTGAGCGCCCGCGGCTATCATGTGGGGCGGGATGTTTCGATCACCGGTTATGATGGGGTGCCGCTCGGCGCCTACACGGCCCCGCCACTGACCACAATGAGCCAGCCGACTCGTGACATCGGCCAACAGCTTGTCGATATTTTGTTTCGGGTGATGGAGGGGGCCGATCCGGCCCAGTTCGATGCCGTGCTCAAGCCGACGCTCGTGCGCCGGGCATCGGACGGCTCGCCAACGCTGGTCGAAGCGGCGCGGGCCTTGCCCTAATCGTTTTGGTTTGCCAGCCGCGCGATCAGCAGCGCGGTTCCTTTGTTCAAGGTGGCTGTCAGCCGGCCATCGACCTCGTTGGAAATCGTCAGCGTGTCGCCGAATGGCATCGTGATCGCGTCGAGCGGCCAAACCGCGCCCTCCAGGGTCAGTCCTTCCAGGCCAGAAAAAGCCAGCACGCTGAACACTGTGCCGCTCGAATAGTCGAAGGTCTGTGGCTCGGGTGACAGCGGCGTGGCCTCTTCCTCGCCATTGCTGAGCAGAACCGACAGTCCCTCTTTGGCCCGCGCACAGGCATCGGCCATGATCGCAAAGGTATGGTCGGTGCGCCCACCAAAAGCGCCGACAATCGTGATGGCGGTGGCGCCGCGCTTGATCGCCTCTCGGATCGCCAGCGCCCCATCGGTGATCGATTTGGCGGCTGGAAAGGCCTGGCGTGTGATGTCGGGATAGGCATCGCCATCCCCGTTCGACGACGAGTCAAAATCTCCCACCCAGAGTTCTGGCGTCAGGCCGAGGGTTTTGGCGTGGGCAATGCCGCCATCAGCGGCAATCGTTCGCGCACCTTCCACCTGATGGCGCAGGCGCGTGGTGGGCGTCACTGGTCCTGCCAGCAGCACGGCAAAATGAGTCGAGTCTTGGGTCATCGGCGCCACCCAATGGACCAGCGCAAGGTGCGACGCAAGCGCCCAAGTGGCGTGACACCTACTGGACAGGGTCACTGCCTCGGCCTATGTCTCCTCTTGCTCACCGGGGTGCCCTTTGACGAGGGCTGAGATGCTGACGCGAACCCGTAGAACCTGATCCGGATCATGCCGGCGGAGGGATTTGGGCCAGCGTCTTGCCGTCTCGGCAAAGCGCTATCTCAACATCTGTCATCCGTTTGGTGTTCCGCTCTTTTGACGTGGAGACCTTACCTATGGCCAATCGCCTTACCCAGTTCACAGCCTGTGCCGCTCTCGCAACCGCGATAGCGCTGCCCACCGCAGCGAGCGCTCAAGACCGCACGCTGACCATCTACACCTATGACAGTTTCGTCGCCGATTGGGGCCTTGGCCCGGTCTGGCAGGAGATGTTCGAGGCGCAGTGCGATTGCACCATCGAATGGGTCGCGCCCGGCGATGGTGTGGCGGTGCTTAGCCGCCTGCGTTTTGAAGGTGACTCGACGGACGCCGATCTTGTTTTAGGGCTTGATCAGAACCTGATCGTGGCCGCCAAGCAAACCGGGTTGCTGGCGCCGCATGAGGCTGATCTGTCGGTTTTGCAGATGCCCGTCGATTGGACCGACGACACGTTCGTGCCGTTCGATTTTGGCTATTTTGCCGTGATGTACGATGCGGAAGCGGTTGAGAACCCGCCGTCGAGCTTGGCAGAATTGATCGATGGCCCCTCCGACCAACCGCTGGTCATTCAGGACCCACGCACCTCTACCCCGGGGCTTGGCATGGTGCTCTGGATGAAGGCCGTTTACGGCGATGAGGCCAACGAAAAATGGGCTGAGCTTTCCGACCGAATCCTTACTGTGACGCCGGGTTGGAGCGAGGCCTATAGTCTGTTCACCTCTGGCGAAACGCCGATGGTGCTCAGCTACACCACCTCTGCCGCCTATCACATGCTGGTCGAAGAAGAGGAGCGTTATCAGGCACTTGCATTTGACGAGGGTCATTACATCCAGATCGAGGTCGGTGCCGCGATCAAGGATTCGCCGGAGCTCGATCTCGCCCGTCAGTTCCTCGATTTCATGATTTCGGCCGAAGCGCAGGCGGTGATGCCGGTCAATCATTGGATGATGCCGGTGCGTGAGCCGTCCGACCCTCTGCCGGCCGTGTTTGACCGTCTTGTTGAGCCAACACAGGTGCTTTCCATCGATGCCGAGACGATCGCCGAGCAGCGTGCCGGTTGGGTCGATGAATGGCTCGACGCGATGAGCCGCTAGCAGCACCACCAGGGAACAGGTCGATGCGCGCCAGCGCCCTGCCAGGGGTCATTGTTGTGGCCGGATTTGGCGCGTTCATCGCGCTGGCGCTCGTCATGCTCGTCATGGCGGGCGGGTCCGGCCTTCCGGTGGATCGCCTCACCAGTCCCTACACGCGCTCGCTGCTTGGTTTCACCTTGCTGCAGTCGACCTTGTCGGTGACGCTCTCGGTGCTTGGCGCACTCCCGTTGGTCGTCGTGATGCATCGCCACCAGCGGTTTTTTGGGCGGGCGGCGTTGGTGCGCCTGCTGGCTCTCCCGCTGGCCTTGCCGCCCTTGGTCGCGGTGTTCGGCCTATTGGATGTGTGGGGCCGCAATGGGCTTGTCTCCTGGATGCTGCAACAGGCCGGCTTCGACGTTCGGCTGGATGTTTTTGGCCTGCAGGGCGTTCTTCTGGCGCACGTGTTCTTCAACTTGCCGCTGGCCGCACGCCTGATGCTGACGCATTTGGAGCGGCAACCGGCCACGACCTTTCGCCTCGCCGATCAGCTTGGATTGGAGGGCTGGAACCGGTTCTTCCGTCTCGAATGGCCTTTGCTTCGTGCGCATCTGCCGGGCGTTGCCGGTCTCATCATGATGCTCTGCATTGGCTCCTTCACGCTCGTTCTGACGTTGGGTGGCGGACCATCGTCCTCAACCTTTGAGGTTGCGATCTATCAGGCGCTACGCTTTGACTTTGATCCGGGTCTGGCCGCGCTCTACACGATGGTTCAGCTGACCTTGGCCGGCGCCGTGCTTCTGTTTTTGACCAGACTTGGCGGCGCACCTGAGGATAGAGCTGGGGCGCTGCCGACCAGTGAAGCACGGGCAAGACCCTTGCCGCTCTGGGGTCGTGCAATCTTAGGCTTGGCACTTCTCTTTTTGGTCCTCCCGCTTGTGGCTCTTGTGGTCGGTGGGTTAATTGCCGAATGGGGGCGGCTTTTCGGCATGGCGCGGCTCTGGTCGGCCGTCGGAACCAGTTTGGCCATCGCAACGGTCGCGGCAATCTTGGCGACAGGCGCCAGCTACGCGCTGCTTGTGGCGCGCGAGCGCGGATTTCAGCCCCGAAGCACGGCGCTGCGCCTCTATGAGACCGGGTATGGCATGGTTGGATCGGCGGTGTTGGCGGTGCCGCCGCTTGTCCTGGGCGCCGGATGGTTTTTGGCGATGCGTGGTTGGCCGGCGCCGACCTTCATCGCTGGGTGCCTGGTTGTTTTGGTCAACGCCTTGATGGCGCTGCCCTTTGTCCTGCGCATCATGAGTCCGGCCTTTCAGGCCTCCGAACGGCGCTATGGCGCCCTTTCGGCCAGCCTCGGCATGACAGGTCTGCATCGTTTTGCCCGTGTGGATGCGCCGGTTTTGGCACGCCCGTTTGCGGTTGCGCTTGCTTTCGCGCTGGTGCTTTCGGTCGGCGATCTGGGAGCGGCCGCTTTGTTTGGGGCCTATGATTTGGTGACGCTGCCGGTTCTGATCCTCAACCTGATGGGCAGCTATCGCACCGATGATGCAGCAGGCGTTGCACTGCTGCTTGGGGTTTTCGTTTTTGTGCTCATCGCGCTTGCTGAGCGTACGCATAGGGTTTTGGGATGATCGAGCTTTCCGGTGCCACCAAACGGTTTTCGGAGGAAGGCGTGTTTCGCTTCGATCTGAACGTCGGCGAAGGCGAGAGCCTTGGCGTCATCGGTGCCAGCGGTGCGGGTAAGTCAACGCTGCTGCAAATGATCGCCGGATTTGTCGATCTGGATGGCGGGCTCATTCGCTTGGCGGGGCAGGATCACAGCACCAGTACGCCCGCGGCCCGCCCCATATCGATGGTGTTTCAGTCCAACAATTTGTTCGATCATCTGGATGTGGCCACCAATGTAGGGCTTGGCATCGCGCCTGGTTTTCGCCGTGCAGGCGCGGCCATGGGAAAGGTCAAAGATGCGCTGCGTCAGGTCGGGCTTGATGGCTTTGAAGACCGGCGGCCGTCCGGCCTTTCCGGCGGGGAAGCCCAACGGGTTGCATTGGCGCGGGCGTTGGTGCGCGACAAGCCCATCCTTCTGCTCGATGAACCTTTTGCGGCGCTCGGCCCGTCCATGCGTGCTGATTTCACCACGTTGCTCAGCGCCATGCAGAAAGATCGTGGGCTGACGATGTTGACGGTTTCGCACGCACCAACCGAGCTGCGCGGACTGTGTTCTCGGCTGGCTTTCGTCGCTGACGGAGGGATCGCAGCGCTTGGCGACACCGAAGCGATGCTAACCGATCCGCCGCATCCTGCCTTGGCGACCTATTTGGGCGTGTCCGCACACCAGAATTGAGCGTTTGTCCGACATGGCGACGTCACGTTGATTGCGTTAGGAACGGGGAGTTGAAACGGAATCCGTCATGAATCTCTCCCCCTCCGATACCTCAGGCAGTCTTGCCAACACGCCCTTTGATCAACTGCGCGTCGGGCAAAGCGCCTCGGTTGTGCGGCTTTGCACGGCCAATGATCTGATCGTCTTCGCCCACGCTTCGGGCAATTTGAACCCGATCCATTTGCCGTCCACCGATACAACCGGCGACGGCGTTGACGATGCGCCGATCGCGCCAGGCATGTGGCTTGCATCGCTCATCTCTTCGGTTTTGGGCAATCATCTGCCGGGGCCGGGCAGTCTGTACCTGTCGCAGACGCTGACTTTCTCCGGTCGGGCCCGGGTTGGGGATGAGTTGACGGTCAAAGTGACCGTGGCAGAGCTGTCCGAGGATCGCCGTGTGACACTGGTTACGCGCGTCAAGGGACCTGATGGCGTTGTGCTGGTGGAAGGCGAAGCGCAAATCCAGGCGCCAGAGGCACCGGTCTATCTCAATGATATCGAGGTGCCGGACCTTCAGGTGCAGAAGCACCGCCACTTCGACGCCATGCTGGAACTGGCGCAGAGCCTGGATCCTCTGCCGGTCGCCGTCGTCGCGCCGGACGACCCCAATTCTCTCGGCGGTGCGCTGTTGGCGCGTGACGAGGGGCTGATCAAGCCCATTTTGGTGGGGTCGAAAACGCGCATCGAACAGGCGGCCGCGACCCTTGGAGTATCAATCGAGGATCTGGAACTCATCGATATTGAGGATGAGCCAGCCTCTGCGGCCTGCGCGGTGTCGTTGGTGCATGAGGGCCGCGTGAACGCGGTTATGAAGGGTCATCTGCATACCGACGGGCTGCTCAAACATGTGGTGAAAGCCGATGGCGGGCTGCGCACCGGCAAGCGGATCAGCCATGTGTTTGTGATGGATGTTCCCGGTCGTCCGCAGCCGATCATCATCACCGATGCGGCGATCAACATCACGCCGGACCTCAAAACCAAGGTCGATATCGTCCAGAACGCGATCGATATTGCGCTCGCGATCGGGATCGAAACGCCGAAGGTCGGCATTCTCTCCGCCGTCGAAACGGTGAACCCTGCCATTCCGTCCACGTTGGATGCGGCGGTGCTTTCCAAGATGGCTGATCGCGGTCAGATCAAGGGCGGCATCGTCGATGGGCCGCTTGCAATGGACAATGCGGTGGATGTTGGCGCGGCGCGCACCAAAGGCATTGGCGGCTTGGTGGCCGGGCACGCCAATGTGCTGGTCGCGCCCAACCTTGAAGCGGGCAATATGCTCGCCAAGGAGTTGACCTTTTTGGCGCATGCCGAAGCTGCAGGGCTCTTGGTTGGGGCGAGCGTGCCGGTGATCCTCACCAGCCGGGCCGATGATGACAAGGCACGGCTCGCGTCCTGTGCGCTCGCGGTGCTCTACGGGGCTTGGTTGCGCACGCGCAAACCGGTCAATGCGCGCCTCTTCAACGAAACCGAGTAACGGGCGATGAGCGACGCGTTGCTGACGCTGAACGCCGGTTCATCGAGCCT
Source organism: Hyphomicrobiales bacterium (assembly GCA_017642935.1). Lineage (NCBI taxonomy): Bacteria > Pseudomonadati > Pseudomonadota > Alphaproteobacteria > Hyphomicrobiales > Hyphomicrobiales bacterium. The sequence goes on from JAEPOK010000001.1 coordinate 210,812, forward strand.
CAAGTTCAGCCTGTTTGCTCTTACCGACGACGCGCCAGAACGGCGCTACACCGGCGCATTCGACCGTGGCGGGGCGCCGGGCGAGGTGGCCATCACCAGCGCCGACGGAGCGCGCAAGAACTTGACGCTGGACCAGCCCGGCGACCTGGCGAGCGCCTTTGCTGCGGTGCTCACTTGGTGTGAGCAGCAGTCCGACTTTGATGAGGTTGTTGCCGTCGGCCACCGGGTGGTTCACGGCGGGATGGATCACGCTGCGCCTGTGGTGCTGACCGAGGATGCAATTGCCGACCTGGCAAAGCTTTCGCCTTTGGCGCCGTTGCATCAGCCACACAATTTGGCGGGTGTTGAGCAGGCGAAAGCGGCCTTTCCAAAGGCCTTGCAGGTGGCCTGTTTCGATACTGCGTTTCACCGCACTCATCCGTTTGTGAATGACACGTTCGCGCTGCCACATCGTTTCTATGCTGAGGGTGTGCGGCGCTATGGTTTCCACGGGCTGTCTTATGATTACGTGTCGAGCACGCTTGATCCGGCACTGACGGCTGGCCGGGTGATCATCGCCCATCTCGGCAATGGCGCGTCGATGTGTGCGCTCAAAGCCGGACAAAGCGTCGGCTCGACGATGGGGTTTTCGCCGCTCGATGGCCTGCCCATGGGCACGCGCTGCGGGCAAATCGATCCTGGTGTCCTGCTCTACCTGATGCAGGAACACGGCATGGATGGCGATGCGATTGCAACGCTGCTCTACAAGGAGTCGGGCCTGAAGGGTATGTCGGGTCTGACCAATGATATGCGCGTGTTGCTTGCCAGCGATGATCCCCATGCCAAAGAGGCGCTCGACTATTTCGTCTTCCGCATTCAGCGCGAAATCGGCGGTATGACGGCCGTGCTTGGCGGTCTGGATGCCCTGGTTTTCACCGGTGGTATCGGTGAGAACGCCGCGCCGATCCGCGAGCGTGTGTGTTCGGGTTTTGAATGGCTTGGCCTGGCCTTGGATGAGGACGCCAACACCGCCAATGCGCACGACATCGCGGCTGAAGGTTCGTCGATCCGCGTGCTGGTCGTGCCAACCGATGAAGAGGGCATGATTGCCCGCTACACAGCCGATCTGCTAGGGTCGTCCCATGAGTGAGGATGGTTCCAATGTTGTGCCCATGGTGAGCCGCGCCGGTCGATTGGCCGATGCGCTACAACGGGTTCGCGCACGCGAGCAGGCCCGTGCCCGTGATGCCATGGCCGCGCGTGACGGGCGCCTGGAAGCTTTGGCCGATGATCTGCGCGCCATGGCCGACGAGTTGCCCGCCGGCGAAGGCGATCGCTTTGCATTTGTGCCAGCACAGAATGGCGAGCGCTTGACGATCGATGCGCAGAGCTTTGTCGATCTGCACCCTGAGACGCTGGATTACCGGCTGGTGCGGCAAGACCGCGACGGCCCCGACGTGATTGCCGAGAGTTCGAAGCGCGAGGCGATGGCCGACAGCGTGGCTGATTACGTCGCCGAACGGATCGTGCAACGCGAAGGGCTGGCCGGAGCCACATCTCAGTCCCCGGTTGCTCGAACTCCCAGCCCGACTGCCGCGCCTGCGCCCGCAACCACGCCCGCCGTTTCGACACCGGTTGCGGCGTCGCCACCTCAGAAATCACGGTTTTGGGTTGGGTTCTGGTGGTTCGTGCTTGGCGGTGTTTGCTCGGCCACAGCGCTGTTCACCTACGCTTGGCTTCAGGCGGGCCCTCCTGGCTAGGCCCGCAAGGCGGCAAAGCTTTCGGTCGATAGTTCGGTGATCGGTCCGCCATCGGCTGGATAACCCCGTCGTGTGGCGGAGACCTTCCAGCCTTGCTCGCTCTCGTCAATGTCGAACAGTGTGTAGCTGGCCGCAGGTTTGTGCCCACCGATGCTCTGGGCTGCCGAGGATACGCCGAATACCGGGATCGGTCCGGCCGGGCCCTGGACAGTGCGCCGCGTCGGCAAATGGGTATGACCGTGCAGGATGAGGTCGGCGCCGTGATCTTGCCAAATCGCGCGCACCCTTTTCGCGTCGATCAGCCGCTTATGCCACGGCCCGGCTCTGTCAAACGGCGGGTGGTGGATAAGGACCAGCCGAAATTTGTCCTTTGAGCCATCAAGCGCCGCTGCCATGCGCGTGCGCTGGTTTCGATCCACCGCGCCCGTGGCGAGAAATGGCTCGGTCGCCGTCGCCGTCGATAGGCCGATAATCTGCACCGGCCCGCGTTGACGCAGCACCGGGTAGAGCAGGGGCCCGGGCATGTCGGATTCCAAAAATGGCGCGCAATGCAGATTGAAGCGATCCAGGGCGCCAGGAACATAAGCGTCGTGATTGCCGGGTATCGCAGTCACGATGTCCGGCGAACCGAGGGTCGCCAAAAAACGGCCGGCATTCTCAAACTCTGCTTCCAGCGCGATGTTCACCAAGTCGCCGGTGACGGCAATATGATCGGGCGACTGGGCCTTGAGGTCGGCGACCAGCGCCTCGGTCGTTCCGCCGACAAAGGCCTTGGCGCGATTGCGCTGCCAATTCAGGTAGCCGAGCACGCGCTTGGACAGAAGCTCGCGCCGGTGCACCGGCGGCAACGGTCCAAGATGGCAATCGGAAAGGTGGGCAATGCGGAAGGTCATGGCGCGCGCACATTGGCCATTCCTGCGCGCCGCGCAAGGCCTGAAAGGCCAGCCAAATGTGGAATGAAAAGCCGCCGCTAACCCTTTAACCAGGTTTGTCGTGCCAGACCCGACGCTCGTTGTTAGGTTCAATTCTGCCGAATACTGGTTTCACCTAAGGGATACGCGCACCATGTCTTTCGTTCATACTCACCTTTCCCACGCTCAAACACACGAAGAGCTCGCGCCGCCGCGTTTCTTCTTTGGTTTGGCGGGTTTGGCGATCCTTGGCGTGATTGCCTACATCGCGCTCTCGATTGTTGCAGCGCCCAGCGATGAGCCGCTCTACCATTTTGGCGAAGATGGCGCGATTACCGCGCTTTCCACGGTGTTCCTCTCCATGGCCAGCGCACTTGCCTTGGCGGTGTTCTACCTGCGGATTGAGGATTGGAAGAGCGGTGCGCTGTTCTGGCCGGTTCTTGCTGCCGGATGCGCGTTCCTGGCGCTTGATGAGCAGCTGATGCTACACGAACGCGGCGGTCACGTTATTGAGGTGAGCAGCGTTGGCGCGACCGAGATGTTCCGCAACTGGAACGACGTTATCGTGATCGGCTACGGCGTTGTGGCGCTGGCCATCGCGGCCATGTTCGGGCGGGAAATTCTGCGCTGCCGGGTGTTTGCCTTGGTGTTTCTGGGCGGCTTTGCCTTCTACGCGTTGCACACCGGCATCGATTCCATCGTGCCTGACACGGTGGCCTGGAAGGATATTCCAGAAGAAAGCGCCAAGCTGAAAAGCGTGCTCTTCCTGTTCCTGGCGGTGATGGCGCAGTTCCTGGCTGTGGTCGAACCGCTGCGCCGTGATCTTGGCCAGACGGCAGGGCGCTAGCGCCCTGGCCGTTCTTTGCGTTCCGCTTAGAGCGGCATCGTATCGCGGGCGGCGTAATTGCCGGGGCGCGACCAGTCCATCGACGAGTGGCGGGCACTCAAAGGGCCGGACCAAAGAACCTTCCAAAACATAGCAAACATTTCTATCACCAAAGCCTAGGTGTGGGGGGAAGCGCTGCCATCGGCCGCGCAGGCATAATCATCGGGACAGGGGCTATGACGCGTTTGACCGCTGCCAACAACAGATGGCAAAGCGGGGCAGCCATGCGCGGCACGCATGTGGCCGGCAACGCTTCCTTCACACATAACAAAAGCCTTTCGAGCGGGTGACACTTGGACAAGCCTAGGGGCCTTTTCGGCAGGCTGACGCGCTGGATTTGGGTGCGGATCATGCTTCTGCAACGAGGCATGACGTTTGGCGTGCGGATCATTGCGCTCAATGCGGAAGGCCAGGTGCTGCTGGTTCGCCACGGCTACACGCCGGGCTGGCATTTGCCCGGTGGCGGCGTGGATTATCGCGAAACGGCCGAGCAAGCCGTGCGACGCGAACTGGAAGAGGAAACTGGTTATCGCGTCGCCGGTGGCCTGACCTTGCGCGGCTTGGCCTACAATACCCGTCAATGGAAGGGCGATCATGTCGCCGTCTTTCACACGGCTGCCGTTGAGAAGGTACGCGATGTTTCGCCGACCTTTGAAATTGCCGAGATCGGGTTTTTCGCGCCTGATGCCTTGCCAGAGGGCACGACGAAAGGCACGCGTGCCCGGCTTACCGAATGGCAAACCGGGCAGGATGTCGATCCCTATTGGGCCTGAGGTTTACGCCGCAGCTTTTAGGCTGTCGCGACCATGGGCAACCGTCAGGTCTAGGTCTGGTCCAACCGGCACGACGCGGGTCGGATTGATGGTTTCATGGCTCATGTAATAGTGCCGCTTGATATGATCCATGTTCACGGTCTCGGCGACGCCCGGCACTTGGTAAAGCTCGCGCAAATAGCCAAGCAGGTTTGGATAATCGGCGATGCGGCGGATGTTGCACTTGAAGTGGCCGACATAGACCGGGTCGAACCGCACCAGCGTGGTGAACAGGCGCCAGTCGGCCTCAGTGATCTGATCGCCAACGAGATAGCGACGTGCACCAAGGCGGTCTTCCAGCTCATCAAGAACGGTGAATAGTTCAGTCACAGCCTCTTCATAAGCTTCTTGCGTCGTCGCAAAGCCCGACTTGTAAACGCCGTTGTTGACCGCGTGATAGACGCGCTCGTTGATGGCATCGATCTCTTCGCGCAGGGCTTGCGGGTAGAAATCACCCGGGGTGGCGCCGATGCCGTCAAAGGCCTCGTTGAACATGCGAATGATCTCTGAGGACTCGTTGGAAACGATGGTGTTCGTCTGCTTGTCCCAAAGGATCGGCACCGTGACGCGGCCTGAGTATTTGGGATCGGCCTTCACATAGATATCGGCGGCCACGTCCGAGCCGAACAAGCGGTCTGTCGTTGCGTCGGGCTGATCGGCGTCGAACACCCAGCCTTTGTCGTACATCAGCGGTGAGACCACATCGACGCTGATCATGTCTTCCAGGCCTTTAAGCTTGCGGAAGATGAGTGTGCGGTGCGCCCAGGGGCAAGCGAGCGACACGTAGAGATGGTAGCGACCCGCCTCAGCTTTGAAGCCGCCTTTTCCGGTCGGCCCGGCGCTGCCATCGGCAGTGATCCAGTTGCGGAACTGGGAGGCCTTGCGGACGAATTTGCCGCCCGATTTTTTCGTGTCGTACCAGGTGTCGTGCCAGACACCATCTACCAGCAAGCCCATGGGGCGCTCCTTTGCAAATTGGCTTCGTTTGGACATAAATCCCTGTCGGGTCATACCCTTGCGACAGGACATAGAGCGCGCGCATCGTTCTGCCTAGCGACCCGATGTGACACGCACTGTTGTCGAATGGCGAACAACGCCGCTTTTGAGCGATTGCATCACCCGTTTGACCGTGATAGCGCAACGCCATGAAAACGATCCGGTTCCAGGCAGAGCGACGACGCTCGCGACGATAGTGCGCCCACCGCACGCCCTATGGCGATGTGCTGTCGCCTTTCCGCTCGCTTGAGCCTGTTTCCTTCTGAGTATCGTTTTCGTGACCCATTCCCCATTGAACGTCGGTGCGTTTGCCGCGCCTAGCCATGTCACCATTTCTCCTATGTATGCCAGCGACGACGCGCGCGTGCAGGCGTTGCAGGCCGAAGTTTTCGGCCCTGGCCGTTTTGCCCGCACGGCGTTTCGATTGCGCGAGACGGCCGCACCGCTCCTGCCGCTTTCTCTGATTGCGGAGGAGAGTGACCAATTGATTGGTGCGGTTTCGATGTCACGGATTATGGTCGGCGCGGTCCGTGGCGTGTTGCTCGGGCCGCTTGCGGTGCTTCCCGACAAGCGTGATCTCGGCATCGGCAAAGCGTTGCTCGCCAAGTCCGTTGCCAAGGCTTTCGATGCCGGAGAACTCTTCGTGCTGTTGGTGGGCGACTTGCCGTATTACGCGCCGGTCGGTTTCAAGACGGTGCCATTTGGCACGATGACCACGCCCGGTCCGGTGGACCCATCACGGCTGCTGATTGCGATGAATCCTGAACATTCATCATCGCCCAGCGGCGCAGTGCGTGGTGCCGCCGACTAGCGCCCTTCACGCCACCAGGCGGCGCCCCAGAGCGCGAGTGCCGGCAGCAGGGTCCAAAGTCCGAGTGAGAGCGGCTGCTGCCGTGCACCAACCAGGACACTAGCATCGGTGCGGCGCACGCCGATCCATCCATTGCCGGACGTGCGTGCCGCCTCGCCCACTAGGCGCAGGCGGGGCACGTCCATCTCCTCGCCTTGGCTTTGCGCCAGGCGCGCGATGGAGCCGTTGCTTGCCTCAGTCAGCGGTTGCAGCCGATCTGGGGTCGAGACCACCTGTTGCAGCTCGACCGGATTGGGCGGACCGACATGGGCGAGGGTGGTGCGTGTGCCATCGGTGATCCGCCAGAGGCCGATCTCTTCGGCGGGAAGACTGCCGCGAAACAGCCCGTCGCCTTCATCGGTGAGTACCAGCGTTGTGATCGCACCAGACGGGGCGGTGATTTGCAGCGGATCGACGGTTTCACCCAGCGTGCGCCGCTCAACGATCATCCGCTGGCCCTGCGTACGTGCGGTCAGCGTTTCGTCTTCCAAATCGGGCTCGCGCATCAGCCAATGCGCCATGCGCCGCAGTAGCTGAACATGCGGACCGCCGCCCTCAAAATTGCGGGCCCAAAGCCAGACATGATCGGACAGAAGAAGGGCGATGCGGCCTTCCTCGACACGGTCAAGCGCCAACAAGGGCGCGCCGGGCATGGAACTGGTTGTCGGCGCGCGCATGGCAATCGTGCTGGCGTTGGAGGCTTCGGCTTCGATCAGGCGGAACCAGCGGCTCCAGCTGGGATCACCATCACCATCGCCCGCCACATCGCCAGAAACGTCCCCTGGCAGGCCGCGCGTGATTGGGTGGCGGCGGCCCAAGTCGGTGACCCTTGGCCGAAAGGGCTCCTCGGCAATGGAGCCGGTCGGGTAGGCTGGCAGGATGTCAGCCAACGCGGTGAAAGCAATGCTGCTGGTATCGGCAAACTCTGGGCCGGCCGCCACCAAAAGCGCGCCGCCACGGCGGACATAGTCGGCAATGTTCTCAAAATAGACGAGCGGCAGCACGCTGCGCCGTTGGTAACGATCAAGAATGATCAGATCGAAGTCATTGATGCGATCGACGAACAACTCGCGGGTTGGAAACGCGATCAAAGACAGCTCGCTGATCGGAGTCCCGTCCTGCTTTTCCGGTGGACGCAAAATGGTGAAGTGGACCAGGTCCACCGAAGGATCGGATTTGAGAAGATTGCGCCAGGTGCGCTCGCCGGCATGTGGCTCACCGGAAACGAGCAGAACGCGCAGCGTGTCGCGAACGCCTTCGACGGAAAACACCGCCTGATTGTTCAGCGCGGTCAGCTCGCTGTCGGCGGGCTCGATGCGGATTTCAAACAGATTGTCGCCTGCACGGTCCACCTGCACCGGTACGTCGACGGTCACGCCGATCGGAACTGGCGCCTCGGCGAGTATGGCGTTGTTGCGCAGGATCGTCAGATTAACGGTGGGGTTCGGATTGGCTGAGAGCGGCACGCCTTCCTCAACAACCGTGAACCGCACCACCTCGCGGCGATCGACCAAGGCAAAGCGCGGCACTTGCTCCAGCTCTATCCGGCGATCGCCCTCGTCAGGATGGCCCGTCAACAGTGTGTGGACAGGAATAGCGCCGGACTCGATCAGCGGCGTTGAGGCGCCGTCCGCAGGCGCGTCGGCGATCTGTCCATCGGTGAGCAGGATGATGCCGCCGATCTGATCCTGGGGCACGTCTGCGAGTTCTTCCTGGATCGGGCCAAGCGCCCGCGTTCCGCTTTCAGCATCGGTGCCGAGACGGATGGTGCGCACATCGATGTCGCCCAGCGCTTCCAGTTTCGGGCGCAGCGCGTCGGCGGCGCCTTGCGCCATAGCGCTGCGATCCTCGATGGACTGGCTTGCGCTTTCGTCGGTGACCAGCGCGACAATGGTTGGCAGTCGGTCGCGTTCTTCCAAGCGCAGCGACGGATCGGCCAAGGTCAGAACGATGATGGCCATGGCCGCTGCGCGCAGCAACGCACCCGGACGGCCGCGCCAAAGCGCAAAACCGACAAGAACAATGCCGATCACACCAAAGAGGATGATCAGCCAGACCGGAACCAGCGGATCGAAAAGCAGCGTCCAATCGGTCATTGGACAAGCCGTTCCAGCAGCGCTGGGATATGGACCTGATCGGCCTTGTAATTGCCGGTCATGACATACATGCCGATGTTGATGCCCGTGCGGTAGGCGAACTCGCGTTGCAGCCGATTGGGCGGTGAGGTGGCATAAAGCGGCCGTCCATCCGAGGAGAGCGCCCAAGCCGACGCCATATCATTGCCGGTGATCATGATCGGGCTCACGCCGTCACCGCCGCGCGCTGGGCGATCGACATTAGCCGGGTCGTCTGGCAGCGCTTCCACCCAAAGCGGTCCCGTGGCGTAGCGACCGGGAAAGCTGTCGAGCAGATAAAAGCTTTTGGTGAGCACATGATCGTCGGGCACCGGCTCCAAGGGCGGAATGTCCAGCGCCGCCAGGAGCGTGCGCAGATTGGCGGTTTGCGCGCTGATCGAGGAGGTAGCGAAGTTGGAGGCTTCATCACGGGTGTCGAAGAGGATCGTGCCACCATTGTTCATATAGGCGTCGATGCGTGTGATCAGCCGGTCGGAGACAGCGATCGGCGTTTCCGGCATCGGCCAGTAGATCAGCGGATAGAAGGCAAGCTCATCGTCGGCAGGATCTATGGCCATCGGATCGCCAGGTTCAAACGCGGTGCGCTGGGTGAGGATACGCGACAGACCGGAAAGGCCCTCGCGTGAGCGCTGATCGATCTGACGATCGCCGGTCACCACATAGGCAAGTCGGGTGGAGTTCGCGGCAGCAATCATCCGACTGATCTGCGACTGCTCGGCGCTGTTGGATTGTGCAAGTGCGCTTGTTGGCGCGAGCTGGCCAGAAAACACGAGCCCAGCGGCCAGGACAGCAATGCTGGCAGCCGTCCCGGCGCGACGTGAACCAGCAAGGCCACCCAACGCGCCCGACAGGACAAGTACGATGACCGCGTCCGCAAGGGCGAGCAGGGCGACCAGCGTAACAAGAGCCGGTCGCAACGAGATCGATTGATCTGCGCCGATTTCCAGTGGTTCCGCGCCGAGCTGCGCGGCGAGATCAGCATTGGCAAGGGTCAGTGTGGGTGGTTCGGCAAACAGGTTGAGCGCGCGCGGGCTCGCCGCCGGGCCGTAAAAGCCCGGTGGGTTGGTTACTGATGGCGCGGATGAACCGGTGCTGGCCGTCCAAGGCTCCGCATGTTGCGGCGGGCTGCCCAGCGTTCCGAAGGCATCAAGCGTGGTGCGCGGGGCGAGCAGGCTTTCGTCGCTTGGCGCTAGGCCTGCCCCAGCGTCCGAGCGTGTGGGCGCGAGTTCCACCAATCGTCCAAGCATATCCACAAAGAGGCCCGAGAGGGGCAGGTTGGACCAACCTGTGTCGGCGGTGACGTGGAACAGAACAAGTTGACCTGTTCCGCGCGCCTCGCCCGTGACCAAAGGCGTGGAGTCAGCCAATTCCGCATAAGTTCGTGCAGCGAGCGCGGCGCCCGGTTCGCTGAGCACTTGGCGTTCGATGGCCACGTCCTGCGGGATGAAAAGGCCAGCAAACGGGCTGCCTGCGGCGAAGGGCGCGATGCTTTGCGGTTCCTCCCAGGTGAGCGCGCCGCCGAGTTGCCGATCGACCGCGCGCAGTGGCACGGGGATCAGGTCATCGTTGGATTGGGTGAGGCCGGTGGAGGCAAAGCGGATCAACACGCCGCCCTCCTCGATCCACGGCTCGAGCAACGACACGGTGGAAGGTATGAGGCTGGCGACATCGACCAGGACGATGACGTCGACGCCTTGGGCGATCATGGTATCGATTTCACCACTGGTGTCGCCAGAGCGCGGCACGACCACATCGGCGGTCGGACGCAATGCTCGCTCCACATAGGTTGTCCCGGAAAGGAGCGGCTGCGCCTCGTCGCGCCGCTCGGCGCCGACAATGCCAACGCGCCTGCGTTCCAGCCGATCATCAACCAGAACGACCTCGCCGGTATGGCGCGTAGGGACGATGGCGATGCGAGCAATATCATTGCGCAAATCAAGCGGCAGGTCGAAGGCAACGCGATTGCGAAGGTTGCCATCATCGTCAGTCAAAGCAACGAGCGCCAATTGGCGGCCAGAACCGTCCAACGCCGCGACGGAACGTGGATCAGCGACAGGTTCTTCGGTGGTGACCGCAGTCACGATGGCCGCTGGGCCATCAACGCCCCCATCCAGGCTTAGCGCCAGATCAGGCGTCTGGCCGGACACCAGGGCAATCGGCCGCTCGGACGCAAGCGATGTTAGCCATGCTTGGGTGTCATCATCAGGTGCCCAACCATTTGTCAGCCAGACGAGGGACGCGTCACGCCAACCGGGATTGGCCAACACCGTTTCAATATGAGCGCGCAAAGCGGATGAATCGGTCGCTACGGGTTGGGGCGCGATATTGGCGAGCATGGCCAGCGCGTCAGCCCGGTCACCGGGCAAAGGGGTGAGGGCCAACGGTTGCGGGAAGGCTGTTATGGCGACGGGGCGGCCTTCGGCGCTTGCCGCCTCAATGAGGCGGGTCGCCTGGTCTTGGCGCACGTCCCAAGCGGATGCCGTCGCCCAATCGCTCTGCATGACGATGAGCAGAGGGGTGTCGTTTGCGCCGGGCAGGGCAATCGGGTCCGACGCCCGCCAGACTGGGCCTGCAAAGGCGAGAATGAGCAAGGTCAAAAGCAGAAGGCGAAGGGCCAACAGCCACCAAGGTGTTTTGACCGGCGTTTCTTCAGCGTTGGTGAGCTTTTCCAGAAGGCGCAGCGGCGGGAAAGGCGTTGTTGCCGGTTGCGGCGGGGTCGCGCGCAACAGCCACCAAAGCGCCGGCAGCGCGAGCAGGCCGAGCAGTGCCAAGGGTGCAAGAAAGCTCACCGCGCTCATTTAGCGATCCCGCGCGCGCGACAGCGCTTCATGCACGCTGAGTAAAGGCGTGGCGGCGGGGCGGTCCGTGTGCGTGACCGTGTGGCTCCAGCCGCGCGCGCGTGCGATTTGCCGCAGCTCGTCGGTGAAAGCGCGGAACAGCGCCTGGTAGGGTTGCCGCCAGCTTTCGGCGCGCCCAGCCGTGATTTCGGAACTGTTCTTGCTGAGCGGCTGAAAGCGCATGCGCCCCTTAAAGGGAAAGGCTTCTTCGACCGGATCGATGATTTGGACCAGATGCGCGCGTGCACCGCGCGAGACCAGTTGCTCGACCAGTCGGTCGCGGCTTGTCTCGTCGAAGAGAAAATCGGACAGGATGATCACATCCTCGCGCGGTTTCACCGCTGTCATGTCCGACCAGCGATGTTTGCCAGATTTGTCTGTGTCGCGCGTGATCAGTTCCAGCGCCATGGTGTTGAGTGCGGCATCACCGGTCTTGGGGCGCTCGCCGCCAATCAGCCCGACCCGTTCGCCGCCTTTGGTCAGCATGGCCGACAGGGCCAGCGCCATGACCACGGCGCGGTCGCGCTTGGGTTCGCGAGCGTCCGGAGAGGCAAAACGCATGGAGGACGACATGTCGACTGACAGGCGCACCGTGTGGGCGCTTTCCCACTCCATTTCGCGCACGAAAAGCGCGTCGCCGCGCGCCGACCGCCGCCAGTCGATGCGGCTTGAGGCATCGCCCGAGCCGTACTGGCGAAACTGCCAGAAGGACTGGCCGGAGCCGGCGCGCTTGCGGCCGTGCAGGCCGGCAAGCAGCGAGGCGGCAAGGTTTTTCGCTTCCACCATCAAGTCCGGCATCGCATCGGCCAACGCGCGTGGGCGCGTGCCCAAGTCGAGCGGATCGAGCGGTGTTAGAGCGCCGGGGCCGCTGGATTGTGTGGTGCGCCGTGGAAGCGTGATCACAAAAGCGCCTCGACGAGTTTGGCAACCAGATCGCGACGGGTGACGCCTTCGGCGCGCGCTGCATAGGTCAGCGCCATCCGGTGGCGCAAAATTGGCTCGGCGAGCGCGGCGACATCGTCCTTGGACGGTGCGAAACGACCGTCGAGCAAAGCGCGGGCGCGGGTTGCCAGCATTAAGGCCTGCGATGCACGTGGTCCAGGTCCCCAATCGAGATGGTCGCCGACGACCGGATGCGCGCCCGCGCCGGGACGCGCGCCGCGCACGAGATCAAGGATCGCATCGGCAACCTGTTCGCCGACTGGCATGGCGCGGACAAGTTTTTGCGCTTCGATCAGTTCTTCCGGGCCCATGACGGACTGTGGCGGCGTCTCGGTTTCTCCCGTTGTCAGCCGCAGCATGGCGCGTTCGGATTCCCGGTCGGGAAAGCCGATCTCGATTTCGAGCAGGAACCGGTCAAGCTGCGCTTCCGGCAGCGGATAGGTGCCTTCCTGCTCGATCGGGTTCTGCGTGGCGAGCACATGAAACGGGCTCGGTAGATCGTGGCGGGTGCCGGCCACCGTGACATGGTGTTCCTGCATCGCCTGCAACAAAGCCGACTGGGTCCGTGGGCTCGCCCGGTTGATCTCATCGGCCATCAAAAGCTGCGAAAAGATCGGACCTTCGATGAAGCGGAAGGCGCGCGATCCGGTTGCACTTTCTTCCAGGACTTCAGCGCCCAAAATGTCGGACGGCAACAGGTCAGGCGTGAATTGCACCCGGCGGGCGCCAAGCGAGAGCACCGTGCCGAGCGTTTCGACGAGTTTGGTTTTCGCCAGGCCCGGCAGGCCGACCAGGAGTACGTGGCCGCCACAGAGCAGGCCGACCAAAGTGTTTTCGATCACTTGCTCCTGGCCAAGAATGGTCTTGCCGATGGCTGTCTTGGCGGCGGCTAGCCTGCCAGCCACCGCTTCGGCGCGGTCGGTGATCGCCGTTTCGGCATTGGCTTTGGGTTCCAATTGCGTATCCTGCACGTGATGCTCCTAAGGGCGGCAATTCTCTGGTGAATAAAGTTGGCGCACGATCGAATCTGGGCAACGCGCCACCTTATCGGCACCGTTCATGGCGCCTTTTTGTCGTCGCCCGTGTTGGCCTTTGTCTGCCCTCGCGGAGGATTCTCAAAGGCTGGTCGGTTGGAGGCTGCGCAATCTGTGCGCCAGACGCAAGGTCCAAAGGTCGCTTCTGCGCTCACCATATGGTGAAAACTAGGGTCTCTATGGGATTTGGAAACGTCAAATGGTGGGATTGAGCACCGCTGAGCCAGCGTAAGACAGGATGACCACCACCTCGTTTGAAAACCTTTTGTTTGCGGCTGGATCGGGCAAGCGCACGCCGCCTGTCGAGCGCTGGAACCCTGAACTTTGTGGCGCCATCGACATTCGTATTGCCGCCGATGGGACCTGGTTTCATGAAGGCAGGGCGATCCAGCGTACTCGGCTTGCCAAGCTCTTTTCTTCGCTCTTGCGCAAAGATGGGGATGGCGTGACCTATCTTGTCACGCCGCATGAAAAGCTCGCCATCCAGGTCGACGATGCGCCGCTCGTCGTCGTCGACTACGCTGCGAAGCAAGGCCTCGACGGGGAGGTATTGGTGTTGCGTACGTCGATGGATGATGTGGTCGAGGTTGGCGCTGATCATCCGGTGCGTTTCGCGCTGGAAGTTGGCAGTGAGGGCGTGAAGCCTTATGTGCTTGTCCGTGGCCGGATCGACGCGCTGCTCAATAGGGCCACGACCATTGCTCTTCTCAACGACGAGCGCTTTGTCGATCTGGATGGGCAAACGCCCGTGCTGCGTTCCGGCGCAGCGATCTTTCCAGTTTTGCCCGCCGATTGAGCCAATCTCCTTTTTTCGCTTAGGAACCTTTTTTGTCGAACCAGGCACAACCTTTCGCCAATCAGCCTGAACTGCCGGCTGGGCTAGATGGCCATCGTCTCGCCAATGCGTTGTTTGAGTCCCTGACCAACGACCAGCCGGTCGTTTCGAGTGATGCGCAGGCCGATGATCCGTCCGGCGATCATGTTCTCAACCCTGATTTTGCGACCTTTCGACCGAAAAACGGTCTGAAACCGGCTGCGGTACTGATCGCCATCGATATGGCTAAGGCCGAGCCAGACGTGACATTGACGGTGCGGACCAGCACGTTGAGCGCTCATGCCGGTCAGATCGCCTTTCCCGGAGGGCGAATGGATCCCGGCGAGGTTCCCGAAGAGACGGCGCTCCGCGAGGCGGAGGAAGAAATCGCGCTGTCGCCGGGCGCGGTGGAGGTGCAAGGGTTCTTGCCCAGTTATGCCTCGCGCACCGGCTACCGTGTCTATCCAGTCGTCGGAGCACTTGATGGCTTGCCGCCGCTTTCGCCGAGCCCGGCGGAGGTCGACAGCATCTTTCAGGTGCCGTTGTCGTTCCTGCTCGATCCCACCAACGCGGAACGCACGAGCCGTGTGTTTGAAGGCAAAGAGCGCTATTTTTATACCTACCGATTTGAGAATCATGCCATCTGGGGTTTGACGGCGGGTATCGTGCACCACATGTCAGAACGGTTGATCTCTCACCTCACTTAACGCTTCGGCCAATGGAGTTTTCGCGTGCTGCGTATAGCCATCATCAATCTGGCGCTGTTTCTTGTCCCGTTCGCCCTCTACCTTTTGTGGACAACGGTGCGCGGCAAGCGCTCCGACATGCCGTTTTACTGGCTTGTCGGATCGGGCGTAGCGCTGGTTCTGGTGGCGATGATCGCTTTTGCTCAGTTCGAAACCGGGGACGTGACAGGTCAGTATGAGCCACCACGGTTCGAGAACGGCGAGATCGTGCCGGGCCGGATCGTCGAACCGGTTGAATGAGTGAGCCGCTTCGCGACCTTTTAGAGCGACCAGGCGTCCGCCCGGTTCTTAAGGCTATCGCGCAAGACGACGATGACGCCTGGCTGGTTGGTGGCTGCGTACGCAACGCGCTGCTGGGTCAGCCGATCAGCGACATCGATATCGCCACGCAGGCGCTGCCGGAAATCGTGACCGCGCGGAGCGAAGCTGCCGGGCTCAAAGCTGTGCCGACGGGCATAGAGCATGGCACCGTGACCGTAGTGGTCGATCACCATCCAATAGAAGTGACGACGCTGCGCCGTGACGTTGAAACTGACGGCAGGCGGGCCGTTGTGGCCTTCAGCCGCGAACTGGCGGAAGATGCCGGCCGGCGCGACTTCACGATGAACGCGCTTTATGTCGATCGCGCTGGCGCCCTCCACGACCCGGTCGGCGGCCTTGAAGATCTGGAAGCGCGGCGGGTGCGCTTCATTGGTGATGCGGGCACACGCATCCGCGAGGATTATCTGCGCACGCTGCGCTATTTCCGGTTTTACGGCTGGTATGGCCACGGCTCGCCGGATCGCAAGGCGATCAAAGCCATCGTCGCCAATAAATCCGGGCTGACCTCTTTGTCGGCTGAACGGGTTTGGGCGGAGCTGAAAAAGATACTCGCCGCGCCACAGGTCACCCGCTCGCTGCTTTGGATGCGCCAGACCGGCGTCTATCAGGTCGTGCTGCCCGAAAGCGGCGATATGGATGGGTTCGCCCGGTTCATACGGCTGGAAGAGGCCGTTGGCATACGAGCTAATCCTTTGCTGCGGCTAATGGCGCTGCTGCCGCCGCGGGCGCTGGACCGTGTGCAGGATTTGGCCAAGCGGCTGAAGCTATCCGGCGCCGAGCGCGAACGGTTGGTGTCGGCCATGAAGGCCGATGCGGTGCTCGACACGTTGCAACTCGATGACCCGAAACCCTTGCGCGCTGCCCTTTACGATCATGGCGGGCGGGCGGTGCGCGATGTTTTGGTTTTGCAGGCTGCCAGGGCGCTCGATGCCGATCCGGAACAGCCCTTGCCGGATGGCGTTGCCGACCGGGTCGCTCGGCTTTGGAACCTCTCCGACACCTGGACCAAACCTGACTTGCCCGTCTCCGGCAATGATCTGTTGGGGCGGGGCATCCCGGCCGGCCCGCAACTGGGGGCCGCGCTGAAAGTGATGGAGGGCGCCTGGGTCGCTTCAGATTTCACGATGACCCGCGACGATCTGCTGGCTGTGTTGAAATCCTAACCGGCTCTCTCTGCCAGCGATTCTAAGGCCTCACCATCCCAGCGCAGATAGGCTTTGCGCGTGTCGATTGCGCCCAAGCGTTCGTACAGCGCTCGCGCGCCATCGTTCCCTGCATCCACGGTGAGATCGAACCGAGCGCCTTTGCGGCGCAGCGTTTCCTTAGCGCAAGCCTTGATAAGAGCCTCGCCAATGCCTTCGCCGCGAGCGGCGCTCGCGACATAAATGTCTTTCAAGAACCATGCAGTGTCGAGGTTGCCAGCTGGAAACAGGGGGCAAATGACCGCGTGGCCGACAAGTGACTTGTCTTTGACGGCCACGAGCATGACGCTGTCGCTGGTCTTGTCGAACAATGGGTTAGGCGCCGACGTGCCGTGCTTTCATCAATGGCCTCATCGCCTTGGTAGTGCGTTTCCATTTCAAGGCAGAGCGGCACCAGCGCTGGGACATCGCTTAGCGTTGCCAATCGAATGCTGAAACTCACGGCCAGCGGACCTCGGGGGGCATGGACGACAAAATGGCGTCGACATTGCCGCCCGTTTTCAGACCGAAGATGGTGCCACGGTCGTAGAGCAGGTTGAACTCGACATAGCGCCCGCGCCGGACCAACTGTTCGTGCCGCTGCTCTTCGGTGAAGGGCGTGTCCCAATTGGCGCGAACAAGCTTGGGATAGATATCGGCAAAGCCGCGCCCAACCGACTGGGTAAGCGTGAAGTCGGCATCCCAGTTTCCCGAATTCAGATAGTCGTAGAAAATGCCGCCAATGCCGCGCGGTTCGTCGCGGTGGGGCAGATAGAAATAGTCCTCACACCAGGCTTTGAGCGCCGGGTAATCGGCCTGTGCATGGCCTTCGCACGCCATCTCCATCGCTTCATGGAAGGCAATGGTGTCTGGGTCGGTCTGGTTGCGCCGTGCATCGAGAACCGGCGTCAGGTCTGCGCCGCCGCCAAACCATTGGCGTGTCGTGACGACCATGCGGGTGTTCATATGCACGGCTGGAATGTTCGGGTTGCGCATGTGGGCGATGAGTGAGATGCCGGCCGCCCAAAACCTTGGATCCTCCTCCGCGCCTGGGATTTGCTTTTGGAAAGCGGGCGCAAATGTGCCGTGGACGGTTGAGACGTGCACACCCACTTTTTCAAAGATACGGCCTTTCATCAGCCCCATCGTGCCACCGCCACCAGGCGTGCCGTCATGATTTGTGCGCTCGTGCGGAATCAATCGGAAGCGACCGGGCTCATATCCCTCGGTGCCAGGTTTATCATCGGCCTCATCTTCAATGCGCTCGAACGCGCCGACGATCTGATCGCGCAACTGCGCAAACCAAGCCTGCGCGGCGTCTTTCTTTGTGTCGATATCACTTGGCAAGCCAGGTTTGAGCTGATCGGGCGAGAAAATCGGCGTGAAGGCTGTCATGATGTTGCGTTTCCTGTCGCAGGCGCATCGTCCACAGGGGTCTGCGGCATGGTGTTTGGGAAATCATTGGTCTGGCGCAAAGCTTCGCCGACAACAAGGCCGGCGGCAACGGCCATATTGAGCGACCGCGCATCCGGCATCATCGGAATGATCAGCCGCGCATCAGCGCGGCCATGCAGCCAGTCCGGCGCACCGGAGGTTTCCCGGCCCATCATGATGACATCGTCGCGCTGAAACTGAAAATCGGTGTGCGCGGTTGTCGCCTTGGTGGTCATCAACACCAACCTGGGCGGCGCCCAGGCCGTGGCCTTGCGAAAGGCATCGAAGTCAACGTGGACGGACGTCAGCGCTTTGTCGCGATAGTCCAGGCCAGCGCGGCGCAAAGCCCGGTCGTCCATAGAAAATCCGGTGGGGCCGATCACGTGCAAAGGCACGTTGAGGCAAGCCGACAAACGCATCAGCGTGCCGGTATTCGATGGGATTTCGGGCTGGAAAAGGGCGAGTGAAACCAACGGGTGTGCGAAGCGTCAGAGGAGAGGGTGAGGCGCGTCTTCTTTCTACACATTACGACGTCCTGCGCGAGACCAAAGATGGCATGGATGCCTCAGCCATTGGCCGAAGAGGGTGGGTACGAGTTCGATCGCCTCATGCCGCACCCTTCCCACCCATGGACTAGTGGACAAGCGCGCCGCGCAAACGCTAAGAGCAGCCACCTGTTGAGCCTTCGGGAATGCGGCGATATGCCTGCATGCCAAGGCGCGCGCGATTCTCTATAGCGTCTCTGCTCATCAGAGTATGGAATTTTACGGGGTCTGGCGTTTGATTTGCTGGCCCCATCGGACAGTTGCTACGAAGGATGACGAAGTTGTCGACTGAAGCCCAGACACAGGACGAGCCGACCCGGCGCGACTTTCTCTTTATTGCTACGGCCGCCATGGGCGCCGTTGGCGTTGGCGGGCTGGCTTGGCCCTTCATCGCCCAAATGAACCCGGACGCTTCGGCGCTGGCACTGTCGACCAGTGAAGTTGACATCGGCTCGATGCAGCCCGGCGAGCAGGTCTCGGTGATGTGGCGCGGTAAACCGGTTTTCATCCGCTACCGCACCGAGGAAGAGATCGCTGAGGCTGAGGCTGTCGACGTAGATGATCTTCCCGATCCGGCTGCCCGTTTGGCCACCGATGAGGCCGCGCTGGCCACCAATGAGGCGCGCTCGGTTCCGGAAAATCCAGCGCTACTGCTGATGATCGGTGTTTGCACGCATCTGGGCTGTATCCCATTGTCTGAGGCTGGTGATTTTGGCGGTTGGTTCTGCCCGTGCCACGGCTCGCACTATGATACTGCTGGCCGAATTCGCCGCGGCCCGGCGCCGGAAAACCTGCACATTCCGCAGTATGCGTTCATTTCAGAAACGACCATTCGCATCGGCTAAGCCGATCCTATCTTTCGTTTGAAAGGTTTCTAGGAGACCCCTTTATGGCTGGACCTTCAACCTACGTTCCAAAGAGCGGTATTGAGCGTTGGCTCGATGCACGCCTGCCTGTCGTGCGGATGATGCACGGGCAGTTTGTCGAGTTCCCGATCCCGCGCAACCTGAACTACATGTACACGTTCGGCGGTATCCTGATGATCATGCTGGTATCGCAGATCATCACCGGTATCGTGCTTGTGATGCACTACACGCCGCACGCCGACATGGCGTTCAACTCCGTTGAGCACATCATGCGCGATGTGAACTATGGTTGGCTGTTGCGCTACATGCATGCGGTTGGCGCCTCGATGTTCTTTGTGGCGGTCTATCTGCATATTTTCCGCGGCCTCTATTACGGCTCCTACAAAGAGCCACGTGAGGTTCTTTGGATCCTCGGTGTTGTCATCTACCTTCTGATGATGGCTACCGCCTTCATGGGCTATGTGCTCGTTTGGGGTCAGATGTCCTTCTGGGGCGCGACCGTGATCACCAACTTCTTCTCGGTGTTCCCGATCGTCGGTGAGACCTTGGTGCAGTGGCTTTGGGGCGGGTTTGCCGTCGATAACCCGACGCTTAATCGCTTCTTCTCGCTGCACTACTTGCTGCCGTTCATGATCTTCGGTGTGGTGATCCTGCACGTTTGGGCGCTGCACATCACCGGCCAGACCAACCCAACGGGCGTGGAAGTGAAGCAGAAGTCGGACACGGTGCCGTTCACACCCTATGCGACGGTCAAAGACCTGTTCGCCATGGTGCTGTTCTTCATCTTGTTCGCCTACTTCCTGTTCTACCTGCCGAACTATCTCGGCCACGCGGACAACTACATCCCCGCTGATCCTTTGGTCACGCCAGCGCACATCGTGCCCGAATGGTACTTCCTGCCGTTCTACGCGATCCTGCGCGCGGTGCCCGATGCGCTCGGTGGCGTGCTCTTGATGTTTGCGTCCATTGCGGTGTTGTTCTTCCTGCCGTGGCTCGACACGTCCAAGGTCAAATCGGGCGCCTTCCGTTCGGTCTGGTTCAAGGTCGCATTTTGGGTGTTTGCCATCAACGCGGTGTTCCTGGGCTGGCTTGGTTCGAAGCCCGCTGAAGGCCTCTACGTGACGCTGATGCAGCTCTCGACGGTCTACTACTTCGCTTACTTCCTGATCATCCTGCCGCTGCTTGGCCTGTTTGAAACGCCCAAGCCGCTGCCGGCATCGATCACCGAAGCTGTGCTGAAGAAGAACGGCAAGGATGTTGCCTCAGGTGGTGGCCAACCGGCCGGCGCTACGGCGGCACCGGAAACCAAGGGCTAATCGGCGACTTCGCCAATAGGAGACTTTTATCCATGGCTTTCTTTTCAAGCCGCATCTTGAAAACCCTGACGGCCGTTGCCTTGGCGGCGGCACTGCCGGCAACGGGCGCCTTGGCTGCCGGTGATTCCAAAGCACCACGCATGCAGGACTGGTCGTTCGCCGGTATCTTCGGCACCTACGATACCGCGCAATTGCAGCGCGGGTTCCAGGTCTACACCGAGAACTGCTCGGCCTGTCATGCGCTGAGCCGGATCGCGTTCCGCAACCTAATGGAGCCGGGCGGCCCTGAGTTTTCCGAGGCTGAAGTTCGCGCCATCGCAGCCAACTATTTCGTTGAGGACGGGCCGGACTCGTTCGGCGAAATGTTCGAGCGTGAGGCCCGCCTTTCGGATCGCTTCCCGCCACCCTTCCCGAACCAGGAAGCGGCAGTCGCGGCGATGGGTGCTTACCCGCCGGACTTTTCGCTGCTCGCCAAAGCGCGCGCACCGACCCGCGGGTTCCCGAACTTCGTGTTCGATATTTTCACCGGCTATGCTGAAAACGGTCCAGACTACATCTATTCGCTTCTGACCGGCTATGAAGAGCCGCCGGAAGGTGAGGAAGCGCCGATTGGCCTGAACTACAACCCGTACTTCATCGCTGGTGAGTGGATTGCCATGGCGCCGCCGCTGTTCGAAGGCATGCACGCCTATGCGGACGGCTCGCCGGAGACCGTGTCGCAATATGCGCAGGACGTGTCGGCCTTCATGATGTGGGCAGCCGAGCCGCACCTCAATGCCCGCAAGGAGATGGGCTTCCGCGTGATGGCGTTCCTGCTGATCTTTGGCGGTCTGGTCTACATGACCAAGCGCCGGGTCTGGAGCACGATCGACCACTAAGGTCATCGCATCCCTATCTTTTTCAAGCCGCCCGACGAGTTCCGCCGGGCGGCTTTTTTGTGGGCGAACGCGGCATGACCTTGGTCGAGCTTTTCAGCAGCCAAGTGTGCGACTAGGGTAGCCCGGTTTGTCGCATTCGCGGCGTGTTCCGCCCAATCGGAGAGTATCCTTGGCTATCCAACCCGATCCGACACTTGAATCGGCGATCCGCACCATTGTCGACTATCCCAAACCCGGCATCAGTTTTCGCGACATCACAACTCTTCTGGGCGATGCGCGTGCGTTTCGCCGCGCAGTCGACCAGTTGGTCCAACCCTATGCCGGGCTGAAAATCGACCAAGTGGCCGGCATTGAGGCGCGCGGGTTTATTCTCGGCGGCGCCGTGGCGCATCAAATTTCGGCTGGCTTCGTGCCGATCCGCAAGAAAGGCAAGCTGCCGCATGAGACCGTGCGCATTGCCTACAGCCTTGAGTACGGCATTGACGAAATGGAGATGCACAAAGACGCTATCGAGCCGGGCGAAAAAGTCATCGTTGTGGATGATCTGATCGCGACGGGTGGTACCGCTGAAGCGGCGATCAAGCTTCTGCAATCGATGGGAGCGGATGTCGTCGCAGCCTGCTTCATCATCGATCTACCGGACCTGCAGGGTGCGAAGAAGATCGAAGCACTCGGGGTGCCGGTGCACGCACTGATGGAGTTTGAAGGCGATTAGCGGCGAGGCGCCGCCGCGTGACTTGAGTCTCCGATCAAGTCACCCGCCGAACTGCAGAAACCAGAACACGGGGATGGCGAGATAAGCGAAGATGCCTGCTGCCAAGATTGACCGCACCCACAATGCCTTGAACCGGCGGAAGAGGAGCGTGGCCAGCGCAACGCCGAGCGCCGCCTCGAAGGCCGAAAACGCGCGGCCATGATGGGCGCCATCCCAGTAGGATATGGGCGAGCGAAACCGCCAGTCGGAGAGGGGCCAAAAGTGCGGGTGGGCGTCATCCACATGGACGGGGAAGTCGCCAGCCAGATGGGATAGGGCGGCCAGCCCCAACACCGTCAATGCGGGTAGCGCCGGAAGCGGCTCACCTGTCGTTTCCCGTGCTTGTGACTTTGCCCAAAACCAGCCGAGCAGCGCGGTCGCGATATAAAGCGGCGCAGAATTGCCGATCGCTGTAATGGTCAGCATAGGCTCGGAGAAATAGATGCGGCCCCAAAGCTCGCTTTGCGGTACGCCGGTCACCATCGCCCAACCGAACAGCGCAAAAATCGCGGCATCCGGCAGCAGCGCGCCGATGATCAGCGCCATGTTGCGCTTGGGCGCATCGGGTTTGGCGAAAAGGGCGGCAGCGACGAGCAGGTGGGTTTGGGTGTTCACGGCTCGTCGCTAGCGCGTTGGTCTTAAAGGTTTTCAGCCAGGAACACTTGTAAGCCGGACCAAGAAGCTTGATCGGCCTCCAGCAGATAGTCGCTGGAGTTAAACACCGTGAACGAGTGTCGCGCGCCGCCGAAAACGCCGGCGGCATGCTCAACACCTGCCGCCTCAAGTTCGTTCAGCGTCTGGGCCAAATCAGCCAGACCGGAAACCGGATCGGCGCTGCCATGGTAGAACTGGATCGGTCCCATGACGGAAGCCCAGTCCTGGCCGTCGGGCGTGCCCAGACCCGCATGGAAGGCGACGAAGCCATCGACATCGGCGCCAGCACGCGCTGCTTCCAGAACAGCTGCTCCGCCAAAGCAGTAGCCGATCATCACTATGTCCTCGCTGGCGCCTGGAATGTTGGCGGCTTCATCGACGGCGCCCAGCAAACGCTCGCGGAAGGTTTCGCGGTCGGCATACATGGCGCCGGACGCCGCGCGGTACTCCTCAAAACCTTGCGGGTTCACTTCGGTGGAATAAACGTCGATGGCGAAGGCCGTGTAGCCGAGCGCGGCCAACATATCGGCGCGGCGCATCTCATAGTCGGTAAGGCCGTCCCAATCATGGACGATGAGGACCGTGCCCTTGGGATCCTCAAGAGCGGTGTTGGTGGCCACATACCCCTCAAAGGTCTGGTCACCGATGGTGTAGAGATGTGTTTCGCCGACGATTTCGGCGGACACGGGCGCCGCAAACAGGGCGGTTGAAACAAGCAGGGCAGGGGTGAGAACCAAGCGCATGGGAGCCTCCAAAGGATGGGTCGAACGTGTGATCCCACTTAGCGTCGGCTAGCATGATGACCAGTGTGTGGCACTGATAGGGAGGTGCGCTTACGTGTTGAACTTGAAAAGCAGCACATCACCATCCTGGACGACATATTCCTTGCCTTCGTCGCGCGCCTTGCCGGCCTCCTTGGCCGCCGTTTCACCTTTCAGCGCGACATAGTCGTCATAGGCAATGGTCTGCGCCCGGATGAAGCCGCGTTCAAAATCGGTGTGGATGACCCCAGCGGCCTGCGGCGCCTTGGTGCCGGTGGTGATGGTCCAGGCGCGCGTTTCTTTCGGCCCGGCGGTGAAATAGGTGACGAGACCCAGCAGCGCGTAGCCTTCGCGGATCAGGCGGTCGAGGCCCGCTTCTTCCAGGCCCAGCGTTTCCAGGAACTCGGCGTGTTCGTCCTGGGGCAGCACGGCCACCTCAGCCTCAATAGCCGCAGAGATCACAACGCTGCGCGCGCCGGTTTCTTTGGCGTAGGCCTCAACCTTGGCCGAGTAGGCATTGCCATCGCCGGCGGCGTCTTCCTCAACGTTGCAAACATAAAGGATCGGCTTGGAGGTCAGGAGGTTGAGCATCTGAAATGCCTTTTCCTCCTCCGCTGAGCGCTCCACCAAACGGGCCGGTTTGCCGTTCTGCAGCATCTCCAACGCCTGTTCCATGATCGGCAGGATGGTCAGTGCTTCCTTGTCTTTGCCGGAAGCTTTCTTGCGCGTTGCGACGACGCGTTTTTCTAGGCTCTCCAGGTCGGCGAGCATCAGCTCGGTTTCGATGGTCTCAATGTCCGCCAGCGGTTCGATTTTCCCGTCGACATGAGTGATGTCTTCGTCCTCAAAGCAGCGTACGACGTGCACTATGGCATCGACCTCGCGAATGTTGGCCAGGAACTGGTTGCCCAAGCCTTCGCCTGAGGCCGCGCCGCGTACGAGGCCGGCAATGTCGACAAAGGTGATACGTGTTGGGATGATCTCTTTCGACTGGGCAATCGCGGCGATCTCATCCAGGCGCGGATCGGGTACCGCCACATCGCCGGTGTTCGGCTCGATGGTGCAGAACGGATAGTTGGCCGCCTGGGCAGCCGCCGTTTTGGTCAGCGCGTTGAAAAGGGTCGATTTGCCAACATTGGGCAGGCCGACAATGCCGCATTTAAAACCCATCGGGCTCTCTCTTTCTTAGGTGTCTTTGGTGCCGAGCAGCTTTTTCAGCATGTCGGCCATCGGTCCCTTGGTTGGAACTTTCGGTGCTGTGGTTTGCCGTGCCTGACGGATATGAGATTGGCCGCTTCCGGTGGCGGCGGACGTTTGCGTTGAAGCTTTCTTCTCAGCCTTGGCGGGTTTCTCAGACCGCCACTGTGCCGTCGCCTCGTTTAGGCGGGCATTCAGGTCGCTGTCTTTGCCGTCGAGTGCCAGATCGATCGAGCGCGCCAACTCCTCGCAGACCGCGTTTACCCAGGGTTCATCGGCCTTGGGGAAGTCTTTCAGGACATAGCCTGAGACCAGATCCTTGTGGCCAGGGTGGCCAATGCCGAGGCGAATGCGGCGATAGTCTTTGCCAAGATGTGCGTCCAGGCTCTTCAAGCCATTATGCCCGCCATGGCCACCGCCGGCTTTAATCCGGGTGCGCCCTGGTTCGAGATCAAGCTCATCATGGATTGCCGTCACATCGCCTGCCTCGAGCTTGTAGAAGCGGGCGATCTCACCAGCGGCCTGACCGGACAGATTCATGAAGGTTGTCGGCTTGGCGAGCAGCACTTTGTGGGCGCCATTTGGCCCTTCTATGCGGCCTTCGCTAACCTGCGCAGAGAAACGCGAACGCCACGGCGAAAAGCCGTGGCGCGCATGGATGGCATCAACGGCCATGAAGCCGATATTGTGCCGATTTTGGGCGTACTGACCGCCTGGATTGCCAAGGCCGACAAGCAGATGCATGGCTCGCCTCGTTCAGGTGGACCGGACCAAAGCCTAGTCTTCCAAACCTAGTCTTCGGCTTCTTCCTCGCCGACGGTCGGCACTTCGGCCGGTGTTTCTGCTGCATCCTCGTCCGCTTCGTCTTCGTCGCTCTTCAGCGCTGCAGGCGAGGCGATCGTGGCGATCACGAAGTCACGATCGGTGATCGTAGGTTCGGCGCCATCAGGCAGGTTGATCGCTGAGATGCCAAGCGTGTCGCCAAGCTCAGCGGTGCCAAGGTCGAGTTCCAGGAACTCAGGGATCGCGTTGGCTGGGCAGTTGAGTTCCACTTCGTGGCGCACAACGTTCAACACGCCACCAGCTTTCAGCCCGGGCGAGATTTCCTCGTTGAGGAAGTGCACCGGAATGTTGACCGTCAGCGTTGCACCTTTAGCCACGCGCAGGAAATCAACATGCATTGGAAAGTCGCGCACGGGATCGAGCTCGTAATCCTTGGCGATCACCTGGTGCTTTTCACCGTCAACATCGATCGTGCCAACCGTGGTCATAAAACCACCGCCATGGATCAACAGGTTCACTTCCTTGTAGGGAAGGGCAAGGGGGATCGGATCTTTTTTGTCGCCGTAAATTACGGCGGGCAGCATGGCCTCGCGTCGCAGAGCACGGGCAGCTCCCTTGCCGACCCGTTCGCGCCGCGTGCCAGCCAGTTCATAGCTCTCACGCATGGCATTTCTCCAATGAAACAATAAAAAACGCCGGACAATCCGGCGGTTTCCGCCGCGCGTGCCTCCAGGGGGGTCTGGCGCGGACGCCGGTCTATAACGCCGATTGGTGTGCGATGCAAATGCTGTTGCGCTCGACACCGTCAGTGTCATTGCGCTGTCATAGAGCCTCGCCTAGGACGGGGCATGACGACCGGCTATTCCGACACGACCGACCACCATGCGCAAGCAAGTCTTGGTGATGTAACCACCACTTTCGCGCGTATTGGCGTGCTGTCGTTCGGCGGTCCGGCGGCGCAGATCGGCCTCATGCACAAAGTGGTGGTGGATGAGAAGAAGTGGTTGCCGGAAGATCGGTTTCTGCACGCGCTCAACTATTGCATGCTTTTGCCAGGTCCGGAGGCGATGCAGTTGGCAACCTATATTGGCTGGCTTTTGCAAGGTGCACGCGGTGGCCTGATCGCGGGCCTGCTTTTCATTCTGCCCGGTTTCCTCGTCCTGCTTGGGTTGGCGACGCTTTATGTGACGTTGGGCCATGTACCCGCGGTTGAGGGACTGTTGTTTGGCCTTCAAGCAGCGGTGGTGGCCATCGTTTTGCAGGCGCTTATCCGATTGTCGCAAAAGACGCTGACCTCATCGCTGGCCGCTGCCCTTGCTTTGGCAGCCTTCACGGCGCTTTACATGTTTGATGTGCCTTTCCCGCTGGTCATTGCCGTTGCCGCTTTGATTGGCGTTGCCGTTTGGGGTCGCGGCGAGGAGCGAATTGAAGCGGTGCCCGTTGCGGCCCACAGCGCGCGCAACGCTTCGTCGCTTTGGGCCGCTGCCGTTTGCGCTGCTCTTTGGCTGGGACCACTCGTTCTACTGGTACTCGGCCTTGGGCTGCAGTCGCTCTGGACGCAGCAAGCTTTGTTCTTTTCCTGGACGGCGATCATTACATTTGGCGGCGCCTATGCGGTGCTCGCCTACATTACGCAGGTCGTGGTGCAGGATTTTGCCTGGCTTTCCACCGCTGACATGGTGACGGGTTTGGGCTTGGCCGAATCCACGCCAGGACCGTTGATCCTCGTTCTGGTTTTTGTCGGCTATGTTGCGGCGGCGCAGGCCGGGCTCGACCTCAATCCGGTGCTGGCCGGACTGTTGGGCGGTACGCTGACGCTCTGGTTCACGTTCTTGCCGTGCTTTGTCTGGATTTTCCTCGGCGCACCCTTTGTTGAGCGCACGCGGGAAATTGTTTGGCTGAAGAATGCCTTGCGCGGCGTGACGGCGGCGGTCGTCGGTGTGATCGCGTCGCTTGCAGTCTGGTTCGCGATCCAGGTTCTCTTTGATGTGGTCAGTGAAGCCCGCCTGGGCCCAGCGAGCTTGCCAGCGCCCATGCTCTCCAGCCTCAACGTTCCCGCCTTGGCGATCGCTGTACTCGCGGGCATTCTGTTGATCGGATTGCACCGCGGACTGTTCACGACGCTGGGCCTATGCGCCGCGCTGGGTGTTGCGTTTCGACTGTTTGTCTAGTCGAGTTTTGCGAGGGCTGCCGCCATGCGTGGCTTGAAGCTTTCGGTGCCATAACGGGCGATGAACGTTTCAAGCGTTTCTTTGACGACGCGGTTGCGATGGTTTTGGCTAACCGTGTCACGCACCTGGAACATGAGCTCATAAAAATATACGGACCGCGCCAACTGCCAGAATTGGTGCGCGGCAAAGTGTTTGTCTGGAATGATTAAGTCGCCAGCCTCCTCGCTGCGCTCGAAGATGGCCGTCAAATGTTCGACCATTGGCATGATGGCTGCGATGTAAAAGGCATGGCCGACATGTGGCAGGCGCTGCGCCTCAGCCACGCAGGTGCGATAGACGGCTTGGGCCAGCGGTGAGACCATGAACGTCACCGCAAGCTTGCAACCCTCGATCAGTGCATCTTCGGTGGATGCATTGAATGTCACCGCACGCAGACGCGCGCGCTGTTCCACGCAGCGGCGGTCGATGACAGCGCGAAACAGCGCCTCCTTCTCATGGAAATATTTGTAGAGCGTGGCTTTGGAGATGCCCGCTTTGAGCACGATGTCGTCAACGCTCGCGCCAGCATAGCCATGGGAGAGGAAGATCTCTTCGGCCGCGTCGAGCAATTGATCCTCTTTGCGCCCGACAGGTTTGCGGGTCATCGCCGCGTCAAGCGCGTGGAGAACCTCGGCAGGCACGGAAGGGGTCTGCGGCGTGGTGTCAGTCATGAATCAAGTCTTTGGTTCGGATCTGGGGCAGGCGATTGGTCACAAAAATAAAACAAACCGTTTAGTTCATTTTTGCATTGACCGTAGCGCATTCTCGTGGCATTTGTCCATCAACTGAACCAAACGGTTTAGTTCACTATGTAAACGAAACTCAACTTGAAGGAATGAACCCATGAAACGTTTTGCTCTTACCCTCGCCGCCGCCTCACTTGCAGCTGGCAGCGTCGCCGCACCAGCCTTGGCTGACGGCATGGATACCTACGTTGATACGACTGTGGTTTCCGTCGATCGCGATAATGGGCGGATGAATCTGGCCAACGGTACCACGCTTGATCAGTCGATCGAGTGGTTCGCCATCCCGCCGCAGGCTTCTGCAGGCGACAAGGTGCGCGTCATCATCGATCACAACAATGATCTGGACCGCGTGGTTGTTCTACGCTGAGGCGCAGCTCATGCGTGATGCAAGCAGGCGGATCGAAAATACATCGGTCCGCCTGTTCCTTTTGAGGCTTTAGGCGAAAAGGCTGGAGACTGATTTTTCCAGGGCGGTGCGCATGATCGCCTCGCCAAGCAGGCTTGCAACGGTGACGACACGGATGTTGTGGGCATTTTTCACCGCTTCGGTGGTCTCGATCGTATCGGTGATCACCAGCTCTTTGAGGTTTGAACCGGCGATCCGCGTCACGGCGCCGCCTGAGAGCACACCATGTGTGATGTAGGCTGAGACCTCTTTGGCGCCCATGCCCAGCAGCGCATCGGCCGCATTGCACAGCGTGCCACCGGAATCGATGATGTCATCGACCAACAGGCACGACATGCCTTCCACTTCGCCGATTACGTTCATCACTTCAGATTCGCCTGGCCGATCGCGGCGCTTGTCGACGATGGCAAGCGGCGCATCGACGCGCTTGGCGATGGCGCGAGCGCGCACAACGCCGCCTACATCTGGTGACACCACCGCCAACGGACCGTTGGCCGTGTAGTGGTCCATAATGTCTTTGGAGATCACCGGCTCGGCGAAAAGGTTGTCGGTGGGGATATCGAAGAAGCCCTGAATTTGTCCGGCGTGCAGATCAATGGTCAGCACGCGGTCTGTGCCTGCCTGGGTGATCATGTTGGCGACCAATTTGGCGGAGATCGGCGTGCGACCTGCCGTGCGTCGATCCTGACGCGCGTAACCGAAGTAAGGAATCACCGTTGTGATGCGCTTGGCGGAGGATCGACGCAGCGCATCGACCAGAATCAGCATCTCCATCAGATTGTCGTTGGCCGGAAAACTGGTGGACTGGAGAACGAACACATCCTCGCCGCGGACATTTTCCTGGATTTCAACGAATATTTCCTTGTCGGCAAAGCGCCGGACGTCCGCTTTGCAGAGCGGCACATCAAGATAGCCCGCAATGGCGTTGGCCAGCGCGAGGTTGGAGTTTCCGGCGACAAGCTTCATGTGGGCGGTCCTGAACGGGATAGGTCGCGCGTGTGTTAGCGAAAGGGTACCCGTGAGTCCATGCACCGCTTTGGGCGTAGGTGACCGATATGTTGACGCTGGCGAGACGCAGCTTGGGTCAGACCGGATTCTGCTGCAGCCACTGCATCATGCGCCCGGCGACATCATCGGCGATCAGCTGGACGGTATTGGGATCAACCAAAGCCCAGCCGTCTGGTCCGGAACGCGGGATCGAGCGGGCGCCGGATACGCGGTGACGCAGCGTTCCACGCGCATCGAAGATATCAAAAACATAGATGACGGAGGTCACCTGATCAGCAGGAATCGCGCTGACTTGCGAGCGCACCACAAATTGCGCGGTTTCATCGCCAAAAAAGGCCAGCTGCATGCCGCGCCGGTAGGTGGCATCGTCGATGGCATCGAACAGCTGGGTTGCTTGCGGCTCGGGTGCTGTTGTGATTGGCGCCAGGGAAACGCGCGGCCATTGCGGCGTTGCCGGCGCTAGCGCTGGCGCCACCGATTGTGGCTGAAGACCGGCCTGTACGGCCTCTTGCAGTGTTTCTGTTGAAGATCCGTCAGAGGCGCCAAGGGTTTGGGAGCGCTGGCTTGCAAAAGGATCGCTGCCTGGCACCGGGTTGGGGTCGATGCGCGAAAAATCTTGCAGCGTCGTCTGGGTGCCCGGCGCCGGTGAGAGGGTGCCAGGTTGTAAGGTGCCGGGTTGTAAAGTTCCCGGCTGGATTGATGTCGGCTGGGCGGTCTGCACGGGCTGCGCGCCTGGCGTTCCCAGCGGCTGGGCCGTGACGGTGCCGGGCAGTGGTGCGGTTTGAACCTGCGACACTGGCTGAGGCGTGATCGGGCTCACGCTCTCCAGCGAACCTGGGCCTTCCGGCGATGCGCACGCGCCCAGTAACAACAAGGCGGCAAGGATGGCGACGCGGTTCAACAAGGGCGTACTCGACTCAACGTAGGGGAAGGTCTGCGACAGACCGGCTTTATCGCGGCTAACCCCTACCACGTCTAGGGTTAAGCGTTTTCTTCTGTTGGTTGCCCGTGTGTCAGCATGATGGCGCTGGCGAGGCGACCATAGTCTGGCTCACCCAAATGCGTCGCGCGACGGTAGCTATAGAAGAGGTCTGGCTCGCTGTAGGTGCAGCGCGCCAAATTGTTGGCAGCAATACCCGCCCGCGCCAGCCGCTCCATCGTATAGGCGGGCAGATCGAACATGAAATGATCCTCGCGTTTGGACGGGGTGAAAAAGCGGGTGTTTTGCGGATCGTCCTGAAGGAAACGCGCCCGATAGTCCGCGCCGACCTCATAGGCTTTGGCGCTAATCGATGGGCCCAGGGCGGCTTTGATGTTAGCCCGGCTCGCCCCTTCGGCTTCCATTTGCGCCAAGGTCGCTTCGACAATGCCGGTCATCGCGCCCTTCCATCCTGCATGGGCTGCGCCGATGACACCTGCCTGTTCATCGGCAAACAGAATCGGCCCGCAATCGGCGGCCTGGGCGCAGATGACCAGGCCAGGCGTTGCCGTCACGATGCCATCGGCGCGCGGGGCGGCGTTTGATTGCCAGGGCACAGCGGTGCGGATGCAGGTCGCGCTGTGATGCTGATAGACCGTGAGGAATGCGTCACCGCCAAGGTAAGCCAGGATGCGGGCGCGGTTCACCTTCACATGAGGGACGTTGTCGCGTGAGCCCAGCCCGGTGTTGAGGCTGTTGTAGAGCCCCATGGAAACGCCGCCCTGGCGGGTAAAGAAGCCATGGCGGACACCTTCCATCGCGCCAAGCGTTGGGTCGAGAAGCGGCTTCAGCGCATCGCTCATGCAAGTTCCTTCAAGGTGGTGATCGGCTCAAGGCCGGGAAGGGAGATTGGGGCACTGGCAAAACCCATGACTTTGAACAGCTTGCCCATCGCCGCGTCGCCGGCCAGCCGTTCCACGGCCAGGCTGATGGCATTTTGGGTGGCGGTGTCGCCGTGAGCGCCAAGTTGGCCAGCCCGCTCCAGAAGCCCCAGCGCAAGGAGGAACGGTCCTTGGTCAGCCATGCCGAGAGTCGTCAGTCCGCTGCCTTGGGCAATGTTCGCAAGGTGCTCAAAATCGACATGGGTTGTGAGGTCGGCCGATCCGGGATCGGCAAGCGAATCGGTCTTTCGGTGGTTGCGCACTGCCTGCAGCGTGTCGCCAGTTCCCGATTTCAGCGCGCCATAATCAATGATGAGGCCTGCGCCGCCATTGGTGTGCAGGTGGTTTGCCAGCTGCCGCATCACGGCGTCTTGCGCCGGGCTGTGCTCGACGATGGTCCCCGCCGGACAATCAGCAATGGATTTTAGCGTTGGTAAGGGTGTCGGATCGACGCCGAAGACCAAGTCGCCCTGGTCGTCGAGGCCAATCTTGCGGGCGTTCCAGCCTTTCGGGGTGCGAACCCATTGATTGGTCGGTAGCGCATCGAAAAACTCATTGGCCACCCAGAGTGTCGGCACGTTAGGCACCGATTCCAGGCTGCCATGGTGGGTCGGCGTGACGCCAACAGCAGCAAGTGTCGTGATCTGCGCGGCGCGTAGTGCAGGGCTCGTCTCGACAAGGTGGGTATCGAGCGCGTCGCGCAACGCCGGTTCGAGGCTGACGATGCGCAGGATGTCGGCCATCAGCGTACCGCGCCCTGGACCAAGTTCGACCAAGGCACACGGCGCTGGGCGTCCCAGCTGGCGCCAGGCTTCGACAAGCCACGCGCCGATTAACTCACCGAAAAGCTGGCTGATCTCCGGCGCGGTGGTGAAATCGCCCTCGCGCCCAAGCGGATCGCCTTTGACGTAATAGCCATGCTCGGGATGGCTTAGGCAGAGCTGCATGTACCGGCCGACAGTGATCGGCCCGGACGTCTCGATCTCGGTGCGGATAAGATCGTGAAGAAGCGTCATGCGGCAGCGCTGGCGGGCGTTTTGCGCGATAGCGCGATCAGCACAAGACCCGCGAGGATCATGGGCAGGGACAAAAGCTGACCCATGGTGATCAGCCCGCCGATCAGGCCAATGCTAGGATCGAAGGCGCGGACATATTCTGCCAGGAAGCGGGTGATGCCGTAGCCGGCCGTGAAAATGCCGCCGACAAGGCCAGGCCGTTTGAGACCGCCCAAACGGATAGCAATCGCGCAGACAAGGAACAGCACCACACCCTCGCCGAATGATTGGTAGAGCTGGCTTGGATGGCGCGGCAGATCATCGGCCATCGGAAAAACCATGCCCCATGGCAGATCGGTCGGGCGGCCCCACAATTCGCCATTGATGAAGTTGGCAAGTCGGCCAAAGAATAGGCCAATCGGAGCAGCCGCGCCGATGATATCAAACAGGGAGAGGGCGCTGGCTTGGCGTTTGCGGGCATACAGGATCATCGCCCCGATGACGCCCAAGAGCCCGCCATGGAAGCTCATCCCACCGTTCCAAACCTGCAGGATCGTGATCGGATCGGCCAAAAACCGGGCGGGTTCGTAGAAGATAACATAGCCGAGGCGCCCGCCGATGATGACGCCGAGCGTTGCCCAGGTCAGGAAATCGTCAATGTCTTCCGGCTTGTAGGGGGCACCAGAGGCGGGCCAAAGCTGCGGGCGTTGGACAAGGCGTCGGACATACCACCACCCGCCGACGAGACCGGCAATATAAGCAAGCGCGTACCAACGAATCGCGAAGGGGCCGATCTCGAACAGCACCGGATCGATGACCGGAAAGGCAAGCGCGGGCAGGGTTGTCAGGGTTATCATAGGGACAGGCTTGTTGCTCCGGTCTCATCATCGGATGGCTCGTTTTGCCCCTCTCTTGCATGAACGCGAGGGCTGAACCATATGTTTCGCAGCGCTGGTGGCGCGACGTTGCAAAAAAGGATCACACCAACATGACCCAATCGAACAGCCGTTTGTTTGACGATCTTGGCCGCTTGATGACCGATGCCGCGGGTCTGGCCGATGGTGTGCGCCGCGAAGTGGAAACGGTTGCCCGCTCGCAGATGGAGCGCATGGTCGCCACGATGGACTTGGCTCGCGAAGAAGACATTGATGTTTTGCGCGACATGGTCGCTAAGCAGCGCGAGGCCAATGAGGCGTTGGAAGCGCGCGTCGCGGCTCTGGAAGCCCAAATTGCGACCCTGTCCAGCGGAAAACCTGCTGACGAGTCAACCGACTAAGGATCGTTGGGCCGGAGCACCCGTCCCAGTCATCCACACCATCAATCGAAGTTGTTCACCGATAATACTGCGCTGCACCGCCTGCTAAAGGCTGTTGTGGGGTGCCGGGCGCCTGCCGCTCACCTATAGTTGACGTGTCGAAAGATTCGCTGGCTCCCGAACCGGTTTTTGATTGGCTCGGGCAAAGGATAGGCAGTATGTCGCTTGCCGATTTCGAGGCCGACCGCCTCAATCATCCCGTCGATGTTGTCGAACATCTGGCCTCACTCAATGAGTGGGCGTTTGAGCGTTCGAGCGACCATGAAATCACAATTTCGGTCGAAGGATCTTGGTCGTCCTATCATGTCTCGTTCTCCTGGATGGAGGATTATGAGGCGCTGCATCTGGCGTGTGGGTTTGACCTCAAAGTCCCGCCGACGCGGCTGACGGAGATCACCAAGCTTTTGGCGTTGGTGAATGAACAGCTTTGGATCGGTCACTTTGATCTTTGGCGCGACCAATCGGCGATTGTGTTCCGGGCAACGCTGCTCCTCAGCGGTGGCGCAGATGCCACGCCGCAGCAATGCGCCAGGATGCTGGAATCGGCCGCCGAAGTCTGCGAGCGTTATTATGAGGCGTTCCAATATGTCGTCTGGGCCGGCAAGAGCGCGCAGGATGCCTTGTCCGACGCGCTGTTTGAGACGGCCGGCGAAGCGTAGGCCTGATGTCCGGCTTTGACAGCATCGTGGTGATCGGCGCCGGCAAAATGGGCGGCGCCCTTGTCGATGGATGGTTGGCACAGGGCGTTGACCCCGCCAGCATTCGCCTTGTCGATCCAGCGCTTGAAACCGATGATCGAGGCTGGCCCGCCCGGGGCGTCTCCTGTTTTGGCTCCGTCGAAGCGCTCGACATAAGGCATCCGGCGCTCGTTCTCTTGGCGATCAAGCCGCAAATGATAGCGGCTGTGCTGCCCGGTTTGGCAGGTCTTGATCATGATGGGTTGACCGTTCTTTCCATCGCCGCGGGTACGACGCTCGCAACATTGCAAGGTGCCTTTCCAAAAGCCGTCTCTATTCGCTCCATGCCCAACACTCCGGCAGCCGTTGGTGCAGGCATCACGGCGGCCTATGGGCCAGATACCAGCCAGACTGTGCGCGAAGGCGTGACAGCGCTTCTAAAAGCGGTGGGACAAGTCGTCTGGGTAGATGGCGAACGCGCGATGGATGCTGTGACCGCCGTCTCAGGTTCTGGACCAGCCTACGTCTTCCACATGGTTGAAGCTCTGGCAGAGGCTGGCGAGGCGCTCGGATTGCCGGCGGAAACGGCGATGGCGTTGGCGAGGCAGACGGTTGTTGGGTCTGGCAAACTGCTTGCTGATGCAAACGAAAGCGCTGCGCAATTGCGCGTTAATGTAACGTCGCCCGGCGGCACGACGGCCGCTGGATTGAGCGTCTTGCGCGACACTGGACGGCTTGCTGACCTGATGCGCGAAACGACCAAGGCAGCGTTTGACAGATCGGTGGCGCTTGCGGCATCCAAAAGCGACGAGACGCCGTAAATTCTGCGGTAGTCGCAGGAGAGAGCATGCTCAACAAGACCGAGACCAAAGCCGTCATAGACGCGTTCATGATGCTGTTGGCGACAACGTCGTTTTCTGACATCCGGCTGCGAGACGTCGCCGACAAGGCCGATGTGCCGCTCGCCAAGCTGGCGATGAGTTTCGCCTCTCGCCTTGACCTGTTCGAAGCCTTCGCAGCACAGATCGATGAAATTGTGTTGGCTGGCGATGATCCGGATATGGCCGAAGAGCCGGCTCGCGAACGGTTGTTCGACGTCTTCATGCGCCGTTTCGATGCGATTTTGCCCTACAAACCGGCGCTCATTCAGCTTGAGCGTGATCTCAAACGAGACCCGGCGCTGGCCATGTCCTTTGCGCGTATTGCTTCACAATCCATGACGCGGATGGCGGCCAGCGCCGACATTGATGTCGAAGGTGCCCGTGGCGCGCTCGTGCGCGCTGGGCTGTTGCAGGTTTATGGTCGGGTGATGCGCGTGTTCTTGCAGGAGAGTGATGAAGGCCAGGCGCGCACCATGGCCGAGCTCGACAAGGCGCTGCGTCAGGCCGAACGGCGCATTGGCGATCTGGATGGCATGATGACCATGCTGCGTGGCGAAGGTGGTATGAGCGGCGGACCGCTCTGCCGGTGGCGCGAACAAATGCGCCGACGCGGCGGGAACGATGATGCTGAGCCAGCGCCGGAAGCCGCCTAAGTGCCATGAGTGACACCATTAGCTTCGATGAATTTCTCAAAGTCGATGTGCGTGTCGGCACCATCGTGGAAGCTGAGCCGTTTCCCGAGGCGCGCAAACCGGCGATCAAACTGAAGATCGATTTTGGTGATGCGATCGGCGTGAAGAAGAGCTCCGCACAGATCACCAAGCACTACGCGCCTGAAAATCTCGTCGGTCAGCAGGTGATGGCGGTGGTGAACTTCCCGCCGCGCCAGATCGGGCCGATGATGTCGGAGGTTTTGACGCTCGGCGTTCCTGATGGGGACGGCGAGGTTGTGCTGCTGCGGCCGACGGACACCGTGCCGAATGGCGGGCGCCTCTACTAGGGTCTCGACGCTAGGCCGGGATTGTGATCTTGGCCTGCAATCCGCCAAGCGGACTGTCACCCAGCGTGATGTCACCGCCATGGGCACGCGCGATGTCGCGGGCGATCGCCAAGCCAAGGCCTGTGCCGCTTTCATCCAAATTGCGTGCCTCATCGAGTCGGAAGAACGGACGGAAGACGTCCTCGCGCTTTTCGCTGGGAATGCCTGGGCCGTCATCATCGACAGTGACGATCAGTTGATCGGCGGTGCGTTCGCCGCGTAGGGCGACATTGTCTGCGTGGCGTTGGGCATTGGTGACGAGATTGGTCACCAGCCGCTTAAAGGCAAGCGGTTTGACCGACGCGGTCGGCGCGCCGTCGAAACGTACCTCGACGGTGTGTTCGTTGGTGCTTGCGGTTTGGGCGATATCCGCGAGCAGCTCTTCGACATTGCAGGGCGCGCTGACCTCGCCATCATCGCCGCGCGCGAAGGCCAGATAGCCTTCCAGCATCGCCTGCATTTCATCGACATCACGGCCCATTTCCTGCGCGGCTTTTTCATCACCAAGCAGTGCCAGTTCCAGTTTGAAACGGGTTAGAATCGTGCGCAGATCGTGACTCACGCCTGACAGCATTGCCGTGCGCTGGTCGACATGGCGCTCAATACGCTCGCGCATGCGCCAAAACGCGATAGTCGCGCGGCGGATCTCGCGCGCACCGCGCAAGTTCATTTCCTCGTCTACTTCCTGGCCACGGCCAAAGCGGTCGGCGGCGTCGGCAAGGCGCAGGACCGGCCGGATCTGATTGCGTAGAAAGAGGACGGCCACAATCAACAGCACAAGCGATGCGCCGGTCATCCACACCAGAAAGATATGGGAGTTGGAGGCGTAGGTTTGGTTGCGCCTGGC
The DNA here is from genome assembly GCA_017642935.1 of Hyphomicrobiales bacterium. Classification (NCBI taxonomy): domain Bacteria; kingdom Pseudomonadati; phylum Pseudomonadota; class Alphaproteobacteria; order Hyphomicrobiales; species Hyphomicrobiales bacterium. The sequence goes on from JAEPOK010000001.1 coordinate 248,188, forward strand.
AAAGACCCGCAAAACCTGGCCGTCATCGAGTTTGACCCGCACCTCAACCAGGTTGGAGCGACCGACGGTGTCGATCCAAAAGGGCCGTTGAATGCGCCGCGAAATCTCTTGGCTAAGCGTGCGGTCGAGCAAGTCGAAGAATGGCTTGGGCAACGCCGTCGGCAGGGCGGTGTCGGGCAGGAACGCGACGTTGAGGTCGAGGGCGTCGCGGGCGATCCGGATGACTTCGGTTTGGTCGGCCTCGTTCTCGGGAAAGGTCTCGACCATCTCGATGACGGCGGCGATATCGCGCGTCACCGCTTGCGACAAACGCTCGGTCACCAGTTCCCAGTGGCGTTCCATGAAGACAAAGGCGACCACCGATTGCAGGATCACCACAGGCGTGATGATGATCAGCAGGGAGCGGGCATAGAGTCCCTGAGGCAGGATCGGCTTGGCGACTTGGCCAAGCTTGCGTAATCCCCAGCGCAAGCCGCGGAACATGGAGCCCACCGGCGCAAAGATGGCTCCCCATGCACTGCGCTTGATGCCTGGCGCTTCATCGTGTGCGCTGTCACCTGATGGCGTCGCTCTGCGCGTGCCGCTCCACCAATGTCTCGACACCCGGCGCCATAGGCCGCCCAACCCTTGTCGCGGGCGGCCATCTGCATCGGCAAGGCCAATGGCGTCAGAATTGGTTTCTTGCCAGTCGGCCATTGGCGGGCGGCGATCCTTACAGACGGTGCGGTGGTGCTAGTCGCTGATCAGACGATACCCCACGCCGCGCACGGTTTGAAGATGGGCCGGTGCAGCGGGGTTTTCTTCGATCTTTCGGCGCAAACGCGTCATCTGAACATCGATGGCCCGATCGGTCTTGTTGGGATCATCGCCGAGCAAGTCAAGACGCGAGACCGTCGCATTCGGGCGGGCCGCAAGCATGGCCAAAATCTCGCGCTCACGCTCGGTTAGCCGAACGATCTCGCCATCCTTGGTGAGCTCTCGTTTGGAAAGTGCAAACCGGAAGCGGCCAAAATCCACCGCATCGGCGCTGCCGCTGCGCGTTTGCTGGCTGGCGCGCAAGATGTTGTCGATGCGCAAGAGCAGTTCGCGTGGCTCAAACGGCTTGCCAAGATAATCGTTGGCCCCGGTTTCAAGCCCAGCAATGCGATCACCGGCGTCGCCGCGTGCTGTCAACATGATCACCGGGATGGCGGATGTTTTGCGCAGCTCGGCAAGATAGTCCAAGCCGCTTTCGCCGGGCATCATGACATCCAGCACCATCAGATCGAAGGACAGGCCTGAAGCCGCGCGCCGTGCGTCTTCAGCTGATTTGCTGACCGTGACGCGATAGCCATTGTCGCCGAGATAGCGTTTCAAAAGGTCGCCGATGCGTGCGTCATCATCAACGATCAGAATGTGGGCGGCTGTGTCGGCGGGAATCGACAGGGAAGCGGCGGCAGACGGCATAGCGGACATCCTTGTTCGGCGTGCCAGGTCCTGCGGTCTAGCCGCGATCGCCCGGTTTGCCAGCGGTGTTCAAGCTTTCCAACGGCGTGACCGGATCATTCATCAGCGCGCGCAGAAAATCGCGCACATCGCTCCGGCCGCCCGCTGGGAGCGCCTGCAATGCGCCTTCGATCCGTGACGATTGTATGGCGATCAGCTTTTCTGCCAGCACAGCGCCTTTTTCCGTCGTGTAGAGCAGCCGCTGACGGCGATCATCCGGTCCTGTTTCCTGGGTGATGTAGCCGGTCTCGATCAGGTTTTTGAGCACGCGCGCCAGGCTCTGTTTGGTGATTTGCAAGATCTCCAACAGCACCGCGACCGTCATGCCGGGGTTGCGATGGACAAAGTGCAAGACACGGTGATGGGCGCGACCAAAGCCGAGTTCAGCCAGAATCGCATCCGGTTCGCCGACAAAGTCCCGGTAGGCAAAGAAAAGATGCTCAATGATCGCCAGCGTTTCGGGATCATTGTCCTGATCGCGATGCGGCTCGGGTTGGAAAGATATGTCAGCCATGTTGACATATTTCGGCAAGGTTGTTACACCGCCGCCTCTGTTGGCGAAAGAAAAGGTCCTCGTGATGCGTTGCCGTTTTCATTTCTTGCTTTCAGTGCCGCATCGTTAGGCATTCGCATTTGGCCGAAAGGAATCGGCGCGCCTGCCCAACGATCAAAGAATGGATCGGGCTTTTCAAGTAAGCAGAGATGCCCGAGCCAAGTGCTTAACACAAAACGTTTTTCATTTGGGAGTGAAGACCATGGCCGGTGTGCCCTTCGATCAGTTGTCCGGACTTATCTGGATGAACGGTGAGTTTGTCGAATGGGATGAAGCCAAGGTCCACGTGCTCACTCACGGTCTGCACTATGGTTCGGCGGTGTTTGAAGGCCAGCGTGCCTATGGCGGCGTTGTGTTTGAACAGACAGCCCACCATGAGCGGCTGCATACGTCGGCCGAAATCCTCGACATGGTCATGCCCTACAGCGTGGAAGAATTGAACACGGCCTGCGAAGAGGTGATCAAGCGCAACGGTTTTGTCGATGCCTATGTGCGCCCGATTGCCTGGCGCGGTTCGGAAATGATGGGCGTTTCGGCGCAAGCCAACCGCATCAATGTTGCGATCGCCGCATGGGAATGGCCGAGCTATTTTGCGCCGGAAGAAAAGATGAAGGGCATTCGCCTGGATATCGCCAAATACCGACGCCCGGATCCGCGCACCGCGCCGTCGCACGCCAAGGCTGCCGGTCTTTACATGATCTGCACTTTGTCCAAGCACGCCGCTGAAGCCAAAGGCTATGCGGACGCGTTGATGTACGATTGGGAAGGTTATGTTGCGGAGGCGACGGGTGCGAACGTGTTTTTTGTCCAGGATGGTGTCCTGCACACGCCGCTTGCCGATCGATTCTTGGATGGCATCACGCGCCGCACGGTCATGAAGCTGGCGCAGGCGCGGGGCATTGAGATTGTCGAGCGCCGCATCCTGCCCCATGAGTTGGCCTCGTTCAGCGAGTGCTTTGTCACGGGTACGGCTGCCGAGGTGACGCCGGTCTCGGAGATCGGTCCGTTCACCTTCACGCCCGGCGCGATTTGTCAGGCGATGATGGCGGATTATGCCGAGGCCGTTCAGCCAAAGGCCGCCAAAGCCGCGGCCTAAGCGACCGCGTTACCAGCGATCGGCATCGGCATCGTCCGATGCCTTGGCTTCCACCCAGCGGCCCTCTTGTTCAGGGTTCGCTGGGTGTTCTTTTTTCCAGAATGGCGCCTTGGTCTTTAGATAGTCCATCAGGAAGTCGGCGGCTTCGAAGGCTGCCCGGCGATGCGACGATGCTGTGACCACCAGCACGATGGGATCGCCTGGCGCCAATCTGCCGAACCGATGGATGATGGTAATGCCGTGCAGCGGCCAGCGTGAGCGCGCCTCTTCGGCAATTCCTGTTAGCTGGCTTTCGGCCATGCCGGGAAAATGCTCCAGCTCCAACGCTTCAAGTTGCCCACCTTCATCGCGGCAATAGCCGGTGAAACTGGCAACCGCGCCTATGGCTGGATTACCCGCGTGCAAAGCGGCGATTTCGGCGCCAGCGTCAAACAGTTCAGCCTGAACCTTGATCTTCACATTGGGTTCCATGGCGCTCAGCCGCCGGTCATAGGCGGAAAAAACGCCGCCTCCTGGGCACCACCGAGCGCCGCGTCGTCATCGACCAGCGTTTTGTCGAGCGCCACGCGGATGATCGCTTGGTCTTCAAAGGCGTAGGCATAGCCTTCGTCGATGCCGGCCAGCCAGGCTTTCAGTGCACCGGCCGTTGTCACATCGGCGGGGATGTCGCGGGTCTCGTTGTCGGTTCCGATGCGTTCGCGCACCCAGGCAAAGTAGAGCAGCTTCATGACGCTAAGCCTGATCGGCGGCTACGAGATGGCCGATCCCGGCGCGCACATAATCGTACCCCGTCCAGACCGTCAGAAGCGCCGCCGCCCACAAAAGCACGATGCCGGCCAGCGTCATCCCGGGGATCAACGCGTCGCCGGCGGGGCCTGTCACGAGCACGGCCAGCGCCACCAACTGCACGGCGGTTTTCCATTTGGCGAGGTTGGAGACTGGCACCGACAGGTTCATCTGACCAAGATATTCGCGCAGGCCCGATACCAGGATTTCCCGGCTTAAGATGATAATCGCCGGGATAAGCGCCAGTCCGGTAATCGTGCCATTGGCGGCCAGCATAATGAGCACCGCGCCAACCAACAGCTTGTCGGCAATCGGATCAAGCATCTTGCCGAGGCTTGATTGCTGCGACCAAGCCCGCGCCAGATAGCCGTCGAGATAATCGGTGATGGCGGCCACGATAAAGATCACAAGCGCTATCCAGAGCCAGAGCGGCTGCGAGGAATAAAGGCAGGCGACGATGGCCGGGATGGCCGCAATCCGCCCGTAGGTCAAAAGGTTCGGCACGGAGTAGACAGTGCTATGGGCCGAGGCCATGAAACGTCTCACGCTGGCGTTTGGGTTGCTTGGTTTCACCACGCTGGCGGTGGCGACGTCAATCAAGCAGCGCGCCCTGAAAATGTCACCCGCTTTCGCGGAAATGATCGTAGATCGTCCGTGCTAGAGTCTGACTGATACCTGGAACCTGTTCCAGATCGGACAATCCAGCGCGTTTGATGCCTTTGACAGAGCCGAAAGCGTTGAGCAAAGCGCGCTTGCGCGTCGGGCCGATGCCGCCGACCTCATCGAGTGGATTTTCGCGCATTTGCGCTGATCGCTTGGCCCGGTGGGTGCCGATGGCGAACCGGTGCGCCTCGTCACGCAGGCGCTGGATGAAATAGAGCACCGGATCGCGCGGCTGCAGCATGAAGGGCTCACCCTCCATCGGATGCAGCGTCTCGCGGCCGGCATCGCGGTCCGGGCCTTTGGACACGCCGATCATTTGGACACGGTCGGTGATGCCCAGATCGTCCAGAACAGCCTTTGAGGCTGACATCTGGCCCTTGCCGCCATCGATGATCACCAGGTCCGGCCAGGCAGGAAAAGCGTCAGAGTCAGTCGGCTCCGCATCTCCATTTTCCTTCACCAGCCGAGAGAAACGGCGGGTGAGAACTTCGCGCATCATGCCAAAATCATCGCCCGGCGTGAGGGTGGAATCCTTGATGTTGAACTTGCGGTACTGGTTTTTCACAAAGCCGTCCGGCCCGGCGACAATCATGCCACCCACGGCATTGGTGCCCATGATGTGGGAATTGTCATAGACCTCGATACGGCGCGGCGAGGCGTCGAGGTTCAACGCTTCGGCCAGGCCATTAAGAAGCTTGGTTTGGCTTGCGCTGTCGGCGAGTTTGCGGGCCAGCGCCTCGCGGGCATTGGTGATGGCATGGTTCACCAGGTCGCGCTTTTCGCCGCGTTGCGGTTTGCTGATCTCTATTCTGCGCGCCGCGTGCTGACTGAAGGCATCGGCCATCAGATCGGCTTCGGGCAGTTTGTGCGAGGTCAGGATCAGCTTGGGGATCGGCTTGTTGTCGTAGAACTGCGAGAGGAAGCTTTGCAGCACCTCTTCAGGCTCCACCGATTTGTCGGCCTTGGGAAAATAGGCGTGGTTGCCCCAGTTCTGCCCGGTGCGGAAGAAGAACACTTGCACGCAGAACTGCCCGCCCTCGGCATGCAACGCAAACACGTCAGCCTCTTCGACATTGCGCGGGTTAATGCCCTGATGGCTCTGAATTTGGCTGAGCGCGGAAATCCGGTCGCGGTAGACGGCAGCGCGCTCGAAATCCAAATCCTCAGAGGCATGCTCCATCTGTTTGGCCAGATCGGCCTTCACCTGTTTCGATTTTCCGGACAGAAACGCCTTCGCATCGTCGACTAGCCCATTGTAGTCCTCAAGGCTGATCTCTCCGGTGCAGGGCGCTGAACAGCGTTTGATTTGATAGAGCAGGCAGGGCCGCGTGCGGCTTTCATAAACGCTGTCGGAGCAGGTGCGGATCAAGAACGCCTTTTGCAGCGCGTTGATCGTCCGTCCCACCGCTCCGGCAGAGGCGAAAGGCCCGAAATAGCTGCCCTGGCTGTTGCGGGCGCCACGGTGCTTGACCAGCTGCGCTGCCTCATGTTGTTCAGCCATCAGGATATAGGGAAAGCTCTTATCGTCGCGCAGCAGCACGTTGAAGCGCGGGCGCAGCCGCTTGATCAAGTTGGCCTCAAGCAGCAGCGCTTCGGTTTCGGTGCGCGTGGAAACGAACTCCATCGCCGCCGTCTGCGTGATCATGCGGACAATACGATTGGAAAGGCCCGTAGGCCGTGTGTAGCTGGTCACACGGGCTTTGAGTTTGGCGGCCTTGCCGACATAGAGAACATCGCCCTTGTCATTGAGCATGCGATAAACGCCAGGCGTGTTCGGCAGCTTTTTGACAAAGGCGGCGATCACATCAAAGCCGGATTCCGGGCGGCCGTCCGTGTCAGGGCTGGCTTCGCTCAAAGCCTCTTGGCCAACCCAGACTTCGCTTGCCAACTGGCCGGGGCCTGTCGCATCGCGCAGCTTGGGTTCAGCAAGTTTGGAATCGCTTTGGTCCATGGGTTCCATTGTGTCGGGAAATGGCAGTCGAAGCCAGATCGGCCACCGTCGGCGCTGCCTGCCTCTCCTGCCAGATGGGGCAGTAGGCTTGCTACTCGTTGATGCCCGCGACATCGGGCGTTTCCCAGGCCAGATGCTGGCCTCCATCAAGGGCGATCATTTGGCCGGTCACTGCCTTCATCCGCCAGAGATAGGTAATGGTCTGCGCAAAGGCATCAAGATCGGGGCTGCGTTTCAGGGGTACACCCGCCACCTGCTTTTTGAAGTCGTCGTCCTCCTGGCGCTCATTGGACAGCGTCGGTCCTGGCCCAATTGCGTTGACGCGCACGCGGCCTTCGGTGGTAGCGGCAAAGGCCTGTGCTAGCGTCTGGGTGAGGCCCCATAGAGCGACCTTCGAGGCTGTGTACGAGACGAAGTTGGGCGTCAGCTTCCAAACGCGCTGGTCGATGATGTTGACGATCAGGCCATCTGAGCCTTGCGGCAGTTGCTTCACGAACTGGTCTGCCAGCAGGGCAGGCGCGGTCGCATGAACGCCGAAATGGGCTTTGAAGAGATCGGGGCCAAGGTCGCCAACCTCATCGGATTTAAACATTGAAGCGTTGTTGACCAAGCAGCCAAGAGGCGCGCCCAGGGCGTCTGACGCTTTTCCGACGAGACCAATGAGATCATCATCATTCAACAGATCAGCCTGAACGGCCGCCGCCGTGCCACCTGCTTTTTTGATGCTGGCTACAGCCTGGTGGGCCGCGTCTTCTGAGCTTCTGTAGTGGATGCAAACTGGTGTACCGGAAGCGGCAAGCTGGCTCGCCATGGCTTTGCCGATGCGGTTCGCCGCACCGGTGATCAGCATTGGGGGTAGGTTGGTGAAAGCGGAGGGCATGGCCGGCCTTTTGAAAGGAAAACTATCCGCCGATAGCCTTCGCGATCAGCAGGCCCAGATAGATGGCGTAGAGCGCTAAAAAGGCGAGGCCGATCTTCCGTCCAATGGTCATTTTCATCAGAACCAGCGGCAGCAAGAGCGCCGAACTTGCCAGCATCACCCAAATGTCGAACCGCAATATCTGCTCGGCGATCGGCACGGTCGTGATGCTGGCGGTCGCACCCAAAATGAACAAGATGTTGAAGACGTTGGAGCCGATCACGTTGCCAACGCCAACATCAGCCTGGCCTTTCAGCGCGGCAACGACGGTGGTCACAAGCTCCGGCAGCGATGTGCCGATGGCGATGATGGTCAGGCCAATGATGACCTCCGGCACGCCCAATGAGCGGGCGATGGAGGAGGCTGAATCGACGGTTGCGTCGGCTGCGAGGGGCAAACCAACGATGCCGATCGCGAAGAAAAGCAGCGCGAGCCAAAGGGAATGCGGTACGCCTTCGACGCCGTCGATGGTCTCCAGTTCGCTGACATCGCCGGAGGCTCCGGCCTTGCGCGCCGACAAATAAGAGCCAACCAGAAACACCGCCAGAAGCGCCAAGAAAACAAGGCCGTGCCAGAAGACGAGTTGGCCGGATAACGCAAAAACGGCGAACAACAGCGATGCGCCCATCATGAAAACGGTTGAGCGCTTTAGCCCGGTCTGGTCGCAAGGGGTTGCGGCAATCAAAGCCGGAACGCCCAGCACAAGCAGAACATTGGCGATGTTGGAACCAACAATATTGCCGACCGCGATGTCGGCCACACCATCAAAAGCAGCTTGGATCGACACCATCAGCTCCGGCGCGCTTGTGCCGAGTGCAACGATGGTCAGGCCGATGATCAGGGGAGGTATGCCGAACCGCTCGGCCAACCCAACCGCTCCACGCACCAGAGCGTCGCCCGCAATGACAAGCCCGGCAAGGCCGAGAGCCAAGATCAAGTAATCAAGCAATGAGGGCGGTCCGAGCGATCAAGCAATGTGAAGGGGCGCGCCGCGCTGGGCAGAGAAAGAAGTCTGCATGTGTGGAGCGTGCCGGAAAAAACAAGGGCTCAAGGTACCGTTAAGTGGCCCGAAGCCAAGGTTTTTTGCCTGTCTTCAGTCGTTAAGATGCTGGCGCGGTCGCGTCATAGGCCGGAACCGTTGCCCGGAAGGCCTCCAGCCAGGCAACAAGCGCGGGGTAGTTGCGCCGCCATGCGCCTTCAAAGCGAAGATCAAGGTAACCAAGCGCGCAGGCCAATGCGATTGTGCCCACCGTCGGAGCGCCGGTTGTCTGCGGCGGCTTGGCTTCCAAATGGCTAAGAGCCGCGGCAACGCGTTCGCTTTGGCGCTCCACCCAGCTGTGGCTGCGTTCATGTTCTTCGCGATAGCGCTTTTCATAAACCTGCAGAATGGCGGCATCCATGATGCCGTCTGCGAGCGCCTCGAGCCGCATGGCTGCGATGCGCTGTTCGGGATCGACAGGGTAGAGTTTGTTGCCGCCGGCCATTTGATCCAGGTAGGCAACGATCACACGGCTATCGTAGAGCGTCTCGCCGTTTTTCAGGATGAGCGTTGGAATTTTGCCAAGCGGATTTTGCTGCCGCAACGGGTCCAGCGGGTCGGCTGTGTTCGCCGGTTGGGATTCAATTTCGCCCTCAAGGCCAAGCACAATTGCGGCAATCGAGCACTTGCGAACAAAGGGTGAGGCGGCAGCACTACGTAAAATCGCCAAAACAATTCCTCTAAAACTTAACCTAATGCATTGAACAGGTCTTCAAACTTCGCTGCTAATCCCATAGCGTCAAGTGGAAAGAGGTAGCTGGAAGGCTGCTCAACAAAGAAAGTGGTTATTGGGTGTTTCGCACTCTGCTCCTTGTTGGATTTGCCTTTGCCTGGGGTTCTCCCCAGTTCAAAGACCTGCGTCCGGAGCCGCTCGACGTGCCACTTGTGAATTTTCACCATGATGTGCGTGCGGTTGCGCTGGACGCGGTTTACGCGGTTCAGAGCGTCGATGCCGTCCGTGATCTGCGGTTCATGGATGAATATTTTGAGGTCGTGATTGGCCGTCTCAACGGCTAAGCTGCTCCAACCTTGCCATTGCGGATAGGGTTTGGCGGTCACATGGTGGCCGCCATTTTTGTATCGACTTCCAAAAGGCATGAAGGGTGCGCGCGGCGCTTCTGGCGCGTTTATGCGCCCAGCCAACCGCGCCGGTTTGAGCGATCGGGAAGAGGGTTCAGTGTTTGATCTGTTCGACGATCCGACGCAGCGAACGCACCAGAACAAACATCCCAGCTGGTAAGCCAAAGATGTGGAACATCAACCCTGGTAAGGCGAGCGGCAGTGCCGCCGGTTCAACGTTGGCTGCCATCACAAACACTGGCATCGCGATGGTGAGGATAATGATACCATTGGAGCCACTGGCGATCAGCGTATCCAGCTTACTTGATGCGCATTCCCAGAAAATACCGGCGCCATCAATCGGGCCACAGGCCTCAACACCTTTCAGCGGGTGGCCGTCGATCAGGAAAAAAGTGGCGATCCCCCAAGCGAGCCAAAAAGACAGGCCGATCCCAACCACAAACATCTTGAATTTGCGGTCAGGCAGCGGGCGTCGCAGCGCGTTGGAATCGAACTCGACCATGAGTGGCTGTATCTCACAGCTGAGGTAACCATCACCTTAAACGTGTCGTTCAAATGGGATCGGTTGCAAAATAAGCTGGCTAAAAGACCATTGGTTGCCGGTATCAGCGTGCCGCGATGGGCAAATTGGCCTGCCTGCAGCCATTGCGATCCACTTGGGCGCAGGCGCGCGGGGTTAGAGTGGTGTCGAGGCAAAGGCGGACTTCGGCGAAGCGACCGCCGGGACAGCTGATGGCAATGGCGTCGCGTCGAAGCCCGGAATTGGCATCCACAAAAGTCGCTTCAATGGCGTCGGCATCGAGCCGCGCGGGCGTTGTTCCGTCGAACAGAGACGGCAGTGTGATGCGGTCGCCGGCATCGCGGATGAGATCGGCGTAGGTTTGCTGGTCAAAACCGGTACAGGTGCCGTGCCTGTCCCACTGGTGCTCGATCAAGCCGCGGTCAGGCATGATGTCGAGCAGCGTGTTGGCGATGTCGTCCGGCATGCTGTCGCCGTGGGGCGACTGGCAAAAGCTTGGCCAGCCATCTTCAAATTGCGGCCAGAGGCCATGGGTGACGAAGCCATAATTGGCGCCGGACGCACATTGCAGCGGCGAGCGCTGACCGGCCTCGGTGGCGCAATAGGCCGGCGACCAGGAGAGCGCCAGCACGTAAAAATCAAACGGTTGGTCAGCGCTTTCATGCGGCTGGTCGTTTTGCCAGCCGGTGGCAACCGCAATGGCAATGGCCAGCGCGATGACGCCCCATTGGACCAACCGGCGGTTCATCTTCGAGGCGAATTACCAAAGGCGTAGCGCGCTGCAATCACCACCATGGACATTCCAGAGGTCGCGGCCAGCCATGCAGCTCTCCACGCCATAGGACACACCGACAAAGCTCGCGCGGCTCTCGATCAGATAGTAGACGGAGCGGGTGTGGCCGGTGGCAAGATGCGCACGGGCCTGACACCAACGGCGTTCGCGCGCACCGAGATAGGCCGGTGTCACGTAGCGGGTCTGGCGGATGTGATCGAACTGAACGACATCGACCAACTCCTGATAGGGCCGCTGACCGTGATAGCGCTCTTTCTCCGAAACCTGTGACAGCACGCCGCGCGCATCACAGGCGGGAATGTCGCCATAGACTGGAGCGCGGTGCTGACCGTAGTCGGCGGCCAGACCGGACGTAGCGGGCAGAGCCATCAGTGTTGCGAAAGCCAGGGCGAGGGCGCGGATCATCGTGGAATCTCCAGTTGGTTTGGCCGACCATGCCACAGGCGCGTGACGTTTTGGAAGTGGTGTTGCGCTCCTGCAGCCCGCGTGGCAGGCAGACGCCATGACCAAGCCATCTTCTGATCAGCCCAAAACCCCAACCTTGGAAGTCGCCGTGATGCCGGTGACGGCGTTTCAGCAGAACTGTTCGCTGCTCATCTGCACCGAGACGCGCAAGGCGGCGATCGTTGATCCAGGCGGCGAGGCGGAGAAGCTGATTGCGACAGTGGAAGAGGCCAACGCGACGCTGGAGCAGGTGCTGCTCACGCACGGCCACATCGATCACATCGGTGGCGCGGCGGATGTGGCGGCGCATTTTGGTGTGCCGATCGTTGGTCCGCACCGGGCCGATGAGCAACTGATCCAAGGCGTGGCGACACAGGCTGCGATGTTCGGCACGCCGGGCGTCAAGGTGCCCAGCATCGATCGCTGGCTTGAAGGCGGCGATCAGGTGAGCGTCGGCGATTTGATGTTCGATGTGCTGTTCACGCCGGGCCATGCGCCTGGGCACGTGATCTTCGTGAACCACGCCCACAAGTTTATCGTCATGGGCGATGTGCTGTTTCAAGGCTCGATCGGGCGCACCGATCTGCCTGGTTCGGATCACGGCACGCTGATGAAAAGCATCTTTCAGACGGTGCTGCCGCTCGGCGATGATTATCAGTTTCTGCCGGGCCACGGCCCTGGGTCCACGCTCGGCGCAGAACGCGAAGGAAATCCTTTCATTGTGCAGGGGTTTGAGGGCTAGGGGACTTTTCCGCCACTTTTGCTGTCATCCCGGCCAAACGCTATGCGGTTAAGCCGGGATCTTTCTTTCATGGTTTGGCGATCCCGGATAGCGCAGCAGGCATGCCTGCTCGCTTCCGGGATGACACGTACTCTGGAGTTTAGTCCTCCAGTACGAAGGTCACTTTCAGGCCGACGCGGTACTCGACGATCTTTCCGTCGCGCACGGTGGCCTTTTGGTCCTTCACCCAGACAGCTTCGACATTGTTCAGCGTCTTGGCAGCGCGGGCGACGCCCTGCTGGACGGCATCTTCGAAGCTGACGGTGGATGAGGCGATGATTTCGGTGACGCGAGCTACGCTCATTGGTTTTCTCCCTTTTGGTGAAGGAGGAGCGTGGCGGCTGTCGGGCGAGGGGTCAAGGGTCGCCCTGGCCCAGTCGTCATCGTGGACAGGAGGCTCGGCGCGGAAAACAGCATTTTGGTCGCTCTGGCCCTCTGAGCGGTTGGGCCGCAGGCCCAGAGCCCTTTCTGAATGCCCAACCGCTGGGAAACCGGCGCTCTTCGCTTGGCTCTGTTCCTGCGGAACAACCGCAGGTCCGCTGCCACCCCAACGCCAAAAACCTGACTGCCCAATGGGGCATCAGGGTTGTCTCTCCATTGCTCTGTTCCTGCGGAACAACCGCCATCTCTTTTGGCTCTGGGCCTGCGGCCCAACCGCAGGATGGAACCGAAGCGGGGCGCGGAGAACGCCGGTCGCTGTAGTCTAAGCACTAGACGCTTACCGCGCCCCGCTTGCAGGTGCTGCACACTATGCGCCGGTGGGATCGCCACCGATCACAGACGCCTGCCGCCTTCAGGTGTCGGTCATGTGACTGGGAGAGTCTGCCCAGCCATCACCTATTCCGCCGCTATTGCCTGACCGGCCCCCGTGACTCCCGAAGTCACCTGATGGCAGTACTGACGACGCCGCATCCCCGGATTCTAGTCGGTTCGACGGACGCTGCGCTGCTAGGAGCTTTCGCTCCCACATAAAGTGCTGAGCCTGGCGGGGTGTGACAAAGAGCGTTGGCGTTGCCGATCGAAGGATCGACCCGTTCCATTGCTCTTAACCCACCGGGCACAACCTGCCCTCCACCCCACATGGTTTCACGGGTGCACACGCTGTTCCGCGGGCGAAGGCGAGGTCAGTGTGGCCAAAAAACAAGGGCCGGGGATAAGTTGCGGCGCTATCCTCACCTAATTGCCGCTAGGCGCCCCTTGGGCGTTGACGCCTGCGACAAAGCCAGCCTTCCTAGGCTTCTCGAGGCCAATCGGAAGATCAAAGGGAGTGAACATGGCTGGCAAGTTTGAAGTCTATACCGATAAGCGCGGCGAAACGCGGTTCCGTCTGAAAGCCGGCAACGGCCAGGTGATCCTCGCGAGCGAAGGCTACAAGAAAAAAGCCAGCGCCATGAACGGCATTGAATCGGTGCGTAAGAATGCCGCTTCCGAGGCCCGCTTCGAGAAGAAAAAGTCGAAGAACGGCAAGTCGATGTTCAACTTGAAGGCGTCGAACGGTCAGGTGATCGGCACGTCCGAAATGTATGAGAGCGAAGCCTCCTGCGACAACGGCATCGCGTCTGTGATGAAAAACGCCCCCGACGCCAAACTGGACGATCAGACGGGCTAAGCCGGGGTCGGGGTAGACGCTTTTGGGACCCCCCATGCTAATCTGGACGCCTTTGGCGATCCGGAATCTGCCAAATCCACTGTCGCCATCCCCAGGCGTCTAACGCGTGCGTGATCCTGAGATCCAGCCTTAATGGGCTGCCTTCATCGTGCAAGGTTGGCAGACGAAATCAATGGGCAAGTTGATCGGCAATCAGAACAGAATCTCAGTTATGCTTTGGGCAGCGCGTTTCTAGCGCGCCTCAAGGCATTATACGCGGAAGATTGATCGCCATACTTGTCCACACTAACAATCGCGCGCTCAACGTCTGTGAGCGCGGTTTGAATCTGGTGAACATCGGCTACGGTTAAAACATGCCTAACAGCCAATAGGTAATCTGGAAGCATCCTCACAACTCGATAGGGATACTCGCCGTGTGATCTATAAGGCGAGGTTACCTGGCGAACGACCAATTCTGCGGCTGTCTGAAGTGCTGCCGCCTGATCATCATAAGAATCTAGATCTGACCGCCGCGACTCCAGTAATAGCCTCGAGTGATGATGGTCCATCATGTAAGTTTCACGGTCATCAGCAGTCTGTTTTGCCAACGCAAATGCAGTTTTCAGCCGGTCAAAAGCTAGGTCAAATTCCTGGAAAGCCATGCAGGCAATGCTAAACTGATGCCAAAATTCCCTGTTTTTTCGTATATCCGCAATTCGCGCATACTCTTCGTAAAGTCTTATTATATGTTCCTTCTTATTTAGATCGGTAAATATCTTTTCAATATTACTAAATCTCATTATCTGTATACGTATTTTTTTAAATTCATGATGATTATATTTAAATGATGATTTAACTATTGAAATCAGGAATTTCAGCAACTCTTTGTCATCAAGATTACCCAGAATTAGGCATTCTTTCGAGAAAGCTTCCCCTGGGGCGTAAACTATCCCATTTCTAACTGTGAAGTACTCTGAAAATAGTTTGCTTCGCCGCTCCTGACCGGGACGGCGGCTGAAGTTCGCTACTGTAGCAAGTTTAATAGGTATGTCGCAAATAGATAATACTAAAGAAAGTATAGCTAGGTCGCGATCTTGGCCCGGCTTAGAGAACAGAGACCTAAAATCATTGGCAATTTGTTGTCGGGCTTCGGGATTTCGAATGATGGCAGCCGAAATCGGAAGAAATTCAGCATTGCAGCCGTTTTCCAAATAATCAAGGCGGGCATTCGTGCTTTCACTTTGCATTTCTCCCCACAAGGCCTCTCTTGAAAGGACATCTTCAACATCGACCAAGTCGCCCTTAGATATCTTGTTTGCATCGAATACATTGCAATTTCCGTCTATTAGCGATCTTCCAAATCCTAATAACTGATAGGCTGCCGTGTTAACAAAGTAGATGATTTTGGTTTTTATTTCCTTTTCCTCTAGAATATTGAGAAAATCGGGCATGGCCATTTGGTTGCTGTCAATTAGAATCCATCCTTCCCTCGATTTGAGGAACTCCAAGTCTTCAGAAATACGGGGGCTGAGATTGGTGTAAAAGTATACCTTCTCACCGCTGGAATCGAGTTTTATGGCAACTTGATGCAGAAGGCTTGTTTTTCCATTGCCACGCTTGGCGTGAATTAGTGTGATTCGGTGGTCGTGATCAGCATTTGTTACTTCAGGAAGAATATCCCGTTCAATCATGAATGGAGCTTCAGAAAGCGCAGAAATTTCTGCTATTTCTTGGTTGACGATTCCGTATTTAAGATATTGCCGTGCTATATGTGATGTACTGCCTTCAGGGGGAGAAAAAATGGTGCGGCTAAAGGGCGAAATGTTCTCCGTTTTTTCCTCATTTTTTGTTCCTATAAGACTTAAGTGATTTGCAAAATCCTCAAATGTAATTTCAATAACCTGACCCAATTGATTAAATTTGAAAGCAGTATTGGAGTCTAATGGCCCTTTATTGATAAAAAAAACTTTTTCCTTTGGCAAAGACAATCGTCTTATTGTTTGCTCAATGGGAAAATCAGGTAGACTGTAACCGATAAATATAATTGCATCCGCAAGTGATGCATCTTGCTCAAACTGAATCCCTAATGTCGGTAAGGACGGTCCTTGAAAAGATGCATTTCGACCTAGGACAAGGCCTGTGTCCAGTGATCCTGGTGTATCGATATCAGTAATCGATCCATTCAGGTATATTAACTGGTCACGAGATGGTGTGAATTCGGCATCAGCGGGTGTGGCGTATGAGTATGGTTTGCCTCGAGAGCTCGCGACCAATAACGCGTCGTCATAATTCGTCGTGTAAATTCTGCGCCAAGACTGGTTTATGAGCTTTTCGTACTCTTTTCCAGGGTGTTTGATTGAAAAAACGGAGCGAAGATAATCCAGCAATCGTTCTCGTAGAATGTGGTCGTCGATTAGCGTTTGCGCCGCGTTCTCCAAATCAAGACTGTCGGTATTTGCAATTTGGTTCAAAGCTGTCGCTAGTTCGGATCCGAGAGGCGGACGTTGTTCAGAAACAGATACAGCGCCAAATGATGCACCAGCGCCCAAAAATGCAACGCAATTGCTTTTTGCTATTACCTTAATTAGCTGATTGATCATCTTATATCGTGCGCCGTAATTGAGTGTTTGTCTGAAATATTGTTCATCGGCGCGAAAATGTCCAACATCATTTTGGAGCGAGGATGTGCGCATTGTTTATTCAGTCGTGCTTCCACTTGTTTGCCCCGTTTCCGGTCGTCCGCGATGGCTAGGTGCTTTTGCCAAACTGTCGTGGAATCTTGGTGGCCAGCTCTGTCTTCAACCCGCACTCTGTATGGCGGGGCATCCTCGGGCGCCCAAAACGCCGTTTCGCGCTGGCGTTGGAGTTCCTCGTCCAAAGCCATCTTCATGCCGCATTTGGGGCAGACCTGCGCCGCTCCGCTATTGAGCGCGTCATCTGATTTGGGCAGCGTACCCAAGGGCAGATGACATCCCCCCATACAGCGACCGCTTCCACGCAAGCCTCGCGCACAGACGATTAAGGTTCCCCCCTCATGAATAAGTCTTTCCTCGCGGCCCTTCTGGGCCTGTTCGCCGTTGTCGGTCTAACCACACCTGGTTTCTCCAACAACACTGTGACGGTCGCCAGCTGGTATCAGTGCTGCCACACCACCGCCAACGGTGAAGCCTTCAATCCCGATGGTCTGACCGCCGCCCACAAGACGCTGCCCTTCGGCACCCAGGTGCGTGTCACCAACCTGGCCAACAACCGCACCGTCACCGTGCGTATCAATGATCGCGGGCCGTTCGTGCATGGTCGCGGTCTTGATCTCAGCCGCGGTGCCGCGCGCGCCATCGGTTGCATCTCCTCTGGCACCTGCCGCGTGTCGATGGATATTCTCTAACCAGCCTTTTGCGCAACAAAGGGCGTGGGCATGGCAGGCGTTTGCAAAGCAAATGCCGAGAATGCGAGCCTGTTCGGTACTAACACGCCGTCATTCCCGCCCTTGCGGCGGGAATCCATCCTTGATGCGTCTTCCTTGTGCCACGTGTAAGACGATAGAGCTGGATGGCCGGGTCATTCCTGCCGGCTCCGTTCCTCCGGAACGACCGCCAGGCCCGGCCATGACGGTCAATGTTACCGGCGGCGCTTATTACACTTGCCGCACGCTCTGTTCCTTCGGAACAACCACTCAGCGGCGGCGGGCCCGTCGCTTCGCCCCGCCACCCTTTTTCTGTCCTTCGTAACCGCCGGCACGATCCTCCACCTGCATCTGCGTGGCCAAAGCATCGTCGGCGAGCAGCAGTTCGGTTTCGCGCAGGCGCTTGAGCTCGTCGCGCAGGCGGGCCGCTTCCTCGAACTCCAGGTTCGCTGCGGCGTCGCGCATCTTCTTCTCAAGCTCTTCCAGCGTCACCTTCATGTTGCCGCCGACCAGCTTGCCCTCGTCCACCATGCCGGACTTCACATGCACGCGGTCCTTCTCGTACGGGCTGTCGAGAATGTCGGCGATGTCGCGCTTCACGCTTTCCGGCGTGATGCCGTGCTCCTCATTGTAGGCGACCTGCTTTTCGCGGCGGCGGTTGGTTTCGGCAATCGCCCGCTCCATGCTGCCGGTCATGCGGTCGGCATAGAGCACAACGCGGCCATCCACGTTGCGCGCCGCACGGCCAATGGTCTGGATGAGCGAGGTTTCGGAGCGCAGGAACCCTTCCTTGTCCGCGTCCAAGATGGCGACCAGCGCGACCTCGGGGATGTCGAGGCCTTCCCTCAAAAGGTTAATACCCACCAGCACATCGAACGCGCCGAGCCGCAAATCGCGGATGATCTCGATACGCTCCACCGTGTCGATGTCGCTGTGCATGTAGCGCACGCGCACGCCGTTTTCGTGCAGATACTCCGTCAGATCCTCGGCCATGCGCTTGGTGAGCACGGTGACGAGCGAGCGGTAGCCCTGGGCGGCCACGTGCTTCACCTCGTCCAGCAGATCATCCACCTGCGATGTTGCCGGGCGGATATCCACTGGCGGGTCGATGAGGCCGGTGGGGCGGATCACCTGTTCGGCAAACACGCCGCCGGCCTGCTCCAGTTCCCACGCTGCCGGGGTGGCCGACACGGCGATGGTTTGCGGGCGCATCATGTCCCACTCTTCAAAGCGCAGTGGACGGTTGTCCATGCAGCTGGGTAGGCGGAAGCCATATTCGGCGAGCGTCGCCTTGCGGCGGAAGTCACCGCGATACATGGCACCGATCTGCGGGATGGTCTGGTGGGACTCATCGACAAAAATCAGCGCGTTGTCGGGAATGTATTCAAACAGGGTGGGGGGCGGCTCGCCGGGCTGGCGGCCTGAGAGATAGCGCGAATAGTTTTCGATGCCCGCGCAACTGCCCGTGGCTTGCAGCATCTCTAAATCGAAGTTGCAGCGCTGCTCCAGCCGCTGGGCTTCCAGCAGGCGGCCCATGCCTTTCAACTCCTGCAGACGTGATTGCAGCTCCACCTGGATCTTGGTGATCGCCTGGTTCAGCGTCGGGCGTGGCGTCACATGGTGACTGTTGGCGTAGATTTTCACCTTTTTCAGGTCGCCAGCCTTCTGGCCGGTCAGCGGATCGAACTCCGAAATTGCCTCAATCTCATCGCCGAACATGGAGATGCGCCAGGCCCGATCCTCATAGTGGGCGGGGAAGATTTCCACCGTGTCGCCGCGCACCCGGAACGTACCGCGGGCGAACGCGCCATCGTTGCGCTTGAACTGGAGCGCCACCAGATCAGCCAACAGGTTGCGCTGGTTGATGCGCTCGCCAACCTCCAGCTCAAAGGTCATGGCGGTGTAGGTTTCCACCGAGCCGATGCCGTAGATGCAGGACACCGAGGCAACGATGATCACATCATCGCGCTCCAGCAAAGCCCGTGTTGCAGAGTGGCGCATGCGGTCGATCTGCTCGTTGATCGAACTTTCCTTCTCGATGAAGGTGTCGGTGCGCGGCACATAGGCTTCGGGCTGGTAGTAGTCGTAATAGGAGACGAAATACTCCACCGCATTGTCGGGGAAGAAGTTCTTGAACTCGCCATAGAGTTGGGCGGCCAGCGTCTTGTTGTGGGCCAGCACCACCGCCGGACGCTGGGTGCGCTGGATCACCTGCGCCATGGTGTAGGTCTTGCCTGACCCGGTGACGCCGAGCAGCACCTGGGTCTGATCTTGATCTTGGATGCCTTCGACAAGGTCGGCGATGGCGGTGGGCTGATCGCCCTTGGGCTCATAGTCAGACTTCAGTTGGAACGGGATGCCGCCTTCGGATTTGACCGGGCGTTCGGGGCGGTGCGGTGTCCAGGTGCCTTCGCGGAACGCCGGGTGACCGTTTTCGATCAGATCTTCCAGCGCTTTGACGGTGGCTGTGACGCCATCATTGGCTGGCAGATTCTTGGCGTCCTCCAGCGAGACATCCATGCCTGCGACCGGGTTCAGACCGGCAGCGGCGCGTTTCTTCGGATCGTGGGTGCCGCCGAGTGACGTGCCGCGCGCGGATTTGGCCGGTTTCTTGCCGGTCGGCTTCTTTTTTGCTGGCACTTTCTTGGATTCAGCCTCGACTTCCTTGGCGAAACTGCTGCCGATCTTCATTGGATCGAAGATGTCGACCGGTTCACCGCTGTCGAACGCGGGTTGCGGGGCTTCTTCGAATCCGGAGGGCTTTTTCTTGGTGCTCATGGCTGTCTATATGGCGGCTTGGCAGGGTGAGGAAAAGGGCCAGATGGCAGCATCCTGTCAGGTTTGTCAGGAGCACGACAGGATGGAAGGTTTGTTGGCATGAAACGGTCTATCGTGACGACCTTTTTCGCAGTTCTTTTGGCCGGCAGTGTGACGCCAGCCGTGGCGCAGACTGCCGACGAACTGGTGCTCATCAAACAGGTGTTCGCCGATCTTCAACCGCGGTCCTTCGCCCGCAACGCGGAATATTGCGGCTATATCGGCTATGACCGTGACGATAATCTCGTAGCCAGCGACATCACGCCAGGCGACACAACCGGCTGCACGCCCGATTGGCCAGAAGGTTTTGACATCGAGCCCGTCGCCTCCTTCCACACCCATGGCGGCTACGATCCCGACAGCTGGTCTGAAATTCCGTCGGTCGATGACATGCTGGCAGACGAAGAAGAAGGCGTCGATGGCTGGGTGGCAACCCCCGGCGGCAGACTCTGGTTTCTCGACACCACCGAGATGACCGCCCGACAGATGTGCGGTCTTGGTTGTCTCAAGCAGGACCCAGCGTTTCAGCGCGAAACACGGATCATCGTCGATGAGTTTTACACGCTCGAAGAGCTGATTGAACTGGAAGAGTCCACCTGATGGGACCCGCGCACCATGTGGATGCGCGGGCTGATCATTATTGGCTCTAAGGCAGGGTCAGTTCGCCGTCCATCGTGCGGCCATCGGAATAGAGGGCGCGAACCCGCACGCTTTCCATCTCAGCTGAATCCATCGACAGTTCCAGCGTGCCGCCATTTTCCAGCGTCGCAAAAAAACCTCGCAGATTGTCATCCGACAAGCGTTGGTTGGTCATGGACGGATAGAGGGTCGTGCCCTGGGTGCGCGATGCCATTTCTCGCAGGTCCAAGTGGTTGGCAAGATCCGCCTCACCCCCCGCATAGGCCATGCCGATAATGATGACCCCTGCTTCGTCGGCAGCGTCGATCAGACGGTTGACGCTAGAGGCCGAGGCGTTTTGCAGGCCATCGGTGAACAGCACCAAAGCTTTGCGATCGGCGTCTAGTGCGGCCAGCCGTTCAATGGCCGAAAGCGCCGAAAGATAGAGCCCGGAACGATCTTGCGGTGCGACCTCTTGCGCCTGCAACGCATCAAGGCTGGCCAAAGCTTGGCTGGGGTCCTCGCCGAAGGGGCTAAGGGTTTCCAACGTGCCGTCATAGGTTTGCACTTCGATCAAGCGACGATCGCCGGCCTGTTCGATCATATCGGTCAGATCGGCGCGAATGCCGCCATAGCGGTCATCGGTGATCAGGCCGACAGGCGATTGATGCGTTTCGTCGACCAACATGAGCCAAGCGGCGGTGCCCTCAAACGGCGTCACCATCAGGCTGTCGCCGTTCATGGCGCCATTGATGCGCTCGATCTTATCGAGTGTAGCGGGGACAACAGCGCGCAGATCGCAAGTGATTTGTCCGCCGGTGTCGGTCATGCAGGTTCCGTTTGGAAGGTCCGGTGCGGCAACGGCAGGCAGGCTGAGGGCGACACCGAGGCCAAGCGGCGCGGCCAACAGAAGGCTAAGGGAACGCAACATGGTCGTATCCTTTCCTTGGACGTTGAGGCCGTCAGCCTGCGGCGGCTCGCCGCACTTTGCAAATCACATTTCCGGTCAAGCGAAGGCACGCCGTCGCTAAGTGCGATTACGGATTGCCTGCCTTCCAGCTTGTAAGCGTTCGCTAATGAATTCAGTCTGGCCTTCAGAAACAATTTTTTAGAGGAGGCCAAGGCATGACTTTCACCCTCAACAGACGCGCGTTTCTGGCAGGCACAGCAGGGCTGATCGCGCTGCATCCGTTCTCCGTGCGCGCATCGGCCAACCAGGCACATCTACGCATCATGGAGACTACCGATCTCCACGTGCACGTGTTTCCCTACGACTATTACGCCGACCGACCGCGCGACACGGTGGGACTGGCGCGGACGGCGGCGCTGATCCAATCGGTGCGCGATGAAAGCACCAACTCGCTGCTGCTCGACAATGGCGATTTTCTTCAAGGCAACCCGATGGGCGATTACATCGCCTATGAGCGCGGGATGGCCGACGGCGATACGCATCCGGTGATCGACGCCATGAATGTGATGGGCTTTGATGCCTCGACGCTGGGCAACCACGAGTTCAATTATGGTCTGTCGTTTCTGGAGAAATCGCTGGCCGGTGCGAATTTCCCATTCGTGTGCGCCAACGTCGCCCTGGAGATGGGCGGATCACCGATAGAGGATCGCACGCTCATCCCGCCCTATCTGATCCTTGATCATCAGATCACCGACGGGGCTGGTGAGAGCCATGCGATCAAGATCGGTCTGATCGGTTTTGTGCCACCACAAATCATGAACTGGGACCGTCGTCATCTGGAAGGCAATGTGATGGCGCGTGACATCCTCGAGTCCGCGCGGGCTTATGTGCCGCAGATGAAAGAAGAGGGCGCCGACATCATCGTCGCGCTGTCGCATTCTGGGATCGGTGAGGCCAACGCCATCGATGGTATGGAGAACGCGTCGGTCCCGCTTGCGGCCATTGACGGGATCGATGCGATCTTGACCGGGCACCATCACCGCGTCTTCCCCGGCTCGGATTATGAGGACACGCCCGGAGTCGATGCCGAAGCGGGCACCATCATGGGCAAGCCTGCCGTGATGGGCGGCTTCTGGGGTAGCCATATGGGCCTGCTCGACCTGATGCTGGAACATGATGGTGGCCAGTGGCGCATTGCCTCGCACACGTCTGAAGCGCGGCCGATTTCCATGCGCAATGAGGACCGCTCGATCACACCGCTTGTGGAAAGCGTTCCAGAGGTTCTGGAATCGGTCCAGCAGGAGCATGATGAGACGCTGGCCTATGTGCGTCGCGCGGTCGGCCGGACGGCGGCTCCGCTTCACAGCTATTTCGCGTTGGTAGCGGACGATCCATCCGTGCAGATCGTCTCCATCGCGCAGACTTGGTACATTCAGCAGATGCTGGCAGGCACCGAGTATGAGGGCTTGCCAATTCTTTCGGCGGCCGCGCCGTTTAAAGCCGGTGGTCGTGGCGGACCGGAGTATTACACCGATGTTCCTGCCGGGGATGTGGCCATTCGCAACGTCGCTGACCTCTATCTCTACCCCAACACCACGCGGGCGGTTTTGGTCACCGGCGAGCAGGTGAAGGATTGGCTGGAGCGGTCGGCTGGGATCTTCAATCAGATCGAGCCGGGCGGCGATGATCAGGTGCTGCTCAATCCAGATTTCCCGAGCTACAATTTCGATGTGATCGACGGGGTGACCTACCAGATCGATTTGTCGCAGCCCTCGAAGTTCGATTCCGACGGCAATCTGGTCAATCCGGACGCCAACCGCATCGTCGATCTCACCTACAATGGCGAACCGGTGTCGCCCGACCAGCAGTTCGTGATTGCCTCGAATAATTATCGTGCAGGTGGCGGTGGCAGCTTCCCGGGTGCGTCGCCTGAGACAACGATCTTTGAAGGACCGGACACCAACCGCGATGTGATCGTGCGCTACATTGTCGAGCAGGGCACCATCAATCCACGGGCCGACGCCAACTGGTCGTTTGCACCGATGCCAGGAACGACGGTGCTGTTCGACACAGGACCGGCGGCGCAGGCCTATGCCGACGACGTTCCCGGCGTGAGCATCGAGCCGGCGGGAGATGGGCCAGACGGGTTCGCTCGGTTCCGCATCGCGCTCTAAGGACCCGTGATTTCGCCGGGGTGGCCTGTCCCGGCGGCGGCTCTTTGTAGGTCTTTCGACACCATAGCCAGGCGAGGCGTACTGGCTTGTGGCATGCCTGGGCTTGCTTTCGACCGGTCAGGTCGGCATGAGCCAGCCATGCTTCGCGATCTGACACCCCAAGCTGTCTTCATCGGCCTGTTGGCCGCCTTCGTCGGCTTCGCCTCGTCCTTTGCCGTGGTCTTGGCCGGTTTGACCGCCACCGGTGCGACGGACGCTGAGGCAGCCTCCGGCCTGATGGCATCGGCGGTGGCGATGGGGCTGTGCGGCATCCTGCTCAGCCTGCGCACCAAACAACCGATCAGCGCGGCTTGGACCACACCGGGCGCTGCGCTGCTGGCCGGTTCGGCGGCGGTAACCGGTGGCTTTTCCGACGCGGTCGGCGCGTTTCTCATCTGTGGCGGATTGATCGTGCTTTCAGGGCTCTGGCGACCCTTTGGCCGTGCGGTCGAGGCAATCCCAAGCTCGCTCGCCAATGCGATGCTGGCCGGTATCTTGCTCATCCTGTGTCTGGCGCCCTTTCGCGCTATTGCCTTCGATCCGTTGCTCGGGCTTCCGATCGTGGTGGCGTGGATCGTTGGGGCGCGGATCAACCGGTTCTTCGGGGTGCCAGCGGCGCTGGCGGCATTCCTTCTGGTGGTTTTCTTCGGCGTGGAGTTCCCGCCTGACTGGCAGCAGGGGATCGCCGACTCCCTGGTTCCGCAGCCGGTTGTCGTCTTGCCGACCTTTTCGATCCCAGCCGTGTTCAGCATCGCTCTGCCGCTGTTCATCGTCACCATGGCTTCGCAGAACGTGCCGGGATTGGCGGTGTTGAAAGCCAACGGCTACACGCCGAAAACTGGACCCACACTGGCGGCGACCGGCGTATTTTCGATCTTGGCGGCACCTTTTGGCGGCATTTCTTCCAATCTGGCGGCCATCACGGCGGCCATGTTGGCGGGGGAAGAGGCAGGACCGGACAGTGATAAACGCTATTGGGGCGCGGTGGTGTGCGGTATCGCCTACTGCGTTTTCGGCCTGTTTGCCGGGGTGGTGATCGCGTTCGTGAGCCTTGCCCCATCGATCCTGATTGAGGCGGTGGCCGGTCTTGCCTTGATCTCAGCGTTTGGCGCGGCGGCGCTTAATGCCTTCAAGGATGAGGCTGAACGGCCAGCGGCGGCCGTGACGTTTCTGGCAGCAGCGTCCGGCATGTCGATCTTCGGCATTTCTGGTGCGTTTTGGGGGCTCATCGCCGGTGGCCTCAATCTGGCGCTCGCCAAGTCTAAGAGCAAGCGCGAGGCACCCTAGAAGGGCTTGCTCAACTCCTCAGCCAAGATGTCGAACACCAGCCGGATACGACGCGAGGTACGCAGTTCGCGGTGGGTCACAAGCCAGATCGGGAAAGATATGGGCGGTACCTCTTCAAGCACCTGGACCAGGCCGGGGATCTTGTCTGCGGTGTCGGCCATCAGCGGGCTAATGCCCAGGCCCTGACGGGTCAACTGCTCGCAGGCGAGCGTGTTCGCTGAGGATACAGGAAAGCTGGACGCTGTGACCTTCAGCCCAAGCGCCTGCAAATAGCCGATGAACCGCTCCGATCGATCAAAGCCAATGAAAACCGGCCCATTCACATCGTCCGGCTTTGTAGGGTGGCCGTTCTTCTCGACCCAGCTTTCTGATGCATAAAAATGGGCCTTGGCATCGCGCAGTTTCTTGCCGATCAGATCCGGCTCGGTGGGCTCAACGTGACGCACGGCGATGTCGGCCTCGCGGCGGCGAAGATCCGACAAGGCGTTGGAGACGACCAACTCGATGCTGACCTGCGGCGCCACTTCCCGGATTTTGGCGACGATACGCGGCATCACGTTGACCGAAATGCCATCGCCGGCCGAAATGCTGACCAGCCCCTCGGTTGTCTGGGAACGTCCTGTGGCCACAAGTGCCAAACCGTCGGCTGCTTCGGCCATCGCCTTGCCGTGGTGGAGCAAGTCGAGCCCTGTTTCGGTAAGTATCAGTTTCTTGCCGATGCGCTCGAACAGCGTGAGGCCAAGGGCTTCTTCCAGCGCTGCGACCTGTCGGCTCAAGGTAGGCTGTGTCAGACCAAGCTTGCGCGCTGCCGCCGACAGTGAGCCTGTTTCAGCGGCCGCGATGAAGCCGCGCATCTGGTTCCAATCGAATCCATTCATGCGAATATGCATATCACGACTACGATCCTGGGCAATTTTCCCGTGGAATGCGTATGATATGACGCCGGTCAAAGGAGATCGCTATGACCACACTGACCTTAGAGCCGCCGACCATGACACCAGATACCCGCAAAGACGCCCGCTTTTGGGATGGCATCGCCAAAAAGTACGCGGCCCAGGCGGTTGGTGATGAAGCCGGCTACAAACGAACCCTAGAGCGCACGGCTTCCTATTTCGACGAGGATTATCGTGTGCTTGAGGTTGGCTGCGGCACCGGCACGACGGCGCTGAAACTCGCACCGCATGCCGCGCACATCACAGCAAGCGATGTTTCCAGCGCGATGATCGATATTGCCCGCGATAAGGCCCACCGCGAGGGCGTGACCAACGCCCGCTTCGATGTCGCCTCAGCCGGAGACGCCCGCTACGAGGGTCGGGGATTTGATGCGGTAATGGCCTTCAATATCCTCCATCTGGTGGCCGACATGGACGCCCTGCTGGCGAGCTTGCGCGCCAGCCTCAAACCCGGCGGCCTGTTGATCAGCAAGACGCCGTGCCTGGGCGTGATGAACCCACTGATCACGTGGGTCGCCGTTCCGCTGATGCAGCTGGTTGGCAAAGCGCCGTCGCAGGTGACCAGCGTTTCGCCGGAGGGCCTGCAGGCCGCCATCCAACGGGCGGGTTTCGACATCGTTGCGACGGAAAATCACCGTACCGATGGCAAGGTGCACCATCCCTACATCGTTGCCCGGCGGGGTTAGGCCTGTGTCGCGCGCTGCGGGTCGGTCAGAAAGGCCTGCAGCGCGTCGAGCGTCTTTTCTGGGTGGAGATCGATGAAGAAGTGTCCACCGGGCATCGGCGCATGGCTGACCGGTCCGGTTGCTTCCTGTTTCCAGATGCCGATGACGTTGAAGCGTTGACCCATGACGCCGTCCAGCCCCTCCATCACCAGGAGCGGGCAGGCAATCTTGGCGCGCGGCTGCACGTCGTCATGCGCGTAATCGATCATCGCGCCGGCGCGGTAATCACCACAGCTGGCTGCGATCATCGCCGGGTCGCGCCAAGCTTGGCGGTAGGCGTCGAGCATCGCCGGATCAAAATCCTCGAGCTTGGCCTTGCCCCAGCCCTTTAGACAAGTTTCGAAGAACATGTCCGGATCGGCGCCGATCAGGGCAGCCGGAAAGGGCAGGGGCTGCGCAAGGAACGGCCAATGCCAATAGGCGACGCTGAGGTCAGTATCCATGTTCACCCAGACATCGATCGTGGGGATGATGTCCATCAACGTCAGCGACAGCAGACGGTTCGGATGATCAAGCGCAAAGCGGTGGCCGACCCGTGCGCCACGATCATGGCCGACCAGGTGAAACGTTTCGTGACCGAGAGCGGTCATCAAGGCGGCCATATCATTGGCCATTACGCGGAAGGCATAGTTTTCTGCGTCCGGCGTCGGCTCGGGTTTGTCCGAGGCACCATAACCGCGCAGGTCGGCCGCAATGACGGTGAAGTTGTCGACAAGCTTCGGCGCCACTTTGGCCCACATGGCACGGTTTTGGGGGTAGCCATGCAGCAACAGAACCGCTGGGCCCGATCCGGCTTTGACATAGCGGATCGTGACGCCGTCCGGTCCGGTGTTTTCGCCAACCTCAAAGCCTGGAAACAGGGGGTCAGCGCTCAAGGGTGATCTCAACTGTCGCGCCGCCAAGCTCATGGACGCTGTCATGGGCGCGCACGGTGATCACCGTCACTTCGTCTGGGATCGCCAGCGCACTGAGCGAGCGGGTGAAGGGCTGCTCATCGACATGCGGATGAAACAGGGTGCGGCTGCCGAGCAGATTGCCCTCTTCATCGAGCACATCGAACCGGTCGGCATAGTGCTCCCAGCCGGTGTCGGCATGAAGGATCGTGGCCGATACCGTCCAGGTGCCGCGCATATCTTGCGTTGCCGTCGCGGCGATGACGTCAGCTTCGCCAGCTTGGGCGCCGGTCGCGCAGGCCAGCGCGAAAAGGCTAAACGCCCAGCGAATCAAGGCCAGATTCCAAATGCTCGGCGAGCAGCGGCATGCCCATCAGATACGCGCTGGTGGATCCTTCGGCGCGTTCTCTTGCGGACTCCAAGGCGCCGGCAAAATCATTGGCTTCAAAATCACCGCGCCCGACCCAGGCAATCGCAACCAGGGATGCCGCTTCATCGCTGTTCAGATCATCGATCAACTCGCGCAGCTCTTCGCTGGTCAGATCCTCGGCCTCTTCTTCGGCCAAGCCGTCATGGTGATGGGTGTCTTCCAGGCGTTCCTCGTCGAACTCCACCGTGTCGGCGGTCTGGTCGAGGTTTTCCAGGTTCAGATCAGCGGACAGCGCTTTGGCCTTGTCGATGAACCGGCGCACGGTGGCCGGGTCCAAGGCGAGATCGACGGAAAGGGGCGGGCGCATGATGTCCTCCTGATTAGCCGCGCGATTGTGTTCTCTGGCGAGGCTTTAGGCAAGTGTCGCCCGGCCAGGTTGTCGCGGCGTTGATTTGGGATAAAGCCGACCGATTGCGCCGTGCTTTCTTTCTTTAATCGGCCCGCGGCAGGTCGTCGAGGAGTGTGAGCCAGCGATCCAAACGTTCCCGGTTTTTGCCATGGTCAGATTGCCCAAGATGGGCCGCGGCATAGAGGGCGAGCGTGGAACGTGGTTCTTCGCCATCCTCTGTCGCAACGGGCAGCACCCAGATGTGGTTTATGTCGGGGAACTGAAGCGTCGGCGAGGCTGTGATCCCATGGGCGTAGAGCCTGTCGTCATCGCGTTCGACCCAGCGGATTTCATTGGTTTCTTCGATGCGGGCGAGGAGGGTCGCGAACAGCTCGGCTGGCGGAACTTGGAAAACGGGCGTTGAACCGTCTGGCGCTACGGCCAATGCGTCCTGTGGGCCGAGCAAGGCGTCATTTGGGGCGCCCGTCCGTTCCAAGGTTTCAAGGCTCTGCGGACCAGTATCAGGGTCGCCGGCGATCTGCTGCCAGACCCGCCCAGGGCCCACGACGAAAAAGGCCGCGACGGCGACCACGAGGATCGCAACGATCCAAGCCAACAAACGCATGCACACGCATCCTTTTTGTTTCAGTACGTCAGCCTCTCACTTCCGAGGGAGCCAGCTGACGACCGAATTCACCTGGGAAGTCAGCACCGGAGGGGCAAGCTCGCTGTGACCAAGGATCGCACCAAGGAGCGATGATTGCCTCAACAAGCGCCTTCTTGCGGGCTGACGCGGACCAGCGATCCCTCACTGTCGTCGGTGAGCAGCCAGATGGCGCCATCCGGCCCTTGGCGCACATCGCGGATGCGACCCAGTGCGCCTTCAAACAGACGCTCTTCGGAAACGATGGTGCCGTTCATGCGATCCAGCCGGACGAGCATTTGCGCCCGCAGCGCACCCACCAGCATGTCGCCCTCCCAACCGGGGAAGAGCCGAGCGCCGGCCAAGATCGCCATGCCCGATGGGGCGATGGACGGATCCCAATAATAGACCGGCTGCTCCAGGCCCTCGGCCTCGGTCCCGACGCCGATTGGTGTCCCGGAATAGTTGACGCCGTAGGAGATGGTTGGCCAGCCATAGTTGAGGCCTGCCTGCGGTTGGTTGATTTCATCGCCGCCGCGCGCGCCATGTTCGACGGTCCAGAGCAGGCCGGTCGCGGGATCGAGCGCTGCACCCTGCGGGTTGCGGTGTCCGAGCGACCAGATGGCCGGTTGCGTTTCGTTGGGACCCGAAAAGGGATTATCCTCTGGGATCGATCCATCGGGATTGATGCGCAGCACCGAGCCGGCATGATCCATCGGATCTTGGGCGCGATCCGGCTCGCCGCGATCGCCAATGGTGAACGCGAGCGTTCCATCAGGCAGGAAGACAATGCGCGATCCGAAATGGAAGCCGGACCCATCGGCTCCCGATTGCTGAAAGATCACCTCCACATCGGTGAGCGATGGCTCGCCGGTGCGCCACCCCTCAAGTGTCGCCCGCCCAATGGACGTCCCAGTGCCGGCGTCGCGAGGTTCGGCGAAGGAGAAAAAGATCTGGCCGGTCGAAGCGAAACCCGGACCGGTCACCACGTCCAGCATGCCGCCCTGGCGCCGATCAACGACCTGCGGCACGCCGTCAACCTCCTGCACCGATCCATCAGACAGCGTGACCAGCGCCATGGCGCCCGGACGTTCGGTGAGCAGCGCGGTGTTGGCATTCAAGAACGCCAGGCCCCAAGGGTTTTCGAAGCCGGTGGCAATGGTTTCAGCAACCAGCGCGCAACTGCCGCTGGTGTCTTCCACGGTTTGGGCGTTGGCGAGCATTGGCGTGGCAGCCAAGGGTGTGGCGAGGACTGCAATAGCGGCGAAGGCAAGGTGGGGGGCATGGATCATGGGGGGCTCCAAGGCTCTAAGGGGCTTTTGTTTCCACATAGGTGGCGCGGCCAGTCCTGCAATTGGCGGTCAGGCTGGTTAACGCTTAACCGCGAAAAAAGGCGGCATTTGAACTTTAAGCTCCGCTTATGACCGGTGTGGCATCCCAGGGGCAGCACGGCCTTCTTGCGCCGGAGGATATGGGAGCCAAGCGCGATGATTTTCAAAGAGTTCACCGAACAGGACAAAGCCGTTTGGGGCGGTCACACGGTCAAGCTGAACCACACGCTGCATGAGCATGCACTGTTTTCCAATGAGGCCTTGATGGCGCTGGTCGATGCCTTTCCGCGCTCGCACTACAATTTGAATACCATGGCAGAGCCTGGTGCGCCCAAAGCCTTTTGGCGTGAGGGCGAGAAGGGTGATGCCTCGGGCGCGGAGGTTTTCGAGGCCATCGAAAAGGGGCGGATGTGGATCAATCTGCGCCGCGTCATGGAAGTCGATGACCGTTACGCCGCGCTGCTCGATGAAATGTTCGATGAGATGCAGCAGTACATCCCCGATTTTGAGACGTTCAAGCGCAATATGGGTATCTTGGTCTCGTCGCCGGGCGCGCAGGTCTACTACCATTGCGATATTCCGGGTCAGTCCCTGTGGCAGGTGCGCGGTCGCAAGAAAGTTTATCTCTACCCGAACTCTGCGCCATTTTTGCCTGAGCCGGAAATGGAGAAGGTGATCCTCGGCGAGACCGAAGAAGAGATCAATTACGAGCCGTGGTTTGATGACTACGCGCAGGTGATTGAGCTGGCACCGGGCGAAATGCTGCACTGGCCGTTAAATGCTCCGCATCGCGTGGAAAATCTGGACATGCTCAATATTTCGATCACTACCGAGCATTTCACCGCTGATGTGCGCACCCAGTATGCCGTGCGTTACGCCAACGGCATTCTGCGCTCGCGGTTCGGCTTGCAGAACCTGTCGCCGCGCATTGATGGGCCGATGGTCTATCCAAAAATGGCGCTGGCGGCGGCGTTCAAGTTTGGAGGTCTGCAAAAGGCGCGGGCGATGAAGCGGATGGTGGATTTCCGCATCACCAAGGACGCGCCTGAGGGGATCGTGGATATCCCAGCCTACGCGCTCTGACCCGCAAGGCTTCTTCCCTCATGGCACGCGCCGCCTAGCCGACTCGGTGAAGGCGGCGCGGTGCGTTTTCGATCCCTTTGGCGGTTTGGCGCCAGGTCTGGCGCACCATGGCCAGCATCACCACGAAGATGGCGATCAGCGCGACGCCGACCAGCGGGCCGGTGGTCGCGTTGACGTCGGCCAAGAACGTATCGGCGCGCGCGGCCGTTGTGAGCGTCAGGATGGCCACGAAAAGGCTGATGGCGACTATGCCGGTCCCTTCCAGGACGCGACCGAGAAACCCAAGCGCGCGCAGTGGGCGGCGGTTCCGTTTCGGTGGCGCCGTGAGGTCGGTGTCGGTTTGGAAAACGCTGTAGGTGGGGGTCATAGCCAGGGCCGTCATGGATCATCACTTTCGATGTTGCCGTTTGATCAGCGCAGTGTGGCCTGACATGGGACGTGGTGAGGCCGTTTGCGTACCCTTTGATGGCCCAATTGTGGCAGGGGTGATGTGTTGGCGATCACATAGCTGCCGTTAGGGCAGGCTCCAGAACAAATTCTAGAATGCGATGCGAAGGCCTGCGGTGGCGGAAACCTGCCAGGCGGCGTTGGTGTCCAGCAACGCCTCGGCATTGGTGTAGGCGGTGAGGCCGGTTGTGGTCTGGTACTCGCCAGCTAGCCCGACAAAAGCGCCGGCGTCAAAGTTGTCATCATCCAGCGTGGTTGAGACGCTTTGGCCCAGCAGCGTTCCGGATACATCGTCATCGCCGAACCGGGTGCGTGCTTCGACACCGCCAATGAGGCGCAGGGTTGTGACCGCGCCACCGGCATGTGCTGCCTCAAAGGGCAGGGCCAGCGCTGCGCGTGCAGAAGCGACGTGGATGGAGCGATCATCCAGCGTCAGCGGGTTGGTGGTGCCGGTCTCGGTGTAGCCGTCCAGAAACAGCCCGGCATAAGAAAAGGTTAGGCTCTGTTCGAGCGTTTGGGTGGCAACGAGCGACCCAAAGCCCGCACCAGCAAGCAGGTTGCCAGCCTCTCGGGTCATGGTGACTTGGGGGTTGATGAACCAGCCGCCAAAGTCGGCCGTGGCCGTTTCCAGACCACCGGCGACGAGATTGTTGGCGGTGATGCGTTCCTGATCATAGCCGCTGTAGCCAACCGTCAGCGAGGCATCCCAGGCCAGACCAAGCGCCTCGGTCGAGGCATAGACACCGGCATAGTAGCTGGTGGTGTCCGTCTCTTGGGTGTTGATTTCGTTCTCGGATTTGCTGCCGGCAAAGCCTGCCATGACACCGACACTGGTGAGCGCATCCAAAGGCACATCAACACCGGCGACCAGACCGCCGGTCAGGCTTTCAAAGGAGCTGCCCACACGATCGCTGTCATCCTCGCGATAGGCCCCAAAGCCTTCGATCCAGAAGCGGTTCGGGTTAAGGTGCGGCGCATCCTCTAGATCAAGATCAGAAAACGCCGCCAGGCTGGTCTCCTGCGCGGCAGCATAGCGGCTGGCGAACCCAAGCGCCGTATCAGAGCGCACAGCCGTTTGCCGCCCCTGCACCGTCCGGCCAATGCCAGACACCAAGGCGTAAAGTGCATCGTCAAAACCCAAGAATGCTGATTGATCTACAGCGACGATCTGAATCTCGTTGTTGCCGTTGATGACGACGGGCACCAGCGCAACAAGATGGCCAGACGTTGAGCCAATACTCACTAATGACGCGCCACCATCGGACTCGAATGTCGAGTTCAAGGACAAGCCTGAGCCGATGTTCAATGTGTTGGCGCCACCGCCTAGATCGACGCGGCCGATGAGTATTGATCCGGCATTCAACGAGAGGCTTGTATCGCCACCGGGTGCTTCTCGCTCTTCAATCGCGTAGGTCGCATTGATGTCACCGTCGGTACGGATGACCCCGCTGTTAACGATGCTGGAGATAACAGCAGCCACGATCCCGGAGCCATCATTGTTTTCGTTAAAATCGCCAATGATCGAGCCAGTATTGACCAGGCTCGTTAAGGTGCCGACGTCGATCCCGTCATCATCGCCCCGTATCGTGCCGTGGTTGATGATGCTTCCGATAACACTGGTGGGATCGTTGACCCCCGTGCCCCCGTCGACGTCGATGCCGTCGCCCTCACTATCGATAAGCCCAAAGTTCGTTATGCTATCGATGTTCAGGGCCTCAACGGCATTTTCTTCACCGAATATTGTTCCGGTGTTTGTCAGCGATCCGATGAGGTCGCTCTCAATCCCGTTTTGGACACCGTCAATCAGACCAGAATTGATCATTGACGTGATGGTGATGGAATCGACCCCGTCATCACCGGCGAAAATCGTTCCAGAATTGTTGAACGAGGTGATGGTGATGGCGTCGATTGCATCGTCAGGACCGAGGATCAATCCGGTGTTGGTCACTGTGCCGATGGTGCCATCAACATAAATGCCATCTTCGAAAACACCCCTTATCGTGCCGTTATTGGTAATGCTTGGTGTGTCGTCCAGAACTATCAGGCCGTCATCGCCGGTGATCGTGCCGGAGTTGACGACGCCGCCATTGAGAAGGATGCCGATAACGACACCGTCGGCAAACGCACCGCCCGTAATTGTCCCCGTATTAACAAAGTCGCCGGCCGTAACTTGGTCGAGCAACACCCCGATTCGGATGGGGTTTGTGGCTTCCACTGTGCCGTTGTTAGTGAATGTGGCGACTGCACCGCTAAACCCATTGATCACGGCCGTTGGAAAGCCAGCTGGTGCTCCCGTTGTGTCCGTTACCAGAGCTCCTTCTTCAACAACCAGATTGTTTATGCCGGGGGTCGGAACCCCGTAGCCGTTGGTATCTGTGCCCGTACATGTAACGACGACCGCTGGTGTGGCGTCTGGCGCACAAGCCGCATGGCCCGGCGACACAGCCAGATGGGGAATGGGAAGGGCAAAGCTGAGCGCGACGTAAACCGCGACCAAAAAGGGGGCGCCCGCTCGTACGAGCCTATGGAAGAATCGGAAGCAGTAGCGCAGCACTTTGACACTCTCACACCAGTACGAACTCCGCCCCCTCAAGCGGAGTCCACCAAGCGCGTTGGGCGTCAGATGGCAATTTACCTTTGGTTTACGCTATGGTTAACCGGCGCATTACCGGGGCCGTGTTGCGGAAAAACACCAGAATTATGGTTAATTGCCGTTACGGCCGCCAGTCCATTGAGACATGGCCTGGCTGCGCACGCACCCGCTCCATCCAGGCGTTTGTGCGCGGGAAGTCCGAAAGGTCGAACTCGCCGTCGCCAGCCACGTGGGTGTAGGCATAAAGCGCGATGTCGGCGATGGAGTACTGGCCTGCGGCGAAGAACTCTTGGGTTTCCAAGTGCCGCTCCATGACGCCGAGTGCCTGGTAGCCACGCTCCCACCAATCATCGAGCATGTCGCGTTTCAGCTCGCGGCCACCCTTCATCAGCTTCAACCAGAAGCGTGCGACGGCAATGTAGGGTTCGTGGCTGTACTGCTCGAAAAACATCCATTGCAGCACTTCGGCGCGGCAGAACTTGCCCTCGGGCATCAGCGGCGTGTCTTCAGCCAGGAAGAACAGGATCGCGTTGGATTCTGAAAGCAGTTCGCCGGTTTCCAGCCGCAGCGCTGGCACCTTGCCATTGGGATTGAGGGCCAGAAATTCCGGCGTGCGGCTTTCGCCCTTCAAAATGTCCACGTCATGGATCTGAAACGGGATGCCAAGCTGCGCCATCGCCAACCGCAGCTTGTAGCAATTGCCTGAGTTCTGCATGGAATAGAGCGTGTGCATTGGGGCAATCCTTCAATCGCCGCGCACGGCATGGCCGATGCTTTGATCGGTCTGCTTGCACGCAAACCTTGGCGGGTCTAGAGCAGAGCCGCCTTCCACACTCGAAAAGGACCCTTACGATGGCTTTCCTCGCCGACTCGCTTTCCCGCATCAAGCCTTCCGCCACGATCGCGGTGACCAACAAGGCACGCGAACTGAAAGCAGCCGGTCGCGATGTGATCGGTCTGGGGGCAGGGGAGCCGGATTTCGATACGCCCGACAACATCAAACAGGCGGCGATTGCGGCGATCAATGAGGGCAAGACCAAATACACCGCTGTTGACGGTATTCCGGAGCTGAAGGCGGCAATCAGCGCCAAATTCAAACGCGACAATGGCTTGGATTATGACGCAAGCCAGATCACCGTCGGCACAGGCGGCAAACAGGTGCTCTACAACGCGCTGGTTGCGACCCTCAACAAGGGCGATGAGGTTCTGATCCCGACACCGTACTGGGTGAGTTATCCTGATATGGTGCTGCTCGCCGGCGGTACGCCGACCTTTGTCGAGACCTCGATGGAGACGAGCTTCAAGCTAACGGCCGAGGCGCTGGATGCGGCTTTGACCGACAAAACCAAGTGGTTGATCTTCAACTCCCCGTCCAACCCGTCAGGCGCGGCCTACAGCCATGATGAGCTGAAGGCGTTGACGGACGTGCTGCTGAAATACCCGAACTGCTGGATCATGACCGACGATATGTACGAGCATCTGGTCTATGACGATTTTCAGTTTGCCACGCCCGCGCAAGTCGAGCCGCAGCTTTATGAACGCACGCTGACGGTGAACGGCGTTTCCAAAGCCTATGCGATGACTGGCTGGCGGATCGGTTATGCAGGTGGTCCGGCGCACCTCATCAAGGCGATGGCGAAGATCCAGTCGCAGTCGACGTCGAACCCATCGTCGGTGTCGCAATGGGCGGCGGTCGAAGCACTGAACGGCACACAGGACTTCATCGCGCCGAACAATGCGACCTTCAAACGTCGCCGCGACCTTATGGTGTCCATGCTCAACCAGGCGGCTGGTATCAGCTGCCCGACGCCAGAGGGTGCGTTTTACGTCTATCCGTCCTGCGCTGGGACGATGGGCAAGACGGCGCCGTCGGGCAAAGTGCTGGAAACCGACGAGGACTTTGTGACCGAGCTACTGGAAACCGAAGGTGTGGCCGTGGTTCAGGGCTCGGCGTTTGGGCTCGGACCAAACTTCCGCATTTCCTACGCGACGTCCGATGAGGCTCTCGAAGAGGCCTGCATGCGCATCCAGCGGTTCTGTGGAAACTTAAAGTGACACCTCGAGGTGCCATCCCGGACAGTCCTTCGGACTTCCGGGATGGCGCTCGGATGTGGCGGCCTCCTAACGGCCTTGTGAGTGGACGGTGATGGGCTGTCCTCCTATCTGTTGAGCATCGAGCTCGCTTGAGCCAACAGATGAGGTGCGCAGGACCATGCTGATCCGATCGAAAAAACGTTGGGAGTTGCCCGAAAGTGCGGCAACGGCGGAGAGTGTCTATCTCAACCGCCGCGCACTGATGAAAGGCGCCTTAGCGCTTGGCGCCGTTGGCACCACATTGGGTGCGACGACTCGCGAGAGCCAGGCTCTTTTTGGGCTGTTTGAGGGCGAGGGCGGTAGCGAAGTGCCGTTGACGGTCGAAGGCGATCCGACAGCCGATCTTTATCCGGCCTTCACCAATCCAAGCTTTGCCGATGCCGGCAGGCCGCTGACCGATGAAATGGACGCGGCGACCTACAACAATTTCTACGAATTCGGCTCGCACAAGGGCATCTGGCGCGCCGCGCAGGACCTTGAGACCCGCCCATGGATGGTGACGTTCGACGGCATGGTGGAAGAAGAGCGGCAGGTCGATATCGACACGCTGATCCGTGCCATGAGCCTGGAAGAGCGCGTCTATCGCCATCGCTGCGTCGAAGCCTGGGCGATGACTGTGCCGTGGACCGGTTTCCCGATGCGCGATTTGGTTGCCTATGCCCGCCCGCTCTCGTCAGCCCGCTACGTGGTGATGGAGACCTTCAACGATCCGGACATGGCGTCCGGCCAGCGTCAGAGCTGGTATTCGTGGCCATACACCGAGGGGCTGACGATCGAAGAGGCAACGCACGATCTGGCCTTCATGGTGACGGGCGTTTACGGCAAGCCGGTCGCTAAGCAATATGGCGCGCCGCTGCGGCTCGCGGCTCCATGGAAATATGGTTTTAAGAGCGCCAAGAGCCTGGTGCGCTTCACCTTTACCGATCAACGTCCGTTGACCTTCTGGGAAGAGGCGAATGCCAATGAGTATGGTTTCTGGGCCAATGTGAACCCAGAAGTGCCGCATCCGCGATGGAGCCAGGCCACCGAGCGACTGCTCGGCGTTGAAGATCGCGTGCCGACGCAGATCTACAACGGGTATGGGCCGGAAGTGGCAGAACTTTACAGCCAGATCGAGGACCCGCGCCTCTTCATGTAGAACGGCCAGTTTCCTCCCAAGGTTCCCTTAGAAGGGCGCGTTCTGTGATTGTCACGGCGCGCCCTTTGCTGTTTGATTGCGGTGCGGTGCGCCGGAGGGCTTGGTGCGCGCCGTGTCCCGTTCATCCAGCATGGAGAAACCACCGTGACACGTCTTTTAGCCCTGCTCCCCTTGACCGCTGCGCTGCTTTTGGCGGCGTGCGATGATCAAAACGCCGACCAGGCGGAAGGGCCGGAGCTCAATGAATATGATTCGCCTGAGCCTGCTGCCCCCGCCCCAGAGGAAGAGGAGACGGCCGATGCGCCACCGACCGATTTGACGCCTGCCGAAGAGGCTGTCGATATCGTTCAAGACGCGGCGGGTGCGTTGACCAATCTGGCCGCTGAACAACTCAATCAGGTGACTGATGGCCAGCCGCTCGATGAGGCGGCTTCGGAGCTTGCCAGCGATGTCGTGACCTCGCTTAGCGAGCAACTCGACAATGCCAGCGAGGGCCTGTCGCAAGTGGCGAGTGACTTGGCAGGTGCTGCCAGCGAGACGGCTGACGCTGTGCAAGATGGCACGCAGGATCTCGCCAGTGACGCTGCATCGGCTGCGGGTGATGCGGTCGACGCGACGCAGGATGCGACGCAGGAGTTGGCGGCTGCCGCCGACGAGGCGATGACAGCTGACGTTGATTGGCAAAGCGCCTTTTCGCCGGATGTTCCCTATTACAACCTCTCCGAGGAGCCTGTGATGGCGTACACAGAACCCAACGGCTCGGAGGTCGCCGGAACGGTTGCGCCGGGCGGTGGCGGGTTTATCGAAACCTGCAACGAGTCGCTGGATTGGTGTCTGGTGCCGTTCGGTGAAGACGGGGAAAGCGGTTGGGTCGATATGTCGGCCTTTGGCGGTGTCGCCAACTGACCGCTAAAGGCCTTGCGTCATGACGCTTGAAACCATGCTCGCGCTGATCGGGGCAACCGCTGTTTTGGTGGCGATCCCTGGTCCCAATCTGGCGCTTTTCATCGCCAACACACTAGCGCATGGCTATCGCGCTGGCGCCGTTACCGTGCTTGGAACGGCAAGTGGGATCGCGGTTCAGCTGAGCTTAGTTCTGGTTGGTCTGGCCGCACTGTTGGCGGTTGCTGCCTCGGCGCTGGTCTGGCTGAAATGGGCTGGCGTTGCCTACTTGGTTTATCTTGGGATCGTGAGCTGGCGGCGGGCTGACGATGGCCTTGCCGCCCCCGAAGCGGTCAGCGCATCGAAAGCCAGGCTCTTCTTGCAGGGCCTGATGCTCTCCATCGTCAACCCGAAGACGCTGCTCTTCAACGTCGCGTTCATCCCACAGTTTGTGCGCGTGGAAGACGGCGCTAGCGGGCTATTGGTTCCGGCGCTGGTCTATCTGACGGTGATCCTGATCGGCGATCTGCTCTGGGTGGCGTTTGCAGGATCGGCGCGCCCGGCGATTATGCGGCTCGGCAAGCTGCGCCACAAACTCACAGGCGGGCTGTTCATGGCCTCGGGCATTGGTTTGGCTCTGGCACGGGTGGAACGCGGCTGACCGGCGTTCACTTTGATCGCGTGCGGTAATCTGGGTCCTCGGCCCGATAAGGGTGGTCCGGCTCATCTTCTTCCTCGGCGGGCAGCACAAATTTCGCCGCGAAGCCGTGCATGATGATCGACAGCAAAATGGTGATCGCCGCGACCCGCCAGATGGTTTCCATCTGCGTGAAGTCGGCATGGTTTTGGCCGTAGGCGATGTAGAACACCGTGCCCATGCCGCGGATGCCGAAAAAGGCCACCTTGAAGCGTTGAAGGTCTTCGCAATGGGTGCCCAGCAACGACAGGAAGCCACTCGCCGGGCGCACAAAAAGCAGGATTACCAGCGCGAGAGCCACTTCTACCCAGGTGAGGCCGGCAAGGCCGCCCGAGGCGATAAACATGCCGAACCAAAGGAGCATCAATGCCAGGAGGATC
Organism: Hyphomicrobiales bacterium; assembly: GCA_017642935.1. Taxonomy (NCBI): domain Bacteria; kingdom Pseudomonadati; phylum Pseudomonadota; class Alphaproteobacteria; order Hyphomicrobiales; species Hyphomicrobiales bacterium. The sequence goes on from JAEPOK010000001.1 coordinate 287,751, forward strand.
GATTCCAACTGGTCGGCACCGTGGTGTACATATTTCTCGTAGCGCGACTTCTCCGTTCCTCGGCTGTTGGCGCGGCCGGCGCGCGCTGCAGCGAAGACGGCGAGAAACCCGTAGGCGTCGAAAGTTTCGGTGATGCCATAGGAGATCAGTGTTGCTGCCAGCACCACCAGCATTGCGTTCCAACCGCCGTGTGAGGCATCACCAAAACGGCTGTAGATGACCTTTGAGATCACATGACCAATGGCATGGCCGATGCACCAGCCGGCGATGACGCGGTAGAGAAGATCGTAGCCGAACCATCCCCAAATCCACTGCGGGAAGCCATCGCCTGCATAGGCGAAGGTTGCTGCCGCGATCGCTAGGTAGACGAAGGGGAAAGCAAGCCCGTCATTGAGACCGGCTTCTGCCGTGAGCGCCACCTCCATCGGTTTTTCCTTGCGGCCAGGTGGGCCAACCTGGACGGATCGAGCCAACACCGGATCAGTGGGGGCAAGGGCTGCGGCGAGAAGCATGGCACTCGGCCAATCAAGTCCGACGACCCAATGGCCGAGCAGGAAAACCGCCACGATCGTCAGCGGCATGGAAATCAACAAAAGCCTGAAGGTCGGATTCCAGTTTTTCCAGCTCTCGCGCGTGTCGATCGCGAGGCCAGCTCCGGCCAGTGAGATAATGACGATGAGTTCGGCCGCATGCTCCACCACTTTCGCCGAAAGGCCACCAGCATTGGGGTCGATCGCTGGGATGCCCGCAAACGCCAATGCGGCGCCGATCAGGACGTAAAAGAAGGGGATATTGGCCAGCCGGAACTGCGACAAGCCTGGCTGAAATGTCAGGCCCAAAAAAGCGAGGCCAGCCACCATATAGACGATGTCGCGCGGGTCGAGACTGAAAGGCACAAAGTCCATGGACAATCGTAGGCACTGGATCCGAGAGGTGGCTTAACCCCTAACGCCCAAGGCCCACATTGGTTGCACTGGATTCCAGCCATAAAAAAACGCCGGGCGATCTGGTCACCATGAAGGTGTGATCAAGCCCGGCGTTTGGAGTTGAGGACGACGCGTCCGAGGGGTGGAGCGTCGTCTCGAGGGGAACAGCGGTCGGCGCAGGGAGGGACGCGCCTTCATGACCGTGTTGGAAAGATATCTAAGCGATTGCTGCCGAACCGCAATAAACAAGCTGGCATGTCAGTTATGCATCCAGCGCATGACTGACACATAGAATCCACAATTTCGCATAGCCCGCTGAAAACATTGCGGAAAAACCTCCACTTCATGTGCAGTGTTATACGTAAATGCCCTCATCCTCCTGTCGAGAGTCCAGCGCATTGGAGCGAGAGAAACTCGTCTCTAACGGCTTGAACCAGACGGAAAAGCATCGCGAAAGTTCGGCTTCAGAATCAAGATGGTCAAGAGCCTGCCCGGGGCGGCGTCAATAGTTCCAGCGGCGTGCGTTCGCCAGTAGGAAGTCGCGGAACACCATGACCCGTGCCGAGTTGCGCATCTCTTCGGGGTAGACGAAATAGGTGTCGAAGAAGGGCAGGGTTTCGCCCTCCAATTCAATTGGCACCAGGTTCTTGTCGTCCTCGACGATGTAGTCGGGCAGCATGGCGATACCAACGCCGCGCAAGCAGGCTTTGCGCAAGCCATAGACATTGGTGATGCGCACGTGCGCGCGGCGAGGGTTGTCTTCGTCGCGGCCGGCATTCTCCAAAAAGTTGATGTTCCGGAGATAGGGCGGCGCGGGGTAGCCGTAGCTGAGGATCACATGGTTATCGAGCTCTTCGACGGTTGTCGGCTGGCCGTGCCGCTTGATGTATTCCGGCGCGGCGTAGACGTGGAAATGCACGGTGAAGAGACGCCGCTGCACAAGGTCAGGCTGTGTCGGTTGGCGCAGCCGGATGGCCACGTCGGCCTCGCGCATCGACAGATCGAGCTCATCATCGTTGAGAATGAGTTCCAGCTGGATGCCGGGATAGAGCTCGCGAAAATCTTGCAGACGCGCCGTCAGCCAGGTCGAGCCGAGACCAACTGTGGTCGTGACGCGTAGCGTGCCGGTCGGTTGGTTCTTGGAGTCCGACAGACGAGTGCGAACGCGGTCAAGCTTCTGCAGAACCTCATGGGCGGTGCGATAGAGCAGCTCGCCTTGTTCGGTCAGCACCAGGCCGCGCGCGTGGCGGTGGAAGAGTTTGACGTTGAGGTCGGCTTCAAGCGCCGAAACCTGGCGGCTAACCGCTGACTGGCTCATGTGCAGCCCGTCGCCGGCGTGAGTGAAAGAACCGGCTTCAGCGGCGGCGTGAAAGATGCGCAGCTTGTCCCAATCCATCACCGCAGCGGTGTCGTCATGGACGATGATGCGGCCGGAGTTGGGCATGGGTCGTTTCCTCTCAAGGCTTGCTCACAGTGACCCCTAAGCAGCGCCTCGGCAAAACCCGATGCGGTGGCTTAAGGCGCGGCTATTCCGCGGCCTGCTGCAAACTTTCATGTTCTGCGAGATATTTTTCCGCTTCCAGGGCAGCCATACAGCCAAGCCCGGCTGCCGTCACGGCCTGGCGATAAATATCGTCGGTCACGTCACCGGCGGCGAAGATGCCGGGCACGCTCGTGGCGGTGCTGTCGGGCGCGGTCCAGAGGTAGCCATTGTCCTTTTGCTTCAGCTTGCCTTCAAACAAGCTGACAGCCGGCGCATGGCCGATGGCGATGAAAACACCGTCGGTCGGATGATCCATGGTCTCGCCGGAGACGGTGTCTTTCAGGTGCAGATGCGTGACATGGGCCGGGAAGCCGGTTTCTCCGCGAATCTCTTCAACCTGCTTGTTCCAAAGCACCTTGATCTTAGGGTGCTTGAGAAGGCGATCTTGAAGGATTTTTTCTGCACGCAGTTCGTCGCGGCGATGGATGAGCGTGACCTCATTGCAGAGGTTGGCAAGATAGAGCGCTTCTTCGACGGCGGTGTTGCCGCCACCAACGACAGCGGCATTCTTGCCGCGGTAAAAGAACCCGTCGCATGTCGCGCAGGCTGACACGCCGCCGCCCATGAAGGTCTGCTCGGACGGCAGGCCGAGCCATTTGGCCTGCGCGCCGGTGGCAATCACGATCGAGTCGGCGGTGTAGATCGTGCCGCTGTCGCTCTTACAAACGAAGGGGCGCTGCGTCGTATCGACATCGGTGATGATGTCTTGAACGAATTGCGTGCCGACATGTTCGGCCTGCGCCTTCATCTGTTCCATGAGCCAAGGGCCCTGAATGACATCGGCAAAGCCTGGGTAGTTTTCCACATCGGTGGTGATGGTGAGCTGGCCGCCAGTTTGGAGACCGGAGACGAGGACCGGTTCGAGCATCGCGCGGGCGGCATAGATCGCGGCGGTGTAGCCAGCGGGGCCGGACCCGATGATGAGAACTTTGGTGTGAAGCGTCTGCGACATGAGCGTGAGCCTTGCGGTCGGATTAAGTGCGCGGCACGGACTTGGTAGAGCAGTTTCTGGCCAGCGCGTTTCTAGCGCAAAAGATAGGCACGGTTGAGCCGGCTGCCAAGCGTTGGGACCAGCCGGTCACCGGGTCGTGATGGCTTATCCCCGGCTAAGGCGGGTCAGTGCCGCTCTTTCAGTCGTGCTCGGATGGCATCGGCGATCAAAGGCGTGGCGTCGATGGAGGGTTGTTCGTGCGCGAAATCGGCTGGTCCTGGGGCAGTGATGGCGCCGTCGCGTTCCATCGTATCGAGGAAGCGGATGAACTTTTTCGGCAAGCCTGCCGGACGAAAGACCATGATGTGTTTGCCGGTGGACAGGGCTTCGGAGACCATGTTGTGGCTGTCGCCGGTCACCAAAAACGCATCGCACGCGCCGAGCATGCCGGTGTAGGGGTTCTCACCCGTGCCATCCCAAACCCAAGTGTGGGGGTGGATCGCGCTGAGGCCCTCGGTAAGCGCTGATGGGGTGCGGCGCGATGGCGTGATGAGAACGCTGCCGGCGCCTTCGCTGGCTGTTCGTAACGCGTCCATCAGACGGTCTATAGTGGCTTGTTCATAGGTGACGCCCTTGCTCGCGCCACCAAGGAGAACGCCGAGCCAGGGGCGCGGATAGCGCGTGAGCTGCGCCCGCAGATTGCTTGCAGCCTTTGCCCGGCGTGCAGCGGTGTGGCCATGAGGCCCGGTCGCGGTGGTGATGACGTTCGGACCGCGCAATTTGTCGTGCTCAGGCACCCAAATGACGTCTGCCACGCCAGCGCCCGTGCGCGGGTCTTTGAGAAACACCGTCAGCGTCGCATCGCCCCAGGGCTTTTTGATGGCTTTCAGATAAGGCGCGGCGCGCCGCCCGGAGGCGAGCACCACATTCGGCGGTGTCAGGATTTCGGCCAAGGCCGCGTTGAAGGCACTGTCGCCTGCCGATGAACCAAACATGGCCGCCAGTGTGCTTGGCTTCACGGTGATTTCCTTAGCGGTCGCACCAAGCGCCTCGGCGACGCCGCGGCATTGAGCAAGATCACCCATTTTGCCGTCGGTCACAATGAGCACCCGCAGCCTCCCGGAGGTGCTCGCAATTTTGTCTGCTCGAAATTCAGCCATTTGCTCTGCTTGAAAGCCTGCCTTGAAGCTGTCAATCAAAGACTTGCGCAACAATGTTGCGCCAGCGGCATGCAAAATGACCGCGACTCGAGAAATGGCAAACGGGCCCGGTGATGAAGGCGCTTCTGGACGATATCGACTGGCACATTCTCACTGAGCTTCAGGGCGACGGGCGGATGACCAATGTCGAATTGGCGCGCCGCGTTGGAATTTCAGCGCCGCCTTGCCTTCGACGGGTGCGTGCGCTGGAAGAGGCTGGCCTCATCCGTGGCTATCGCGCGCTGCTGGATGAAAAGGCGCTCGGCTACGACGTGGTCGCCTACGCCATGGTTGGGCTGGTCAATCAGTCCGAGAGCGATCTGGTGGCCTTTGAGGCGCGGGTTGCGAGTTGGTCGATGGTGCGCGAGTGCTATGCGATCTCAGGAGACGTGGACTTTATCCTGAAATGCGTGGCGCAGGATTTTTCCGCTTTCCAAGCCTTCATCATCGAAGAGCTGACCAAAGCGGACAACGTCTCGACTGTGCGCACCGCTTTGACCCTTCGCCGGGTGAAGGATGCCGGTGTCGCGCCGATCGGATGACGGCTTAGACGTGTTGGTCGACGAGGATCGGATTGCCGTCCGGATCGATCACGACGAAGCTTCCTGGGCCGCTGCTTGATTCATCAACTTCTGATTCAAGTTGAAGGCCTTTGGCTTTCAAAGCTGCCTGTATCTCTCTGACATCCTTGAAGTTCTCAAGGTTCTTGGCATCCTGGTTCCAGCCGGGATTGAAGGTCAGCATCGGTTTGTCGAACATACCTTGGAATAGGCCGATTATGGTGTCGCCGTTTTTCAGGATCATCCAGCCTTGGTCGGAATAGTCGCCCATGGTGGTGAACCCAAGCGCCTCATAGAAGACCTTGGATTTGGCCAGATCTTTGACTGGCAAGCTGATGGAAAAAGCGCCAAGTTCCATGGTTGGGTTTCCTTGTTGAGGTACTCGGCCATGCATTCTGGAATACATGTGCCGGTGGTCGATCCAGTTCGGACGCGGTTACGAGGGCGCAAAGACTAGAAGGCGGATTGTCCAGTGCCAATGCCACAAGCCTATCAACGCGCAGGTCAGGAGTATGACCGGTTGCTGGCTGAGCTTTGCGACAACCTGAACCTGGCAACGCGCAATCAGGCCTATACGGTTCTACAAGCGGTCCAGGTGGTTTTTCGTCGTCTGCTTTCGCCGACCGACGCGCTTCGTTTTGCCGGCCTGTTGCCAGCGGTTGCCAGGGCCATCTTCGTCGTGGATTGGAAGCCAAATGAGCACCGAAGCGACTTCGGATCGGAGGACGACCTCTACGAAGAGGTACGTGCCGTGCGCCGGAACCATAATTTTGCTGAGAGGAACGCCATTGGCGGAGTCACGCAGGTACTGCGCCGCCATATGAACCCGGTGGAGCTTGAGACGTTTCTGACTGATGCGCCTAACGGTGCGCGGCGTTATTGGTCTGGCTAATCAGACTGCTGCAGTTGCGCCGAGCGGAACCCGGTACCGGTGTTACCCGTAGCTGATCTTCAAGATCTCGAAGGCGCGTTTGCCGCCAGGCGCTGCCACTTCGACACTGTCGCCAACCTTCTTGTTGATCAGCGCGCGGGCAATCGGTGAGGACAGCGAGATCTTGTTCTGTTTGATGTCCGCCTCAACGTCACCGACGATGATGTAGGTTTTTTCCTCGTCGGTTTCTTCATCGACGATCAAAACCTTGGCGGAAAACTTCACCGTGTCGCCGGACATTTTTGCCGGATCGATAACGTCGGCGCGCGCAATGACGCTCTCAAGTTCGTTGACGCGGCCTTCATTCAGGCTCTGCTGCTCTTTGGCGGCGTGATATTCGGCATTCTCGGACAGGTCACCATGGGCGCGTGCCTCGGCGATCGCAGCGATAATGCGCGGGCGATCCTCAGCCTGACGGCGCTGAAGCTCCTCCTTCAGGGCTTCATACCCGGCAATGGTCATCGGAACCTTTTCCATGGGTCCTATCCTTCAAAACGATTGCGTGCGGCGAGAAGGCTCGCCGCCCAAGAGTGATTGGCTGCTTTTTGAGAAAATAAGCGGCCGCTTATGCCAGCGCTGACATATAATCCTGCAACGGTTTGACCGCAATGTCACCGGACAAAACCGCGTCGATCGCCTGGGCTGCGGCGTTAGCGCCAGCCACTGTGGTGTAATAAGGGACCTTTTGCACAAGCGCGGCCTGGCGCAGCGAGCGGGAGTCCTCAAGCGCCTTTTTGCCCTCGGTGGTGTTGAAGACAAGCTGGACATTGCCGTTCTTGATTGCATCGACAATGTGCGGACGGCCTTCGAGTACCTTATTGACGCGTTCAGTGGTGATGCCCTGGTCGGCGAGAAAACGTTGCGTGCCCGAGGTCGCCAAAATGTCGAAGCCGAGATCGACCAGAAGGCGGATGGCGTCGAGCGCCTTGGGCTTGTCGCTGTCGCGCAGAGACACAAAGACATTGCCAAGCAGCGGCACTTTTGATCCGGCCCCGAGCTGGGACTTCGCAAAGGCGTAGCCGAAGCTTGTATCGATGCCCATAACCTCGCCGGTCGAACGCATTTCCGGCCCGAGAATGGTGTCGACGCCTGGAAACCGGGCAAACGGGAAGACGGCTTCTTTGACCGCAATGTGTGGCAGGTTGCGATGTTGCGGCGCGCGGCCATAGGCGGTGAGCGTGGGTTCCAAGACTTCGCCGGCCATAACGCGCGAGGCGATCTTGGCAATCGGCGCGCCGACGGTCTTGGCGACAAATGGGACCGTGCGCGATGCACGCGGGTTCACCTCCAGCACATAGATGTCGCCGTTTTTGATGGCGTATTGGACGTTCATCAAGCCACCGACATTAAGCGCTAAGGCAAGCTTTTTGGTTTGGGTTTCCAGCTCATCGAGTGTGGCATCAGTCAGCGTGTGTGCTGGCAATGCGCAGGCTGAGTCACCGGAGTGGATGCCAGCTTCTTCGATGTGCTCCATGATGCCACAAACGGTCACGGTTTTGCCATCGCAAAGCGCATCGACATCCACTTCGACGGCGTCGGCCAGATAGCCATCGATGAGCACTGGGCTGTCGCCAGAAACGACCACCGCCTCGCGCATATAGCGGTCGAGGCTCGCATCATCGCGCACGATCTCCATGGCGCGACCACCAAGGACGTAGGACGGGCGCACCACGACCGGGTAACCGATTTCGGTGGTAATCTGCTTGGCTTCCTCGTTGGAGCGCGCAATGCCGTTGGGCGGCTGCTTCAAGCCAAGCTCATTGAGCAGCTTTTGGAAGCGATCACGATCCTCGGCCAGATCGATAGCGTCGGGTGAGGTGCCAAGGATCGGAATGCCAGCCTCTTGCAGCGCGTGGGCGAGCTTCAGCGGCGTCTGGCCGCCAAACTGCACGATCACCCCGTGCAGCGTTCCCTTGCTCTGCTCGAGCGTCAGGATTTCCAGCACGTCTTCGGCGGTCAGCGGCTCAAAATAAAGCCGGTCTGAGGTGTCATAGTCGGTCGAGACCGTTTCCGGGTTGCAGTTGATCATGATTGCTTCATAGCCGGCATCCTTCAGCGCGAAGGCGGCATGACAGCAGCAATAGTCAAACTCGATCCCTTGGCCGATGCGGTTCGGCCCGCCGCCTAGGATGACGACTTTTTTGCGACCCGATGGCTGCGCTTCATTGGCGGGAGACGCCCCCTCCTGCCCAAACGGGTTCTCATAAGTCGAGTACATATAGGCGGTCGGTGAGGCGAACTCCGCTGCGCACGTATCGATGCGCTTGAACACAGGGCGCACGTTGAGCGCCAGCCGGTGGGCTTTGACCTCAGCTTCGCTCTGGCCAGTTAGAGCGCCCAGCCGCGCATCGGAAAAGCCGTTGGCCTTGAGGTTGCGCATCCACTCGGCATTGTCTGGCAGGCCATGGGCCTTCACCCGCGCTTCCAGATCGATGATCTGCCGAAGCTGACCGATGAACCAGGGATCAATCTTGCAAGCGGCATGGACCTGTTCATCCGTCGCACCGGCGCGCATGACCTCTGCCACCTTCAAGAGCCTGTCCGGCGTTGGCGTGGAGATGGCTGCTCGGATGACGTTTTTGTCGTCATCGCCGCCCAAGCCTTCAATGTGCTGGTCGTCCAAGCCGGAGAGCCCAGTCTCCAGACCGCGCAACGCCTTTTGCAGGCTCTCGGTGAAGGTCCGGCCAATGGCCATCACCTCGCCGACAGATTTCATAGAGGTCGTCAAAACGGGGTCGGCGTCGGGGAACTTCTCGAAGGTAAAACGCGGGATTTTGGTGACGACATAATCGATGGTCGGCTCAAAGGCCGCCGGGGTCGCACCACCGGTGATGTCATTGTCGAGTTCGTCCAGCGTGTACCCAACGGCAAGCCGGGCGGCGACCTTGGCGATTGGGAAGCCAGTGGCCTTCGATGCCAGGGCGGAGGAGCGCGAGACGCGCGGGTTCATCTCGATGACGACCATGCGGCCATCTTCGGGGTTCACCGCGAATTGCACGTTGGAGCCGCCGGTTTCGACGCCGATCTCGCGCAGCACCGCCAGTGAAGCGTCGCGCATGATCTGGTACTCTTTGTCGGTCAGAGTGAGTGCGGGCGCGACGGTGATCGAGTCGCCGGTGTGCACGCCCATCGGATCGACGTTCTCGATGGAACAGATGATGATGCAGTTGTCGGCTTTGTCGCGGACAACCTCCATCTCATACTCTTTCCAACCGAGCACGGATTCTTCGATCAGCACCTCGTTGGTTGGCGAGGCGTCGATGCCGCCTTCAACGATCTGCAGGAATTCTTCACGGTTGTAGGCGATGCCGCCGCCTGTACCGCCAAGCGTGAACGACGGGCGGATGACGGTTGGCAGACCGACCATGTCGAGCAAGTTCAACGCTTTGGCGAGACCCTCTGGCGACAGTTCGCGGATCGGGTTGCCGGCGCGGTCGAGGATGGGATTGCCATCGGGGTCGAGCTTGTCGCGCAGTGAACCTTTCAGGGTTTCGCCGCGCGGGGTTTCCAAGCCGATCTTCATCATCGCTTCGCGGAAGAGCTCGCGATCTTCAGCCTTGTCGATGGCCTCGGCGGTGGCACCGATCATCTCCACGCCGAACTCGTCCAGCACGCCCATTTTGCGCAGTGAAAGCGCGCAGTTCAGCGCCGTCTGACCGCCCATGGTTGGCAGGATCGCGTCTGGGCGCTCCTTGGCGATGATCTTGGCCACAACTTCTGGCGTGATCGGCTCGACATAGGTGGCGTCGGCCAGATCCGGGTCGGTCATGATCGTGGCTGGGTTGGAATTGACCAGGATGATCCGATAGCCCTCAGCCTTCAGTGCTTTACAGGCCTGCGTGCCGGAATAGTCGAATTCACATGCCTGACCGATGATGATCGGCCCTGCGCCCACGATGAGAATGGACTGGATGTCGGTACGTTTTGGCATGGCGGTTCGGTCGGCTCGTGGTCAGGGGGAAGCTGGGAGTGGGCTTAGACGTGGTGGTTTTGGCTGGTGTGGCGCGCGCGTCCCAGCCGCGCATATGTGATCACGCATGGTGGCAGCCAGATCGGCGCATCAAAGGGGCTGAAACGGCTCTATAGAGACCAAGTGCGCGGTTGGAAAGGGATGGAGTGGCGGGCGGCCATCGAAGCTGTGGGCGGTGGCTTCACCATTGGTCGCAAGCCCAAGACGTCGTGGGTTAGTCGCTGCGCGTTTCACCGACCGGAAGCGGCGGAGGTCGCCCGGTGTTCTTGCCGTCATCGACTGTTTCGCTGGCACTTTGGTGCCCCCCATGGATCGCCGAGGGATGCAGGCCGTTTCGGTGCACCAAGGTGCGTGCGAATGGCGGTTCGCCAAGCACATTCCGACCGTCGAAATCGCTGACACCGGCTTCCAGGGCATAGCAGGCCAGGCGAACCGACTTGGGAATCGAGACGTGCTTGCCGCTACGGCTACCGGTCTCATAATACTGGATCATGCGCTTCTTCAGGCCCAGAAGGTCGGCAGCGTCCTTCTGCTTCAGCCCCAGGCGCTTGCGCCACTCGCGAAAGGCCTCCGCTGGCATCGGATTGGCATCATCGTCCTGAGTTTTTTTGCCGGATTTGTCAGCCATTCCCAATCCACTGAGTCGCACTGTGTGCGCGAAAACATGCACTGAGTGCATTTTTGCTATTGTATAAGGTGCACAATGTGCATATACCATTCGATAAAGCGTACTGAGTGCGCCGGGTCAAGCCACGGCTCGTGATACCAATGGTCATGGTTCACGCGCCCAACAATAAGAAAGGATGCGCCATGTTGACGGATATGATTGTTCACCGCTCAATGGTTGAACCGCGTCGTCCGGATTTGCATCGTCACGCAACATTCTCGTGCTCTTGGCATGCGATTATGCGGTATGTCGGCATAGACTGGTAAGTTCCGCCGTTCTCCATCTGTGTTTTTGAAACGTGCCGCGTTTAGGATCAGGTCCTAGCGCGGCGTTTTTCGTTGTTGCGCGGCCATTGGCCTTGCTCTTGGCCAATGGGGTTGGCAGTTTGCCGCCAGTATTGATGACAAAGGACACTCCCCGGCATGCGTTGGCGAAATATGAGACGCAGCACTAAGGTGCGCGATTTACGGCGTGCCTCGCGCTCTCCAAGCGGAATGGGCGGGTCCCGCATGCGCATCCCGTCCGGACGGCGGGTGCGTATTCCCTCCGGGCGTGGATCGCGCGCCGGCGGCGGGCTTGGCCTTGGCGGCATCGTTGTCATAGTGATCATTGCTTGGGCGCTTGGGATCAACCCGCTGACCCTGCTGACCGGCGATACAACGGGCGGCGGCGGGCAGTTTTCGCCCGCGCCGCAGCAGACAAGCGAGCCCTTTAATCCGGGGCAGGGCGATGAGCTGGCTGACTTTGCCTCGCGCGTGCTTGGCGACACGGAAGATGTATGGGCGGTCAAATTCGATCAGCGCAGTATGCGCTACGAGCCGCCGACGCTGACGCTGTTTTCCGGGCAAGTTCAGTCGGCCTGCGGTTTTGCCAGCTCCGCCAGCGGGCCGTTCTATTGTCCGCCCGATCGTGGAGTTTTCCTCGACCTGTCGTTCTTTTCAGAGCTGTCCCGTCGGTTCGGGGCGCCTGGCGATTTCGCGCAAGCTTATGTGATCGCTCACGAGGTGGGTCATCACATCCAGAACCAGCTCGGCATTCTGGGTCGCTTCAATGAAGCGCGCCGACGGATGTCCGAGCGCGACGCCAACGCCATGTCGGTGCGGGTGGAGTTGCAGGCCGATTGCCTGGCAGGTGTCTGGGGCCATGATGCGGCCGCGCGCGGTCTTTTGGAGCGTGGCGACCTTGATGAAGCGTTGAATGCGGCCAGCCAGATTGGTGATGATACGATGCAGCGCCGTGCGCAAGGCTATGTGGTGCCCGAAAGCTTTTCGCACGGGACGGCGGAACAGCGCATGCGCTGGTTCAGCGTCGGTTTCGAAAGCGGCGATATGGGCCAATGTGACACATTCGAGGCTGGGTCCCTGTAGAGACGGCCTGCTCGGTTGGTTCGAGAAGGATCGTCAGCTTGCGAACGTGGTGGCAGCGTGAACGTCGTGCCACACCCACACGCCAGCCAGGCACCGTCCATCGCCGGCATCATCGTCGATGGCGCCTAGAACGCGGGTATAACTGAACGGCTCGGCGTTGCGGACCATGTTCATGCAGCGCCATTGATGCAGTGTGCGTTCGCTGCAAATCGTCTCATAGAGCTCGACCAGCGAAGCCAAATGGGCCGGGTGGACGATTTCATCGAGCCACTGACCGGCGGCGATTTTGCCACCCAATTCGAAATGGTTGGGGCCGGCCACCAAAACCTGAAAGGCTGCCGCACTCTTGCCGCGATGTTGTTTTTCAGAACGACCTAACATTCCGAAACCTGGATGATCCAGAGGAGCGCCAAGGGCGGCAAGTGCCTGCAGCGTCGGCGGTTTTCTGTCGCTTGAGGCGTTATGCCAAGCGTCTGAAAATGCCTTCAGGGGCGTTTCTGCCAGGGTCGTTGAGGTCATGACGTTCCGGTCCACTCAGACTGGTTTACCGCGAGCCTGGCATAGCATCGCCGCCTCGTTGCGCGGCCAAGGTCCGAACAGAAAAAAGCATGGCGCAATAGCATTGCTTCGGAATTGTCTCAACATGCCGTATATTTATCTTTCGAGCACGCTTCCCCGATGGCGGTGGCGTGAAGCACGGGTTGTGGATGGCCAAGGACGCATTGCCCCCTGCTGACAGAGACAACGACGCGCACACACCCTCGTCGACCGCAGACCCTCGCGTGCAAACGGATGGCAAATATGACTGGGAGGCCGACGCCGACCGGTTCCTGATCCATGCCCGCGCACTGGCTGGGCTTCTTGCTCATGCTGAAAAGCAAGGCCTGTCATCGGCAGTCATGACCGAAGAGTTGGCGAAGTTGCGCCTCAACGATGTGCGCTCAGATTCCTTCGATGGGTTCATCAGTATGAACCGGTTCGCCAAGCTGATGCGACGGATCGGCAAGATACTGAACGATGAAGCCATCGGTTTGCATGTTGCCGATCACATCGATCTTGGATCGATGGGAGCGTTTGGGATGGCTGTTGTCAGCGCACCCAATCTTGATCAAGCGCTTCAGGTGCTTTGCCGCTATATGCGGCTTTATGCCGACGTCTCTTTCGCCGCGACGGTCATCGGAGAGCAAGAGGTTGAATTCGATTGGGCCTATTCGCCACTTATCGCCGCGCGCGATGTCTTGTGTGACCGTGCGGCGCGCCTATTCAAGGTGCGAATGCGTGTCCTTTTCGGTGAAGCCTGGGAGCCGAGGCGGGTATATCTGCAACGACCGAAGCCGAAGGACCTTCGCCCTTATCGGCAAGCCTTATGCAGTAATTTGACCTTCGACGCCCCGATAAACCGGATTGTGCTCCGTCGCACGGACCTTGACCTGCCTAATGTTCATGCGGATGCCAACACCCATGAAATCGCAATCGCCTTGGCCGAACGCATGATGGCCGAGCGGCGGATCCCGGACGATCTCTCGATCCGTGCGCGCGAGGACATTTTGCACCATTTGGCCGATGAAGGGCCCAATATGAACGAAACGGCACGGCGGCTCGGCACCAGCCCGCGCAGCCTACAACGGCGGCTGGAAGAGCTTGGCACGACGTATCAGCGGCTCAGCGATGATGTTCGCAAGGCCCTTGCCGACGAGCTTTTGAAGCAGACGACATTGCCGATGGGTGAAATCGCGTTTCGTTTGGGATTTGCCAATCAGGCCAATTTGACCCGTGCGTCGAAGCGCTGGTTTGGCCTGTCGCCGAGGCAGGTGCGGGCGCAAGAAACCTGAGATTGTTATACTATACAACTTTGGTCGAATAGTTGGCTTTACGCTTAGGACAAGTTTTTGACGTCTGCGGAAAAGCGCAAAGACGCGAAGGCCCGTAAAGGAAACTTACCGCACAACCCTTCACGTTGCAGATCCGTGCGCTACCTCCTCAGGTAGTACCGCTCGCGGGTTTATGTGGGATTGTTGCATTGCCTTCAAACTTGGAGAGTCCAACATGCGTTGGTTTTTTGACACGTCGCACGCTGTAAGCGCATCGGCTGAGTTGGCATCGGGAAGCGATGTCGCAGAGCTGGATCGCCCCGGCTCGGATCAAGCCGAGCAGTCGATCTCGCAAACCGCCGAAGCATTCGGCGTGACCATGCGCACCTTGCGCTTCTATGAGAGCAAGGGGTTGTTGCAACCGCGCCGTATTGGAAATCGCCGGTTTTACAACGAAGCGTGCCGTGCACGCTTGCGGTTGGTGCTGAAGGGTAAGGCGATGGGCCTCGGTCTGGATGAAATTGGCGAACTGGTTCAGCTGGTTGAGAGCGAGCTGACCGACAGCGAACGCGCCAGCGCTGTCCGTGCCTTGTGCGAGCGTCAGCGCGACATGCTTTCCGCGCGTCGCGACGTCATCGACGAACAGATTGCCGAGACCGACCGCGTGATTGATGGGCTGACGTCGCTCTAACAATCGTAAGCCGCTTGACCAGAGCCCTAACGCGCGGCCAGTTTTGGGCAGAGCCCTAACGGGCGGCCATATGGTCGATAAACCGATCGAACAGATAATGGCTGTCACGCGGCCCCGGCGATGCTTCAGGGTGGTGTTGGACTGAGAATACCGGCAGCGTCTTGTGGCGCAGTCCACAATTCGATCCATCAAATAGCGATGTATGCGTTGCCTCGACTGTATCGGGCAACGTGTCGCCATCCACCGCAAAGCCATGGTTCATGGACGTCACTTCGACCTTTCCGGTGGTGTAGTCCATCACCGGATGGTTGGCGCCATGGTGGCCCTGATGCATCTTTTTGGTCTTGGCACCAACGGCCAGCCCCAAGATCTGGTGCCCGAGGCATATGCCGAACATGGGCAGTCCGGTTTCCATCAGTTTTTGGATTGTTTCGACCGCATAGGTTCCGGTTGCCGCCGGATCGCCAGGACCGTTGGAAAGAAAAATGCCATCCGGCTTGAGGGCAAGAATGTCGTCCGCACTTGTTGAGGCCGGCATGACGGTGATTTTGCAGCCCCGGTCGGCGAGCAGCCGCAATATGTTGCGCTTCACGCCGAAATCGATGGCCACGACGTGACGAACGGTATCGGTCGCATCGCCAAAGCCTTCTGAAAAAACCCAACTGGTTTGGCTCCAACCCTCAGGCTGTTCGATGGTCACGTCGGGCACCAAATCCTGATCCACCAAGCCTGGCCAAGCAGCGCTGTCAGCCGAGAGAGCGGCCATATCGAACACGCCATCCGGCGCATGGGCGAGCGCTGCGTTGGGCATGCCATGCTCGCGAATGTGCGCCGTCAGGGCGCGCGTATCGATGCCGCAAAGCCCAATGATGCCGCGTGCCTTTAGCCACGCATCCAGATGCTGCGTGGCGCGCCAATTGGACGGATCAGTGACATCGGCTTTGACGATAAGGCCACGGGCGCCGACAAACTCTTCGCTTGGTGGAAGTTGTTCCTGGTCTTCGCCGTTGGTGCCGACATTGCCGATATGGGGGAAAGTGAAGGTGATGATTTGGCTGGCATAGGACGGGTCTGTCAGGATTTCCTGATACCCGGTCATGGCGGTGTTGAAGCACACCTCACCAAGCGCCGATCCGGTAGCGCCAAACCCAAAACCCTCAAACACGGTGCCATCGGCCAACACCAAGCGGCCGGTTTTCAGGCGTGGCGCCCAGGCAGGTGATGCATGGCCAGGTTCGTGGGTTGAACTGATCAGTGTTTCGGCGGTCATCGGTTTCTTTCCAGGGCGGTGTGGCAAGCTGACTAGGCATGAAAAAATGACCGGTCAGCCCTGCACCAAATGGGGAGGTGATATGGCTTGCAATTTGGCGCCGAGCTCTTACATCAGCGCGCTCGTCACATTGCAAGCCAATGGCAACTCAATGCTTGCCGGTTTTCACGCCGGCTCGGGTTTTGGGCGTTTGCTACGCCGCTCAACCGCAACTGTAAACTCCACCGTCCATCGCAGGTGAACGCTGTGTTGGGGCTGTGGAAAAGGAAATGATGCTTTGCTTCAGGACGCGCCTGCGCTAACTTTGTCGGTGTGTCAGTTTGTTGAAGACGCGGCGCCGACCGGTGCTCGCTGACTGAAAATTCAAAGCATTCAACATTTTATGGGATCTCCATGCGTGATACGCTCAATGACAGTTTGAAAGATGCCGTGAAGGCGAAAGACAGCCGTAAGGCCTGTACGCTTCGTCTCATCAACGCTGCCATCAAGGACCGCGACATTGCGATGCGGACCAGCGGGTCGGAGCGTCTGTCGGACTCGGGCATTCTGGATCTGCTTGCCAAGATGGTGAAGCAGCGTGAAGAATCGCACCGGCTTTATGAAGAAGCTGGCCGGCTTGATCTGGCGCAGCAGGAAGCTGATGAGATCGACATCATTCGCACCTTCATGCCACGCCAATTGAGCGAGGATGAGGTGAGCGAAGCCGTGGTGAAGGTCATTGATGAGACCGGCGCGGAAGGTCTGCGCGACATGGGCAAGATCATGAGCGCTTTGAAGGCGCGTTTTCCTGGCCAGATCGATGCCTGTAAAGCATCCAGCCTTGCCAAGCAGCATTTGTGTGCCCCTGCCGCCAGCTAACGCACCGCGCCAGCGGACGGGATAGGTGCGCCCATGATCCGCTTTACCGATGGCTTTCTATCGACCATTCGCGATCGCATCCCGCTGTCCGACATTGTCGGGCGGCGGGTGTCGTGGGATCGCAAGAAGTCGCGTCCGGCCAAAGGCGATCATTGGGCGTGTTGCCCGTTTCATGGCGAAAAGACACCGTCATTCCATGTGGATGACCGCAAGGGCCGCTACCATTGTTTTGGGTGCTCGGAGTCAGGCGATCATTTTCGTTTTTTGATGGAAATGGATGGACTGAGCTTTCCCGAGGCGGTCGAGCGTTTGGCAGGCGAGGCGGGCATGGCGATGCCTGCGCCCGACCCGGAAGCGGCGCGCCGCCAAAAAGTGCAGTTGAAGCTGCACGATGTTCTGGAACTGGCTGCCAGCTATTTCGAGCGGCATTTGCACGCGCCTGAGGGGCAGCATGCGCTGGCCTATGCGCTGAAGCGCGGGCTCGACGCAGATATCCAAAAAACCTTTCGCATTGGCTTTGCCCCCGATCGTCGCGATGGGATGATCAGTTTCCTGACAAGCCATGATGTGCCCGTCGGCGATATGATCGATGCGGGGCTGGTCATTGCGCCGGAGGATGGTGGGCGCGCGCCATATGACCGCTTCAGAGGGCGGTTGATGGTCGCGATCGAGGACCAACGCGGTAAGGTTGTCGGCTTTGGCGGGCGTGTGCTTGGCGATGGCGAGCCGAAATATCTGAACTCCCCAGAGACCGATCTCTTCCGCAAACGCGAAATGGTGTTCAACGCCAAGCGCGCGCGCCAGGCCGCGCACCAAAATGGTCGGCTGATTGTCGTGGAAGGCTATATGGACGCCATCGCGCTTCACCGTGCTGGCTTTCAGGAGGTTGTGGCCTCGTTGGGCACGGCGATGGGTGAAGAACAGATCGCGCTGATGTGGCGCTTCACCGATGAGCCGGTTGTGTGTTTCGACGGCGATGGGGCAGGGGAGCGTGCTGCCCATCGCGCCATTGACCGCGCCTTGCCTATGCTCAAGCCCGGCAAGAGCCTGAAATTTCTGTTTTTGCCCAAGGGTATGGACCCAGATGATTTCGTCAGTGCGCGTGGGGCCGACGCTTTTGAAGCTGAATTGTCCAATGCGTTGCCAATGATCGAGGCCTTGTGGGCGCGCGAGACGGCCGGGCTCGATGTTTCAACACCTGAGCGCATGGCAGCGTTCCAGACCGGCCTGTCGCGCCTTGTCGCTGGGATCGAAGATGCGACCGTGCGGCAGCATTACGATCAGGCTTTGAAGGACCGCTTTTACGCGATGCGACGGGCGCTGCGCCAGGCACAGAATCCGCAAGGCTCGCGACCGGCAGGCCCGGGCCGGATGGCCGGATCATCGGAGCCGATGGGCGCAAAGGCCCGCACGGCGCCAAAGCTTGTCACGCCGGAGATGCAACTGCTCGCCTTGGCGCAGCGCTATCCCGATGAGGCTATGCGTTTTGCAGACCGCGATGTGTTTTCGCTCTGTCAGGACGAGGCTTTGGCGCGCCGGCTTGAGACCGCCTTGCAGGGTGAGGGGACGGTTGGAGATCAGACAAGCCTAGAAGCCTTACCATTCCCTATTCTCAAACAAGAGGCGAGTCCGCGCTTTATCGGCATGTTGTTCGCCTTCCTGTTCGCCAGGATGGAGCTGCGCTGCATTGAAGCGGAAGCGGCCTCGACCTTGTCGCTGGAGCCTGAATCCATGAGCGAAGCGGCGATGGAACGGTTGGTTGCGATCCAGAATGAGGCTCGCTCAATGCAAGCTCAAATTGACGAGCTGGAGCGGCAGCTTGATGAGGAGGCGAGCATGATGCGTAGCCTTAACGTCAAGACGGCGAGCTAGCTGACTGAGGTTTTCGCCAAAAAAGCACGAAAAACCTGCCGTAAGCGTCCTTTTTGCCGGTTTTGGGTGGTTGCGTCGGCGGACCAATTGCCTACATAAACTGGTGCGCGACACAGCGGGCCGACCAAACGCCATGGCGCTCCATTTTTCGACACGCGCAACATCCGGCAAACTTGTATCTGCAAGGGCGCCTCTAAACCGAACGCCGTCGATCACCTTGTGATGGGCGGTTGCTTTGTGTCGTCCTGATGTCTGGTCAGTGCGCAAAGTGATGGTTAAGAGCCGCTTTACGCCGACGCCTTACACTGCGTGCGCAGATGTACGATTTTTCCTAGGCGCGAGCTGCGCGAGACTGCGCCGCGTCGTACGATCCTGATCAGGAGTTGCTTGCCATATGGCTGCAAAACAGGCTGAAGCCAAAGTTTCGAACGAAGGCGCCGACGCGCCCCTTCTCGATCTCAATGATGCCTCTGTCAAAAAGATGATCAAGGCCGCCAAGAAGCGCGGCTTTGTCACCTATGACGAGTTGAATGCGGTGCTGCCGTCCGATCAAGTTGCTTCGGAGCAGATCGAAGACACGATGGCCATGCTCAACGATATGGGCATTAACGTCGTCGAGGCCGAGGAAGCCGAAGAGGCTGCCGAAAGCACGTCAACCGCTGTTGCCGAGACAACCACTAAGGCCGTTGCCACCACGACCAAGCGCGAGCCCACAGACCGCACCGATGATCCGGTGCGTATGTATCTGCGCGAAATGGGCACGGTGGAGCTTCTGTCCCGCGAGGGCGAGATCGCGATCGCTAAGCGGATTGAAGCCGGCCGAGAGGCAATGATTGCGGGCCTCTGCGAAAGCCCGTTGACCTTTCAGGCCATCATCATTTGGCGCGACGAACTGAACGAAGAAAAGGTTTTACTTCGCGACATCATCGATTTGGAAGCGACCTACGCTGATCCGGAAGGCAAGGGCGTGACACCGCCTCCGCCGACCAATCCGACCCATAACCGTCCAGGCGGGCCAAACGCGCCTGCACCAAGTTCGGCAGCACCCAAAGCGGCCAATGACGACGCGCCGGACGGAGAGAACACGGACAGCGATGATGACGAGGATGATGATGACGAGGACGACATCAACCTCTCGCTCTCTGCTATGGAAGCGGAGCTGAAGCCGAAGGTCGTTGAGATTTTCGACAGCATTGCCGACAACTACAAAAAACTTTCCAAGCTTCAGGACGTCAATTTGGATGGCAAGGCTGGTTCGTCTTTGACGCCAAGCCAGGAACGCCGCCTTGAGGGCCTGAAGAACGACACGATCAAGGCGGTGAAGAGCCTTCAGCTCAACAACAACCGCATTGAGGCGTTGGTCGAGCAGCTCTATTCGATCAACCGCAATTTGGTGTCGATGGAAAGCCGTTTGTTGCGTCTGGCTGAAAGCTATGGTGTCGATCGCACGGAGTTTTTGAAGACCCACCAGGGCTCGGAACTTGACGCCAACTGGGTACGCCGCGTCGCCAATCTGGCTGGTCCCGGCTGGAAGCCGTTTATCGCGGATGAAAAAGAGACCGTGAAGGAAATTCGCGGTGACATCCGCGAGCTTGCAACGCAGGCTGGCCTTGATGTGGGTGAATTCCGCCGCATCGTGAACAAGGTGCAGAAAGGCGAGCGCGAAGCGGCAATTGCCAAAAAAGAGATGGTGGAAGCCAATCTGCGCTTGGTGATTTCGATCGCGAAAAAATACACCAACCGCGGTCTGCAGTTCCTCGATCTCATCCAGGAAGGCAATATCGGCCTGATGAAGGCGGTCGACAAGTTCGAGTATCGCCGTGGTTATAAGTTCTCCACCTACGCCACGTGGTGGATCCGTCAGGCGATCACCCGTTCGATCGCCGACCAGGCGCGCACCATTCGCATTCCGGTGCACATGATCGAGACGATCAACAAGATCGTGCGGACGTCGCGCCAGATGTTGCACGAAATTGGTCGTGAACCGACGCCCGAAGAGTTGTCGGAAAAGCTTGCCATGCCACTTGAGAAAGTACGCAAGGTCCTGAAGATCGCCAAGGAACCGATTTCGCTCGAGACCCCGGTGGGTGATGAAGAAGATAGCCATTTGGGCGATTTCATCGAGGACAAGAACGCCGTTCTGCCCATCGATGCGGCCATTCAGTCGAACCTGCGCGAAACGACAACGCGGGTTCTCGCCTCTCTGACGCCTCGCGAAGAACGTGTGCTTCGTATGCGCTTCGGTATCGGCATGAACACCGACCACACGCTTGAAGAGGTTGGTCAGCAGTTCTCGGTGACGCGCGAGCGTATCCGCCAGATTGAAGCCAAGGCGCTGCGCAAGCTGAAACACCCAAGCCGCTCGCGCAAACTGCGCTCGTTTTTGGACAATTAAAGGCCCGCCATGTCGTTTTTGAAGAAGCTTTTTGGTGGTGGTGATAGTTCCGGCGGTGCGCCCAAGGTCGCAGCGCGGGAGACCTACAAGGATTTCATCATCGAAGCGGCGCCTATGGCTGAGGGCGGGCAGTACCGATTGCGGGCCTTCATCGTCGAAAGCGAAGCAGACGATGCTCGCCGCGCGACCGTCATCCGCGCTGATCTCTTTACCTCCTCTGATCAGGCCGCCGAGTTTGCGGTCATGAAAGCTAAGCAGGTGATCGATGAGCAAGGATCAGCAGTCTTCAACTGAGCTTGCCTATGGAAACGCAAAAAAGCCCGCCTGGATCCGATCCAGGCGGGCTTTGTCTTTGCAGCTTCCAATTAGCGGGTGAGGCGCAGCTCTCCAACCGAGTCGGCGATTTCGTTAAAGGCGCCAATCAGGTCAGAAGCGGAATTTACATGGTAGGCCATGTCAGTTTCCGTCGCGCAGGTGTCCCACATCGACCGTGAGGCGGAATCCAGGCCAAACGTCACCGTATAAATGATGATCCCTGTCGCCTTGGCATTGGCACAGGCCGCCAAGGTGCGCTCATCGATATAGGTTCTCGCGCCATTGACGGATTGCGAGGGGAAACGACCTGTCGCCAGGTGACCATAAGCCGAATAATGCGAGCGAAGCGCATTGTTGCTGGAACTCACCAGCTCGTTGCGGCCATCGGTCATCACGACCATGACTTTGGTGACCTCGTCATACGGAGCGCCCTCCGTGAAAGGCTGTTCGGGCGACAGCGTGCGCCAGCCCCAGACCACGCCCTGCGCTGTCACCGTGCCACCGCCGAGCCAATAGGTCATGTCGTCGATGCGGTCTTCCAGCATGGTGAAATTGTCGGTCAGCGGGACGATCGGATCGCCGCAGTTCTGCGCCGGTCCGCGTGTGCTGTTGGGGATTTCATCGACGCTGTGACCGGACGAGCTGGCATATTTGAACACGCTGTAGTGCTCACCGTTCTGATGAAAATCGGCTCCCGGGGGTTCGCGGTCGGGCAGCCAATTGTTCGTTGCGCGCCATGTGGCGTCGTCAATCCAAAATCCAGGGACCCAAAGCGTGTCCGGGTTACTCGGATCAGGCGGCGTATCGGTGACATCAAACGGTTCAGGGCGCGCTTCCACGCAACCTTTCCACGCCACGTCGTCCATTTGCTCATAAAGCTGCCAGTGGCTGATCTGCGTCGGGTTATAGATACAGCCACCTTGAACCACATATTCATACGGCGTGACGGTCTGTGCGTTGGCTGCCTTGACCCCAACCAGTTCACGCAGAATGTCGCCATAGGTGTCCAGGAAGTTCAAGCGTGCAAAGCCTGGCACCGACGGCGTATCCAAACTGGCGAAATCAAGGTCAGAGTTAGCCGGCGTGTCAGCGCTGCTGATCCGTGGAACGCAGCTACCGCCCGACTGGCGCGCAATGACTTGGCCTTCGATCAGTTGGGCGTGGTGCTCGGACAGCCCGTCTTTATCGAGATATTGTTCCATCGTCGTCGTGTTGCCGATGTTCACCTGTGCCGTATAGGGCACCAGAGAAATCATGACATTGTCTGACTGACCTTCTTCGGTGACGACGTCGACAAAGTCTGACGCCGCTTCACGAAGGCTTGAGATGCGCCCCGAGGATCGCATCGACCCAGTGTTGTCGAGGACCAAAGCCACTTCCAGCGACCGGAAATCCACACTCACGGCGGCGTCCGCACCAACTTCAATGCTGTTGATCCCCATGATCTCAAGGATCGTGGTGTCCACCTTCATGGTGGCGCTGATTTCCATCAGCGTTTCTTCGTCCGGGTCACGGTTGATCAGGAGCGTTAAAGCATCGGCGCCGTGAGCGCCGCTGACCATGGCCTCAATCTGCGTTCGGATGACCGTTTCAAGCTGGGTGTCGCTCAACTGCCGCTCGTGCGCGGCGGTCAGGATGGCGCCGTCGAGCGCATCTTGCAGCTGGCTTTGGACGTTTGCCGCGCGGCTATAATCCAGACTTGCACCCACCATTCCAACGATCGGAATGGCCGCAATGCCGAAAATAACGGCTACCACGCCGCGCTGGTCGCAGACATAGTTTTTGAGATGGTCGGTCCATGTTTGCAGAATGGACATGGTTTGACTCCGTGATCAGATCAAACCGCATCCTACGCGTGGCCAGTAAACAGACCGGCCACACCATCCGTGCAATTTTGCCTATGTGATTAAGGGTTCACTAACGCCGTTGAACCGGAATCACGCTCGATCGGGCGTCAGTTTGCGCCGTTGTCGATCGCCCAGGTGATCGTGACCTGGGCACTTAGCTCTTGCTCGCCGGTGGCAACGGGAACGGCATCAGCGGATTCCATCGCCATGGCCATGCGCGCCATGGGCGGCTGCGGCGGTTGTTGACGGGCGTTGTTTTGGCTGATCGAGATCACCCGTCCGAGCGATACCCCGGCAGTTTCGGTGAGCATTTGCGCCTGTTCCATAGCATCGGCGACAGCGGCTTGGCGGGCCTGCGCGAACAGCGCCTCCGGTTCGTCAACAGCAAAGCTGAGGCCGCCCATCTGATTGACACCGGCGGTGATCAACGCGTCGAGCACTTCGCCGATGATTGTCAGATCGCGCACGCGCACACGCAATTGGTTGGAAACGCTGTACCCGTCAATGCGCGGGGGACGACGCTCGCCATTGGAGCTGTCGAAATAGGTGTAACGCGGCTCAACGGTGAGCCGGCTGGTTTGCATGTCGCGCTCTTCAACGCCCATTGCCTGCAGAGCGGCAAAGGTGTCGGCCATGATTTTGGTGTTGGCGTCCAGTGCCGCGCGCGCAGTTTGTGCTTCCGTGACAGCGCCTGCGCTGACAATCGCGATATCGGGTTCGGCGTTGAGCGAGCCGTGACCGGTGATTGTGATCGTCGCCTCAGCAAGCGGTTCATGGGTCATTTCCTGGGCGACGGCGGTTTTTGCAACGGCACCGAGCGTCAGGACGAAGGCGATGAACGAAAAGGCGAGGAGAAGGCGCGAAGAGGCAAACGACATTCGAGGGGCAACCATGTCTGTTGGCGGTAGGGGCGAGGGGTGCTTAGGGCGCCCCGATTGCGGCGCCATTGTGACATGATGGGTGACGTGCTGGATGGCCCGCATCGCCTCATGGACTGCCAAGTTCGCATTGACCTTTGGGCTTGGCACGGTATGCAGGGCGCACGGCTAAGATGCTGCAGGGCCTGTAGCTCAATTGGTTAGAGCCGGCGGCTCATAACCGCTTGGTTGGGGGTTCGAGTCCCTCCGGGCCCACCATTTTTTGCTAAACGCTTTCAGCCTCGCCGACAGCCTGAATGGGCGTGTCTTCACAGTCGAGTAATGGCCGAAAGCCAGCCGCTGCCGCAGGTAAAAACTAGTGCGGCCGCGTTGCGCGTTTAGTCTCAGTCAGCGGCGGCCTTGTCTCGCACCTCGCGTTGCTGCCTTGCGCGCGCTCGTGCCACCTTTCGAAGGTCTGCAGCCTGGTCGTGTTCGTCGACGATCTCTGTACCCAGCAGCGTCTCAAGCACATCTTCCATCGTGACGAGCCCTGCCGTGCCCCCATAGTCATCTTGCACCAACGCAATGTGGGCATCGCGCTCCATAAGGATGTCAAAGAGCGAATCCAAGTCCGTCGCTTCGGTAATGCGTGGCATATCGCGGACGAACTCCTGTGCCTGACGCTCCGCACCGCCGCGCACGGCGGCCAGCAACAGCTCGCGTGCCAAGACGAAGCCCCGAACGTCATCGACGGACTCGCCCGTGACCAACAGACGTGAATGAGTAAAGCTTTCGCGTCCCTCCAGTATCGACGCAACCGTCGCCTCAGCCGCCACATGTTCGATGACCGTGCGCGGCGTCATAACCTCCCGCGTGGCGATCTCCGGCATGCGGAACAGGTTGGCGACAACGCGCGTTTCGTCTTCTTCGACAACGCCCAACCGTTGCCCGGCGTTGGTCAGCGCGGTGATCTCGTCGCGCGAGACTTCGGAATCGACCTTGCCGCGCGTCAGCAGGCGGGTGATCGCTTGGCTCATCCACACCAGCGGCAGTTGCGCAATAATGAGCCAGGGCAATACGCGCACCGCAAACGGTGCGAGCGGGCGCCAGTAGGTCGCGCCAAGCGTCTTCGGAATGATTTCTGACAGCACCAGGATGCCCAACGTCAAAAGCGCGGAGAATATCCCCACGCCGGCATCGTTGAAGACCACGGCAGCTTGGGCACCGGCGCCGGTTGCGCCGACGGTGTGGGCGATCGTGTTGAGCGATAGAATCGCCGCCAAGGGCCGTTCGATATCGGTCCGTAACCGCCTCAGCTTCTTGGCGAGCCCTGGGCGGTCCGCCTCGGCCGCCTCGACGAAAGAAGGCGTGATCGATAGAAGCACCGCCTCCAGGATGGAGCAAAGAAACGACACGCCGATCGCAAGCACGACAAAGAGAATGAGTAGGGTCACGTTGAGACTTCTCGATAGACTTATTGGGGTCGAAGGACCTCATATAGCCCAACGCCGCCAACCGCCAATCTAATCGAGCTGCTTTAAGGCTTTGGCCAACTCGCGGGCGTTGATGCCAAGGCCGGGGCGGTCGGGCAAGGTGAAAAGCCCGTTGGACACATTGTGAAGTCCGATCCCGGCGACCTCATTGAACCAGGTGTGCATTTGGTGGTGTTCGACCGTGTGGGTGGCAGGATGGGCTGCGCCGACATGAAGTGAAGCGAGGAAAAGCACGACAGAGCTTGATGAATGCAAGGTCAGTTTGCCGCCATGGACTTGTGCCAAGTCACCCACCGCCATGGTTTCTTCGATGCCCCCGCAGGCTGACAAATCGGGCATGAGGTAATGCACGCCGGCTTCCGCCAAGGCCTGAAAAGACGTGCGCCAGGGCAAGGTTTCGTTGCCGCATAGGGGCAGGGGGCACGCTTCTGCCAAGCGCCGGTGGCCTTGCCAATCATCAGGAAGGATCGGAGCTTCCAGCCATCCCAAGTCAAGAGCGGCTGTTTTTTCGGCAAAGGCCAAGGCCTCAGCTTCGCGCAGCGTGTAGTGCGCATCAACAAATAGCGCGATGTTCGGGCCGACGGCCTGGCGGGCGGCGACCACCCGGGCAACGTCTTCGCCAAGGGATGCCCCGCCGATCTTGAGCTTCACGCGCGTATGCCCACCGGCCACATAGCCCGCAAGCTCTTCACCAAGATCGGAGGGGGATTTGCGCGGACCGTAAAGGCCGCCAGAGGCGTAGACCGGCACCTGGTTGCTCACACCGCCAAGCAGTTGCCACAGCGGGAGGTCTTGCGCCTGCGCCCGCAAATCCCAGAGCGCCATTTCCACTGCCGACAGGGCCACGGCCGAGATGCCGTAGCGACCGCTCATCACGCAGCTGTCGCGGACTTGTCTGTTAAGGTCCTGGAGATCGTCAAGCGTGCGGCCGACAACCAACGGCACGACATCGTCTTCAATGGTTGCTTGAAGGGCGCGGCTCGACGCGTAGGATGTCCAGCCCTCGCCGACGCCCATGGCGCCATTATCCAGCGTCACGAAGCAGAACAGCATCGGTTTGTGGGTCCAGGTCCGGCGCGCATTGCGCTGTCCGCCCGCCATCGGCATGCGAACCGCCCGAACCTCCACCGATTGTACCCGCATTGACGCCTCCGCTTTGCTGCAGGCTACGGGCGTGTGCACTATTCCGGCAAATGCAAATAACCATAGAATTGTTTTGTTTTTTGCATGATATTGTACCGCCTGCGCGCTAAAGCGTTTCAAACGCCTCGCGCATGCAATCGCGAAAGACGGCGGCAGCCGGCGAAAGCGAGGCCCCGCGCGGCAGGAGCACGCCATAGTCCAAAGGGAAAGCTGGCGTGATCGGTACCGCGTCAACCGGCTCGGCAATGGAGCGGACGGTAGCTGGATCAGTCACCGCGTAGCCAAGCCCAGCTGCGGCAAACAGGCAGGCGACCAACGATGAGGAGGTGCGCAAGCCGATCTGCGGCGCAACACCTGCCGCAGCAAAGATCGCATCGGTCTGGCGTTGCATCAGTGTATCGGGTGTGAGAGCGATCATCTGATGATCTGCGAGGTCGGTTGCCGAGACATCATCGCGCCCAGCGAGCGGACCATCGGGCGCGCAAACGGCAACGGCGTTCAGGCTGTAAAGCGGTTCGGTATCAAGCAGCTCATCCTCAATCGGCAGCGGGCCAAAGCCGACATCGAACTGGCGACCGCCAAGCCAGCGTTCCATATCGCGGCGATGATGGGTCTCGACTGTAAGGCTGACTTCCGGCATCTGGCGTGAAAAGGCGGCAACGGCCTGCGGCACAACGCCGGTGGCCAGACGTGACATGACGACGACACGCAGCCGCGTATCGCCGCCCTGTTTGATGTCTTTGGCAATGCTGCCAAGCTGTTCGATGCCGGTGAGGATGCGTTCGGCTTCACGATAAAAGCGCCGCGCCTCACTGGTCGGCCGCAAGGCGCGTTTGTCACGATGGAATAGTTGAAAACCAATCTCATGTTCCAGATTTGAGACCAGGCGCGAGACGGCGGGCTGGCTCAAATTCATCGCGTTGGCCGCCGCAGACAGTGAGCCATGCCGCAAGACCAGGCAGAACGCGGTCAAGGATTTGAGATGCATTTTGTTTCCGGTTTTTGCAAGAGTCGATTTCAACTTTGCATTTGCCTTAAGAATTCACAAGCCTGACCATAAAGCCCGTAAGCGCACAGAAAGCTGGTCTGGGAGGACTCACAATGATTGGAAGACGCACACTGCTTGGGACTTTTGGTGCAGCCTTGCTTGGCACAAGCTTGGCCACGGGGCTTGGCGTTGCATCGGTGCAGGCGCAGAGCTTTCCGGAAAAACCGATCACGTTGGTCGTCGGCTTCAATGCCGGTGGCGGCACGGACACTTATGCCCGCGCGCTGGCCGGCACCATCAACGATGCGCTGGGCATGCCGATGGTGGTGGTCAACCAGCCCGGAGCGGCTGGCATGATCGCAGCTGACTTCGTCGCGGGCCAACCGGCCGATGGCTACACGCTCTATATGGCGAGCGCTGGCTCGTTCCTGGTCAAGTCGATGTATGATGGCGAGGACGCTGCTGTTCAGCCATTGGAGGATATGCGCATTCTTGGCCAGATCGGAGCCTCGATCCCCGGCCTGCTGGTGCCCATCGACAGTCCCTTTGCGGGTGCTGCCGATCTGGTTGCTGCGGCGCAGGCTGATCCTGACGCGCTGCGTTGGTCGCATCCTGGCCGCGGCTCCTTGTTCCAACTCACAGGCGTCGCGTTTCTGCAGGCCAATGGCATTGAAGTCCAAGACGTGCCCTTCCAAGGCGGTAGTCGGGCGCGCAACGCCGTGGCTGGAGCACAGGTTGATTTTGGCTTCATGGGCGTTCAGCTTCAAAACGGCTTTGAGTCCCAAATCCGCGCCCTCGGCGTGGCTGGCAGCGAGCGTGACCCTGCCAATCCGGACACGCCGACTTTTGCCGAGCAGGGTCTGCCGGATGTGCCGTTGACCAACCCGCAGATGATCATGGCACCGGGCGATCTACCCGACGATGTGGCTGCCATCTTGGCCGAGGCCATTGCGCAAACGGTGAGCGGTGAAACGTATGGTCGCTTGGTCTCGCGCGCCGGACTGTCGGTCCAAGGTGGAAGCCCTGAGGAGGCGCGCGCACGGCTTGAGGGCCTGCAGGAAACGCTCACGCCCCTTGTGGAAGCAACACGCGAATAGTCTCCCCCGCGTTGCCCTGCCGCCCGGCTCCTTCCATAAAGCCGGGCGGCCTTTTTATGGAAGTTGATGGCATGATGACGCGTCGCGACACTTGGACTGGCCTGTGTATCGCCCTTCTGGGGTTCGGCCTTTTCTGGCTGAGCCTTGATATCCGGATCACCGAAATTGGTCTTATTGGCCCGCGTTTTGTCCCTCAGGTGGTGAGCGTTTTGCTGGTTCTTGGTGGCGCGGCCTTGGTCTTTTCGGGTGGCAGCGAGGAGGGTGAAGGCGATGCTCAGCGGCCCGTCCTGGCGCTTGGCCTCATCGGCATTGGCTTGCTGCACGTGGTTCTCACGCCACGCATTGGTTATCTGGCCACAAGTGCCTTCGTCGCCGGTTTCACCCTTGCCTTGTTTGGTGTGCGCGATTGGCGCGTGCTTGGCGCAGGCATGCTCGCGCTGCCGGTGCTCCTCCATCTGGTGTTCCTGGAACTGATGAACGTTTTCATGCCGCGTGGTCGCTGGTTCGACCTGCTCAGTTTGTTCGGCTGATCCGACTTTGCTGCCAGAAGAAAGCTCCTAGCTCATGGACATTGTGAACGGCTTCGCGACCTTGTTCGCCAACCCGACGGCCTTGGCGTTTGTCTTTTTGGCAGCCTTTGTCGGCGTGGTGATCGGTGCGCTTCCAGGCCTGACGGCGGCGGCGGCGATCGCGATGCTGGTGCCCCTGACCTTCTATCTCGATCCGCTGGCGGCGCTGGCCTTTCTCTATGTCATCGGCAAATCGGGGCGTTATGGCGGATCGGTTTCGGCGATCCTGTTCAACACACCTGGTACGACCGCCTCGGTTGCAACGATGGCGGATGGGCATCCGCTGGCCAAACGCGGAGAAAGCGTACGGGCGTTGCGTATGGCCACTGTTGCTAGCGTCAGCGGCGACTTGATTGGCGATTTCATATTGATCTTGGGCGCCGCTTTTGTGGCCAGTCAGACGGCCAAATTCGGCCCGCCGGAGTATTTCGCGGTCTATATGATGGCCTTTCTGGTCATTGGATCGGTCGTTGGCACATCGGTGCTTAAGGGCTTGCTCGCCACCGTGCTCGGTATTGCTGTGGCCTTGGTTGGACTGGATCCAATCACAGGCCAAGCGCGCTGGACCTTCGGAGTTCTGCAATTGGAAAACGGTTTCACGCTTGTTCCGCTTCTCATCGGCGTCTTTGTGATTTCGGAGCTGATGGTTCAGGCCGAGGCCCGTCTCACCGGCCAGGCGGCGCGTGTGATCGAACCGGCCAGTGCCGAGGGCAGCCGCCTTGCCTGGTCGGATGTTCGCCCTCTTTGGGGTGTCATCACCCGGTCTTCGCTCTACGGCGCCGTCATTGGCATCATGCCGGGCCTTGGGTCGTCGGTGGCCGCGTTCGTCGCCTATGGCGAGGAGAAGCGCCGCGCCAAAGATGGCGATGAATGGGGCACCGGCAAATTGGCGGGTGTCGCCGCGCCGGAAGCCGCCAACAACGCTGTTTCAGGGCCATCGATGATTCCGTTGCTGACCCTTGGCGTTCCAGGCACGACGGTGGCGGCAATTCTGATGGGCGTGTTTCTCATCCACGGTATCCCCATTGGGCCGACACTTTTCGTGGCCGCCAGCGATTTGATTTATGGACTGTTTGCCGCCGGCCTCATCGGCATTCTGCTCTATGGCCTGATCGGTTGGTTCTTTGGGCCGGCGATTGGCCGACTGATCGCAAGAATCCCGGCAAGTTTCGTCTACACGGTCATCTTCATGGTGACGCTGATTGCTGCCTACACCGGTCGCCTAAGTTTTTGGGACGTGCAGGTGATGCTTGGCGCCGGAGTGCTTGGCTATGCGATGCGCAAGCTCGGCTTTCCGCCGGCAGCGTTCATCATCGCTTTCATTCTAGCCCCAGGAGCGGAAGAGGCGCTTCGGCAAAGCCTGTTGCTGTCGCGCAATGGTTGGGCGATTTTTGCCACCGAGCCGATTGCGGCAGCGTTCTTGCTGATCGGTTTGACCGTTGCACTCTGGCGCGGCTGGCGAAGCTGGCGCTCCGTGTGAGGGCTGTGGCGCACGCTGGCACGCCACAGCACCCTGTTTACGACGAGTTAGGCCGCGACCGGCTGCGTGTAGGCCCGCGCAACCTCGGCCACTTTGGCGAAGTCCACCTTGCCGGACCCGAGGACGGGGATCGTATCGACGACATGGACTTCGGCGGGTACCATCAGATCCTGCGCGCCGTTTGCCTTTGCAAAAGCGTTGAACGCTGCGCGATCAGCACCCTCGGCCTCGGTGAAGAGCAAGATGCGTTCGCCCTTGCGCGGATCGCTGACGGTTGCGGCGGCTGAAAGTTCACCCGACCAGACATCAGCTGCCAAGCCCTCAACAGCGGCCAATGACACCATCTCGCCGCCGATCTTGGCGAACCTCTTGGCGCGACCCTTGATGGTGATGAACCCTTGGCTGTCCATGCTCACAATGTCGCCCGTGTCGTGCCAGCCATCGACGAGCGGCTGCAGGACACCGGGCTGATCGGCCTTCACATACCCGGCCATCACATTGGGACCTGCGATCATCAGGCGACCGCCATCGTCTACACCTGGCACGGGCTCCAAGTAAGCCTGCATGCCCGGCATCAACCGGCCAACCGTGCCCGGCTTGTTGTGCATCGGCGTGTTGATCGCGATGACCGGCGCGGTCTCTGTCACGCCATAGCCTTCCAGCACGCGCACGCCGAACTTCTCCATGTAGAGCGCACGCGTGGAGGCCCGAACCGGCTCAGCACCTGCAAAACAGTAACGCACCGAGCGGAAGTCATACCCGTGAGCGACACGCGCATAACCGTTCAAGAAGGTGTCTGTACCAAACAGGATCGTCGCGTTGGAGCTGTAGATCAGTTCCGGGATCACCCGATAGTGCAGCGGCGAGGGGTAGAGGTAGGTCGGCACGCCGGAGATCAGCGGCAGGATGGTGCCCGCCGTCAGGCCGAAGGAATGGAACACCGGCAGCACGTTGAACACCTTGTCGGTCGGGTTAAAGTCAATGCTGGCTGCCGCTTGCGTCGCGTTGGCGAGGATATTGCGATGCGTCAGCACGACGCCTTTGGGCGCGCCTTCGGACCCTGATGTGAACAGGATGACGCCGGTGTCGTGGCTGTTGCCCGGCACGAGCGGACGCGTGCGGGTCAGCAGACCCTTCAGCTTGTCAGCCAGGCTGATCGTCTGGCGCAACTCGTCCAACCAGAGGAAGCGGACATGACCTTCCAAGTCTGCGACGACGGCTTCCAGTTTGGCCTGTGCGACAAAAGCCCGTGAGGAGAGAATGGTCTTCACCTCTGCGGCTTGGCAGGCCGACAGGATGTTGGTTGTTCCGGCCGTGAAGTTCATCATGGCTGGCACCTTGCCTGCCGACATGACGGCCAGCGTTGTCACCACAGAACCGTTGGCGGTGGGCAGCATAACGCCTAGTGTTTTCTCGCCTTCGGTCAGCACTGCCAGCTTGCGGGCGAGCACAGCGGTGCCGGTGAGCAGCTTGCCGTAGCTCATCGGGCCAGTCACTGGGTCTTCGCTGGCAAGCGTGCGCATGCCATGCTCCTTGCCGGCCGCGATGACACGATCAAGCACTGTCGAGCCTTTGTCCAAGCTGGTGGTGAACATCAGGTCGGACATTATGGCGTAGAGCTTGGATCCAGCCTCACTGCGGCGCGCACGGCCTTTCAGGTCTGGGTCAAGCGCGAGCTCTTGCGGCTCCATGATGGTGACCTTGACCTTGGGAAACCAGCTTTTACGCACTTGCGCGTCCGACAAGCGGGTGAAGTGAGTTTTCTGCAGGCCATCGATGCGGATGGGGACAATCTTTGCGCCGGTCTTGTCGGCCACCATCGCGGCCCCATCATAGACCTTCATCAGGCCACCGGTCACCGTGAGGCGACCCTCCGGGAAAATGGCCATTGGCTCTCCGGACTTCACCACGTTGATCAACGAACGCATGGCCAGCGGGTTGGTGGGGTCGAGCGGCAGAGCGGTGGCAAGCTTTAGAAACGGGCGTACCCACCAGGCCTTGGCAATGCGCGTGTCGATCGCAAAAGTCGGCGCCTTCTCCGTCAGCGTCAAGGCCAAGCCGGCATCGAGGAAACTGGTATGGTTGAGCGCCAGGATTGGAGCTTCGCCGGCCTTTTCCAGATTTTCCGCGCCTTCGACTCTCAGGCGGAACACGGCCCGATAGATGATCGAAACCAGATCGCGTAGCGGGTTGGTGGGCAGGAACTTCAGCATCAGCACGGCTGCTGCAGCATTGAGTGCAGCCAACCCGGCCAGGACCTCGACTGCGGAAAAACCTGCGGCGAGCGATCCAGCCAGTACCAGACCGCCAATTGTCATGAATCCGGCGGACAAGGCGTTGGCGCCAGCAACGGTGCGAGCGCGGCGTTCAGCCTTCGCCCATGTTTGTAGGGCACTGAAGGCCGGGACCACTAAAAGCGCGCCGGAGAAGGCAAGACCGGCCATTGATGCACTGACGCGGATCACCTCCGGCTGAGCCAGGAAGGTGGTAAGGCTGGGCGCAGCAGTCATGTCCAAGGCGCCGAGCACGAGAAACAAGTCAAGGCAGAAGAGGCCCATCAGTACCGTGCCGATGACGGCAGGCAGCAAAACCACGCGTCCGGCACAGAGCCAGGCGGCGACTGCCGAGCCAAGCCCAACAGCGACAGCAAAAACGGTGAGGAAATAGGTGACGGCCATCTCGTTGCCGACCAACACGTCTTTCACGATGATCGGCATGACTGAGAGCACTGTCGCGCCAACAAACCAGAACCAGGCGTTGAACAGGGCCGTGCGCCAAAGGCGGGGATCAGCGCGCAGCCCAGCAAGAATGCTCCAGGTGGAGGCAAAGATATTCGGGTTGATGGCCAGGTCGGGCGCACCGGCCTTTGTCGCCGGAATAGCGCGCGATGCGAGATAGCAAACTACGGCCAGGCTGATCATGACGGGGCCGAACAGCGCGACCGGCGCGCCGGTGGCAAATAGGAAGCCAGCGCCGATTGTGCCGCCAAGGATGGCCAGAAAGGTGCCCGATTCCACCCAGGCATTGGCTTTGGGCAGTTCGCTGGCTTCCAGGTGATCGGGCAAAATGCCGAACTTGATCGGGCTGAACAGCGCCGAGACAACGCCGAAGGCGAACAGCGCGGCGAACAGAACGGGCAAGGATTGAAGCGCCATGCCGGCCACTGCCAATCCCGCTGCGCCGATCTCGGCAAGTTTTAGGCGACGTGCGATATTGGACTTGTCGTTGCGGTCGGCGATTTGGCCGCCAAGCGCGGAAAGAAACAGAAAGGGTGCGATGAAAACCGCCCCTGCTAGCGTGACTAGTACGCCAGAACCGGCGGTCGGAGAGTTGGCGCCGGACACCTGGAAAAGGATCAGCAGGACCAGCGCATTTTTCAAAAAATTGTCGTTGAACGCAGACAGGAACTGCGTCCAGAAAAGCGGTGCAAACCGCCGGGATTTCATCAGTGACTGAGACATGGTTCGCTCCATCGTGTCTGCGATTGACGAGGGGACCTGCCGCTCTCGGGAGACCGGCAGGCTGGGTCGGTGTCAGAGGGTGTCGGAAGCAGAGGTATCGAGAAGCAACTTCTCGGTCTTGGCGTCCTCCAGGCGGTAGTGAAGCTTCTTGGCTTCGTCAGCATCGCGCAGCGTTTTGCTGAGCGTGAGCGCAGAGTGGACCAGCATGATCGCGGCCATGGCGTAGAAACCTTTGGCCGAGAAGCTCGCCTGAAGATTGTAGATGCCAAGGGCCATCATGGTGGCGGCGATGCCGAAGCTGGCCGCCGTGAACATCGTCCAATAGCGGGAGTGGGTGGTGGCTTGTTCGCTCATGATCTGTCTCCTTTTTTGCGCGGTTAGGCGGCGTCGTTCTGGGTGGGCGATGCCGTGCCGGCGCGGGCTTTGAGGCGCGCCAGAACGTCATCGGCTGATGTTGTTGTGGACGGGCCGCAACCAGCGCCGGCCAAGCGATCGACAATGTCGGCAGGGGAGTCGCTGACGGTCATCTGCGCGTAGGCGGCATCGGCAAGATCGACCTCCTCCTGGCGGCTTTCGATCTTGGCCAACGTCTCTTCGGCGTCGGTCAATGCGCCTTGGCCGGTGACAGAAACGCGGTTGCCAACTTTGCGCACTTGGTCACGGGCGGTGACGACGCGTTGGCCTCGATGAAGTTCGCGCAAGCGGGCTTGGGCACGGCGCACAGCAACCGTCAGCCGGGCGATTTCTTCGCCAAAGACGGCTTGCGCCTTAATTGAAGCAGTTCGTTCGTCTTCGAGAACCGCGATGGCTTCTGCCGCCTCTCGGGCCAGATCCTCCTCGCCTTTGTCGAGTGCCGCACCAGCGCGGGTTTCTAGGTCGTCGATCATTGCGGCAACTTTTGTAGCGCGCTGTTTTTCTTGCTCATTCTGAGCTTTCACCAGGGCGGCGGCCTTTTGTGCCGCACGGACCGAAGCGGCCGCTTCTCGCACCTGTTGGCCGAGGATCGCCACGCCGTGACGTTCTTCGGCCCGTTCAGTCGCGTTCGATACCAGCGCCTTAGATAGAGTGTTCAGCAGTTTCAGCATGGGGCTTCTCCAAAAAATGAACATTGTTCACCATTTGACAAAACCACAGTGCTCAGGCACCGTCAAGAAAAAAGTGAACTGAGTTCATTTTTAATTAGGCGGAGGGATTTTTAGTTCATGGCGGGCGTTCAAAAGGCCAAACGCGAAGAGGCTGCACGCAAACTATTGGAAGCCGCTGTCACCTGCGTCGAGGAACGCGGCATCGACGCCCTGCATGCACGCGAGATCGCCAAACGCTCGGGCTATTCGGTGGGATCGGTCTACAAGTATTATGAGGACTTAGACGACATCATCACGCGGGTGAACTCGGTGACGCTGGCGCGTTTGAAGGCCGTTATAGGCGTCGCCGTTGCGGAAAAAACCGATCCGCTTGAGCGTCTGAAGGCACTTGCGCACGCTTATTTTGCCTTTGCCTCGGACAATCGGGCGCTTTGGGAAGCCCTTTTTGGCCATCGTTTGCCGGAGGGGAGGTCCATCCCGCAAGAGCATCGCGATGAGAACATTGCCTTGCTGTCGATCATTGGCGAAGCATTGCTCGCCTTGAATCCTGACCTTTCGCCGGAACAACTCCAGGAACGCACGCGCACTTGTTTCGCTGCGGTCCATGGCCTGGTGACGGTCAGCGTCGAACAGCGTTTCGTCGGCCTGTCAGGTGATGCCTTTGCCAGCGAGATGGACTTTTTGGTCGAAAGGCTCGCCGTCGCCGATTGAGGATTGACTGCGCCGCCATCGAAAGCCCAGCAGGACTCATCGGAGTTGATGCGGGTCAACGGTGTTGAGTTGGTCCCCGGTAGGATCCGGCCATGACCATTCTTCCCCTTCAAAACCGTTCCGAAGCTGGGCGACGGCTCGCCGCGAGGCTCATCCATCTGAAGAGCGCACAGCCGCTCGTCTTGGGGTTGCCGCGCGGTGGTGTTCCGGTGGCGGTTGAGATTGCCGAAGCGTTGGATGCACCGCTCGAGCCGATGTTTGCCAAGAAGATCGGCGCGCCCGATCAACCGGAATTGGCCATTGGGGCTGTCGCCGATGGAGCGAACCCTGAGCTTGTTCTCAACCGACATATCACGCGCCAGCTCCGGCTCAGCTCTGACTATGTGCGTGAGCAAATGGAACAGAAGCTCAATGAGATCGCTCATCGCCGCGCGGAGTATCTCGGGCAGCGAACCTTGAGCGATCCGTCGGGTAGAACCGTGATTCTGGTCGATGACGGGATCGCCACCGGCTGCAGCGTCAAAGCCGCGCTGGCAGCCTTGCGCCATGCCAATCCGGCGCGATTGGTTTTGGCTGTGCCGGTTCTGCCGTCGGGCAGCGTGGTCGAGTTCGAAGCGCTCTGCGATGAGCTTGTCTATCTGGCTGCGCCTACGTCCTTCGGCTCAGTCGGCGCCCACTATCTGGATTTTGGTCAAGTGGACGACGCGGCGGTCATCGACATGCTCAACCGCCACGCCGTCCGTGCCAGTGCTTAGTCAATCTCGAACGTGAACTCATCTTCGAAATAGTTGCGCGCCTGCATAAGGCAGCCCGTCTCAAACGAGAACACGAACACCGTTGCAACTTCAGCAAGAACCGCCACGCGGCAGAAGGCATCGTCGCCAGCCTCGAGGGATGCAGGGCATTCTTCCATGTCGGTGTGCGGCACGGAGCCTTCAAAGACTTCATAGCTGAGCGCGCAGTCATGGCTATCGGCCATGGCGGTTCCCATCATCAGAACCAGACCGGCGCCGGCAGCAAGGGCCAATCGAATAGACATCGTTTCCTCCTCTTATTGGTTTTGGGAGGCGAGTCTTTCATCGAAGGAAAAGGTCCGACTGATATTGGTCAATGAATCGCGGGTACGAGCCTCGGCAACGCGCCGGGAGCCATGTTCCAGGCTGACTTTTGTCAACCATTCTACGGTGCCAAGCGGCATTCTCCCGCCTCCCAAAGCAGGAGACCAGCAATGATCCGCGCGATCCCGACAACCCTTATTGCCATGCTGCTTGCGGCTCTCGTTCCGCTCCAAGGCCTAGGCGCAGAGATCGTAGGCGGCGATGCTTTTGAGGCCGATGCCGATGCTTCTATCTCGGGGACGCAGGCACGCGATGCTTTCGTAGCTGGATTCTCGGCATCTTTGGACGGGACGATCGCTGGCGACGGGCATGCGGCTGGGTTTGACGTCACGATCGATGGATCGATCGGCGGTGACCTGTACGTAGCCGGGGCAAGTGTCGGCATCGGTGCCCGGATCGGCGAGGATCTGACGGCGTCTGGGTTCTCTGTCCGTTTGCTCAATGACAGCCGCGTTGAAGGCAACGCCCGTCTGATGGCCGGCTCGGTCCGGGTCGATGGCCCCATTGCCGGCAGCCTGATGGCGACCGGCGGCAGTGTCACCCTTGATGCGCCTGTTTCGGGCGATGTGAACCTCAGCGGCGGCAGCCTGAGGTTTGGCGATGATGCGCGCATTGGTGGCACGCTGGTTTATGCGGCGCCGGAGGAAATTGCCATTCCAGAGTCGGTCATTTCCGCTGACCGGGTGCGGTTTGTGGAGCTTTCGGGCTTTGATGGCTTTGAGCAAATGCGCGATGCGATGGAGGACCCGAAAGACCTGCTCTGGCCATCGCTGGTGGCGGTGATCGGTGGCTTCGTGATCACGCTCGCCTTCCTGTTGGTTGTGGCGGCCGTCTTCCTCGCCTTCCTGCCGCGGCGCGTCGAGGAGGGGCATCACGTGGCTTTGGCAAGGCCGGGCCTGGCCCTGCTGTTGGGGTTCCTGGCGATGGCCCTTCTGTTTGGTCTTGTGCCGGTTAGCGCGATGACATTGATCGGCGCGCCCTTGGTCCCAATAGTCTTGCTTTTCATTGTGGTCAGTTGGGTCGCGGCCTATTTGCTCGGCACCTACACGCTGTCCTTGCGTATGGGTGGAGCCTTTGGTGCCGACGGTCCCACCAACGCGGCGAAACTTGTGCTGCTGGCCGTTGGGTTGGTGGTGTTGGCCGTTCTCAATTTCGTGCCGTTCCTTGGTTGGATGATCAATCTGGCAGTGGTGTTGCTGGGTGCTGGCGCGATCGCTCTGATGATTGTGGGGCGCATCGACTGCCAAGGCCTTCTGCCAAAGCCTGCTGCACCATCGGCTGATGAGCAGCTCCTGCCTGGCATCGAGGATGATGGCGACGCGGCGACGGATGGGTCCAAATGATCCGACGGACAGGCATTGGGCGATGGATCGAACAGGCGCTTCTCGCGTTCTGCCTCCTGGTGATGAGTGCAGCACTGGCGTTCGCCGCTTCATTGTCGGTCACCATCGA
Source organism: Hyphomicrobiales bacterium (assembly GCA_017642935.1). Classification (NCBI taxonomy): domain Bacteria; kingdom Pseudomonadati; phylum Pseudomonadota; class Alphaproteobacteria; order Hyphomicrobiales; species Hyphomicrobiales bacterium. The sequence continues at coordinate 326,358 of JAEPOK010000001.1, forward strand.
TCTTTCCGATCAGGAGATGGTGGTGCGCGAGAACGCGCGAATCGCGCACACTTGGTCCGTTTCCACGGCACGGGCGGGTTACTGCACGCCGGTTGGCACCTACCGCCCGGTCCGCCTTGAGCGCATGTGGTATTCGACGATCTACGACAATGCACCGATGCCGCATTCAATCTTCTTCCACGGCGGTTATGCCATCCACGGTACGACCGAGATCGGCAACCTCGGTCAGCCAGCCTCGCACGGCTGCGTGCGGTTGCACCCTGACCATGCGCGAACCTTGTTTGACCTGGTTCTGGAGCATGGTCGCAGCGCCACGCAGATCATCATTCGTCAATAGCGCAGCCTGTCGCTTTGCGTGCTGTTTGCCGGCGCATCGCGTTGCGCAATGTCAACGGTCCCGACGCTTTGCCTCTTAGTGTTTGCTTATTGATGCGGCTCGAACGGGCCGTGACAGGAACGATTGGGAGACCTGCCATGAAACGGATGATGCTCATTGCAACCCTTCTCGCCGGCTTTGGCCTAGCCAGCCCGGCAAGTGCTTTTTCCGTCTGCCAGGTAACGGACACAGGCGGCATTGACGATAACAGTTTCAACCAAACCGCATGGCAGGGTGTGCAGGATGCGCGCGATCAGTTGGGCATCACTGCACGCTTCTTGGAGAGCCAGGCGGAGACCGATTACGACGCCAATCTCAATTCCCTTCTCGATGGCGATTGCGACCTGATCATCACGGTCGGTTTTTTGCTTGGTGAAGCCACGCAAACGGCCGCCGAGGCCAATCCCGATCAGATGTTCTCGATCGTGGATTTCGCCTACGACCCGACCATCCCCAATGTGCTCGGCCAAGTCTATGCCACAGATCAGGCGGCTTTCCTGGCTGGCTATCTGGCGGCCGGCATGACCGAGACCGGCGTGGTCGGTACGTTTGGCGGTATCAACATTCCTCCGGTGACCATTTTCATGGACGGTTTTGCGTGGGGCATTGACCATTACAACGCCACCAACGGGACCTCGGTGACCTTGCTCGGTTGGGACCCGGAGACACGTCAGGGGCTCTTCACCAATAATTTTGACTCGCTCGATGATGGCCGTGCCTTCGCGCAGAACCTTTATGACGAAGGTGCCGATATCGTCTTGCCGGTGGCCGGGCCGGTTGGTCTGGGGTCCGCAGCGCTTGCCAATGAACTTGGCCCCGATCTGCTCAAAATCATCGGGGTCGATGCCGACCTCTACGTTACCGACGCGCAGAACGGGCACGTCTATTTGACGTCGGTCACCAAGCGCATGGACGCGACCGCGTTCGAAGTGATCGAGATGGCCATGCGCGGCGATTTTGAGGGCGGCGTTTTGCTTGGCACGCTCGACAATGGCGGTGTTGCGCTGGCACCGTTCCACGACATGGACGCGCTGGTTCCGCAGACGCTGAAAACGCAGCTCGAAAGCCTGCAAAGCCAGATCATCTCCGGGGATTTGATGGTCGGCAATTGAGGGCAGCGCGATGGATGTTGAACTGCGCGGCATCACCAAGCGCTTCGGCGCTGTCGTGGCCAATGAGAATGTCAGTCTTAGCGTGCGCGGCGGCGAGGTGCTCGGGCTATTGGGTGAAAATGGTGCCGGCAAATCCAC